>JBBQUN010000115.1:0-13784 GCA_038212405.1 Acidimicrobiales bacterium | reverse complement strand
ACCTTCGCCGCGCCCGCCGTCACCCTCACACCACCAGCAGACTCATCAACCTCGAACAACCGGGCATCACCACCATCCGACACCCACGAAGTTTTTCACACCACACCCGACCACGAGCGGATACCGACCCACGCTCCTAGTGGAACGGGAGGTAGGTGTCGAGTTCCCACTGCGTCACGGCGTCGAGTTGGTTTTCCCAATCGGGGGTGGCAGTGACGTAGCTCTCCCACTCGTGACGCTTGATACCGATAAAGTTGTCGACGAGCGCCTGACCGATCGCGGCCGACAACTCGGTGTCGGCCGCCAAGGCGTCGAGGCCGTCCGCCATCGATGACGGGACGCAACGGTCGGTGTTGATCGAATCGAAGCCGTCGCCGGTCTCGGGTGCCGGGCACACGAGTTCGTTGGTGACCCCGAGCAGAGCGGCTTGCAAAACGGCGGCGGTTGCGGTGTAGGGGTTGGCGGTGCCACCGCCGGTGCGTTGCTCGATTCGGGTCGCCGAGCCGCGGTGCGGAGGAATACGCACCGCAGCCACTCGATGGTCATGGCCCCAGTTGGCCCAGTAGCCGGCGAGCGCACCGGGCCGCAGCCGCTTGTGCGAGTTGACGGTTGGCGCGAGCAGAGCCGACATGCCCTCGTGGTGGGCGATCAGGCCGGCGATGCACTGGCGAGCCAGATCGGTGAGGCCGTCATCGGTCGACGGATCGGCGAACACGTTGTTGCCGTTGTCATCGGTCAGCGAGAAGTTGATGTGGACGCCGGAGCCGCTCTTTTCGGCTATCGGCTTGTCGAGGAAGGTGAGGAGCAGGCCGTGGCCCAACGCCGTCTCTCGCGCCAGTTCCTTGAACAGGAAGATGTTGTCGACCGCTTCGAGGGCATCGCCATATTCGAGTGTGAGCTCGAACTGGGGGAAGTCGAATTCGGCATTGAACGTCTCGACCGGGATGTTGCTGGCTTCGGCCGCCAGCATCAGCTCGTCGATCAGGCCGGTGGGGTCGGTGAAGGGCCCGGTTCCATAGACGAACGCCGACTTGGTATCGAATGGTCGCCAGCCGTCATCGTCATCGGGTTCCATGATGTACGCCTCGAGTTCGATCCCGACCTTGGCGGTGTAGCCGAGCGCCTTCCAATCGGCGATGGCCTTGCGAAGCGCCGTGCGGGCAGCAACGGGATAGAGCGCACCGTCTTTGGTGATGTCGGTGACGATCACGCCCGTGCCGGGTTCCCAACCAGGGCGAGCGTCGCCGAGGTCGTAACGAGCGTCGACGTCGGGGAAGCCGGTCGGGTCCATCCCGATCTCGACGTCATACATCTCACGGTCGTACCCGAGCAGGTACGTGCCGACGCAGAAGGCGGTGCCGCGGTCGGCGACTCGAGCCGGCAGGTACTTGCCGCGAGCGAGTCCGAGGTGATCGGGCCAGAGCACTCGGTAGCGAGCGAAGTTGGTCATGGTGGGTGTTCCTTTGCGGCTGTTGCTGAGAGCGTTGACGAGGGAGGGAGGCGATACGGCGCGACGATCGTGAATGATCAGATGAGCGGTGGTTGGAGCCGTCCTGCTTCGACCACGGTGGTGACGCCGTCGGGCCCATCGAGGACGACAGTGCACGAGCGCATCGGCAGATCGAAGTGCCCCCGACAAAAGCGTCCGGCGACCTCGTTGGCGCCGGTGCTGTAGAGGAAGTTGCCCGCAAAGGCCCGGGCCTCGGTGCCATTGATCTGTGACCGGTCGAACATGGCCAAGGTGTCCCAGCGGGCAGCGGGATTCATGCCCCAGCCAACGTGGCTGGTGGCGTAGGCATCACGTTCGCCGAAGGATCCGAGATAGCTCGCGAACAGCTCGGCATCGAAGGTCGATTCGGGATCGAGGGGGCTGATGTCGTCGATGTAGTCGTCGACGATCGTGAGCTTGATGGGCGAGCGGACGTACTCGGCAAAGGTGAGATTGATGTCACCGGGGGCGAGGACCACCGTGCCGTTGACCGATCCGGCTGCTGGGAATGCCAGCACGAGTCCGCCGGGCCAGTGGGCGATGTCGCCGGGTTCGGTGGTGAATCCGCTCGATCCGGCGCGGAAGGCCCCCTCGAGCGCAACGGTGAGATCGGTGCCGGCAGCCGAGGTGACGCGCATCGTTGTGGCGGCTTCGAGCAAGGCCTTGCCAAGAGCGACCCGGTCGGCGAGTGCCGGGTCGTGGGGGAGGCGTTCGAAGTTCTCGGGATGCTCGTTGGAGATCATGAGCACACGGGTGCCGGCGCTGAGGATCTGGCTGAGTTCGGGCGCATGCAGCAAGCCCTCGACGGTGCAGTCGACGACGAAGTCTGCGTCAGCCATGGCGGCAATGGCGCTGCGGTGTCCGGCGATTGCGACTGACGCGCCAGTACTGCGAATCGGCACCGGCCCGGGGTTTCCCGGGGTCGGCATGATGATCTGCATCGTTGCCGCACCGGATCGTTCCAGCGCCAGTCGGGCGGTCTCGACCAGCTCGGGGCGAGATCGAGTCTCGCTCAAGAGGATGGCGGTCTCCTCCGGCTGGAGTCCGCACGCTTGGAACTGTTGCCCGAAGCGTTCGATCCACTGCCACTGCGTGAGCGGCGTCGAACTCACGGCTGCACCACTGCGTGACCGGGCATCGTCTTGCCTGATGCGTTGTCGCCGCCGTCGAGATCGCCGACCAAGGCGTACGAGCCGAGTCGGTCGAGGCAGACTTCGACGCTCCAGGGCAGCATCGTTGCGCCGCAGCGAGCGTCTCGAAACAGTCGTTCGAGCGGAAGCGGTCGCAGCAGCGAACGGCCGCCGCAGGCCCGCATGGCCATGGAGGCGATGTCGGGTGCTCCTTCCATGGTGGTGACCATGGCCGACCAGGCCCGGTGTATCTGTTCGGCCGTGGGGCAGGCGTCGGCCTCCTCGAGCACCCGATACGTCAGGGCCTGCGCTTGCTGATGGCGCAGGTTCATCTGAGCCCACAGCGCCTGCTTCTGCGGGTGTTCGGCCCGAGCCGAGTTGGTGCCGTCGCCGCGGAGATAGTCACGGGTGAAGTCGATGATGGCTTGCATGATCCCGAGGTAGGTGAATGACAGGGTCATGTAGAAGTACGGGAACTCCGTCGCCATCTGGTCGAACATGCCCGGCGGTAGCCATTCATTGGCAGCCGGTACGAACACATCGTCGAAGATCAGTGTTTTGGAGATGGTGCCTCGCATGCCAAGCGGGTCCCAGTCGCCAACGATCGAGATGCCCTCGGCGTCGCCGGGTACACCCATGAAGCGAACCCGGTCATCGCCAGGCACCACGACGATCACGTTGTGCATGCCGGCGGCCTCGGACAGCGAGGCGAAGATCTTGCGGCCGTTGATGCGGAAGCCGCCCTCGACCGGCGTTGCCGTCGTCGCGATGCCGGTGGTGGCGCCGGCGCTGAACCCCTCGGAGAACGGCTGGGCGTGGATCGTTGCGTTGTCGCAGATGTCGGCGAACATCACACTGCGCTTCTCGTCGAGCAGTGCCCGGTCGCTGGGGCTGAGGTCGAGCGCATCGGCGATCGGCCCAGTCAACAGACACGTTGCGGTGTGCATGTTGAACGTCAATGCCGTTGACCCGCAGTGACGGCCGAGTTCTTCCGACACCAGTGCATAGGTGGTGAAGTCGGCACCGAGCCCGCCGAATCGTTCCGGGATGCAGAGCTTCAAGAAACCGGCAGCAGCGAGGTCGTCGAAATTCTCGTACGGGAACCCGGCGTTCTTGTCGTACTCGAAGGCGCGCTTCTCGAACGTCGGTCCGAGGTCGGCCATCTTGTCCACCAGCTCTTGCTGTCGAATCGTCTTGATCATGCAGCTCTGTCCTGTCTGGTCGTTTGGAAGCAAACGATAGTCACTGTGTGGTCAGCGTGGCGAGGTGAGCGACCATCTGCTGACAGATCTCGCGAACGTCGGTTGGATCATCGGTGTGTTGCGATGGCTTCATGCAGAACGTGGTGTAGCCCGCAGCGAGTTGTTCGCCGAAGCTCGACATCGACGCCATCACGTCGGCGGTGTCGTCGCTGGTGCTGAAGGTTGCTCGCGTCCCTCCGATACGTTCGAGGTCGTCGATCGAACGGCCGTTGGCGGCCATGGCGGCGTCGAGCGCTTCGAGTTCGGTGATCGTTGGCGTGCCGAATGGGTGGAAGCCCGATCCTCGAAGACTCAGTCGACGCAACAGCGGGGCATGAAGTGACTGCCCGCCGAACCAGAGTGGCGGTCCCTCGGGTCGCCATGGCTTCGGCTCGCAGTAGACATCGGTGAAATCGAAATGGTTGCCGTGGAAGGTGGCGGGCGAGGGTCCCCACAGTCTGGACATGGCTTCGAGTTGCTCGTCGAGGATCTGCCCGCGCTGGTCGAATGCGACGCCGACGGCGGCGTACTCGTCTTCGTGCCACGAGACCGTTGGTTGGACGACGAGTCGGCCTTCGCTCAACCGATCGAGTGTTGCGAGATCCTTGGCCAGGACCACAGGATGGCGGAGCGGGGTGATCAGGGCACCGAGAACGATGCGGATCGACGTGGTTGCCTGGGCAATGGCGGCAGCCATCACGATCGTGCTTGGCCACGACATCCGAGGGTCTTGATTGCCCGGAGCTGCATACATGCGGGGGTTGGGTGGCAGCCCGTTGGCATTCGCCGATGGGCCGAGCGCAACATGTTCGCTGAGCATGACGGCGTCGAAGCCTTCCTGCTCGGCGATCACGGCCAATCGAATCAGGCCACCGAGATCGTTGCGGTCGACGAGCGTCTCGTTCTCGGTGAGGATCATCAACATCCCAGGCCTGCGCGTCATGGGTTGGTCGAGAAGATCGTGGTGGCCACATCGACCTGGATGCTGCCGCCGTCGACGTTGATGACGGCTCCGGTCACGTACGACGCATCGCTCGAGACGAGCCACGCAATGGTTCCGGCAACCTCGGCAGGGCTCGCAGCGCGGCGAAGCGGAACGAGAGAGGTGGCGGCCCGGTAGGCGCCCTCCCGGTCGATCACCGTTCCTCCACCCACTGCTTCTCCACTGTCGCTGAGCAGTGCTGCGGCGCTGTCCATCTCGGCGTCGGCCATGGGGGTGCGGGTCCAACCCGGGCAGACCGAGTTCGCTCGCACACCGTCGGGGCCGTGGTCGAGGGCAATGCAGTTCGTGAGCATGATCATCGCGGCTTTGGAGGCGCAGTACGCCAGTGACTCCGGTGCGGCCCGAAGGCCGGCGACGGAGGCGACCGACACGATCGACCCCCTCGACTCGATCAGGTGGGGCAGCGCTGCGCTCGACATGATGGCGGCGCCGGTCACGTTGGTGTGCATGACCGACTCGAACCGCTCATGATCGAAGTCTTGGAGCGAGCCAACGCCACCTTGCCCTGCGTTCAGGACCAGGGCATCGAGCCGACCGAAGCGCTCGATGACCGCAGTGATCGCCTCGCTCGCGTCGTCGGGATTCGCGGTATCGCCAACGATGGCCAACCCGCTGATCTCGTTGGCAACCTGGCCGATGAGCGCCGGCCGGCGCCCGGTCACGGCCACGTCCCAGTCATCGCGGTGAAGTCGGCGAGCGGTTGCCTCGCCGATGCCGGAGCCGCCACCGGTGATGAGCACGACAGGTCGATCGATCATCTGAACATCTTGGACCAAGCAGGGTTCCTGCGCCTGCCGATCGATCGAGGGTGGGGTCCTGAGTTGCTTGCGTCGGAGCGACCAAGGAATCTAGAGTCTCGATCGTGCTTCGTATACGAAATTCGGAAGCTGATGCCTGGGGTGTGTCGGTCGCAGCATCGTTGCCTTCGAGCGTCGAGGCCTGGGACGACGCGATGCGCGATCTGCTGCTGCTGCGGGGGGATCCCGTCGGCACGCTTGGGGCGGCCATCGAGCAAGACCCCGCGTTCGTCCTCGGACGCGTCGTTCGGGTCGCGGCCATGACACTCGGCGGCGCACCGGCCAACCACCCCACGGTCACGGCTGATCTCGTCGCCCTCGAATCGATCGGCGACGAAACGGGCCAACGTGAGCAGGGTGCTCGCGAACAGGGTCATTGCCGAGCGGTTCGCGAACTCGTTGCCGGCAACTTCTCCCGTGCCGCCGCTACTTGGGAGAACGTCGTCGAGGCCTGGCCCCGCGATCTTGCCGCCATTCGCCTAGCTCACGACGTGTACCTCCACATCGGCGACGATCACGCTCGCCTGGCCTCGAGCCAGCGGGCGATCGGTGCGTTCGCGCCCGACGAACCGGGGTTCGGCATCGTGCTTGGTCACTTGGCCTTTGCTCACGAAGAGCTCGGTGCCTACGACGATGCGCTCGACGCCGCGAATCGGGCGCTGGCCATCGATGCCAGCGATGCTTGGGCCCGCCACGCCGCGGCTCATGTGCATGAGATGCGAGGCGACTCGGCTGCGCTGTATGCGGTACTCGATCCTGGCGGGGTGTGGCCGGCGCAGGAACTGCTTGCACCGCATCTGTGGTGGCACCGCGGGATTCGCCTCGTTGCCGATGGTCGGGCAGACGAAGCCTTGGCCATCGCCGATCGCCTCCCCGCCGACGCCGACGCCGCCTTCACGCTGTCTGATCTCACCTCGTTGTTGGTCCGGCTCGAAGATCGAGGCGTCGACGTCGGTGTCCGTTGGGAACCGGTCATCGAGGCGTGGCGCACCGTGACCGCGCGCCACACTTGTGGCTTTCTCGATCTCCACGCCGCGCTCGCCGGTCTGGCTGACCCTGACTTCGGGGCCGAGTGGCACGCCAGTCAGCTCGCGACCCACCGGCCACCGGTGTCGCAGAACGACGAACTCTTCGTCGAGGTGGTCGGCCCGCTCACCTCGGCGGTGCTCGCCCTGCGCGGCGCCGGTCGAGGGTCGGCGCTCGCCCAGTTGGCGGCGTTGTCCGACCGCATCGTGGGAATCGGTGGCTCCCTCGCTCAGCGCCAGGTCATCGATATTGCTGCAGGCGTGGTCGTGGTTCCCCCGCACCAACCGTGGATCCCCTCCGACCAATGACGATGGAGCCCAACGCATGACCACGTTCAACACCAACGAGTTCGACACGGCCGAGTTCGATATCACCGACCCAGTCCTGTTCGACAACGGTATTCCGCATGAGTTGTTCGCAAGACTTCGTGCGGCACCGGGGCTCGTATGGAATCCCGACAGTCAGCGAGGCCAGGGCTTTTGGTCGGTCACCCGACATGCCGATCTCGTCGCTGTCTCACGAGACACCGACACGTTCTCTTCCGAACTCGGTCACATCCAGATCTACGACATCGACGCCGATGTTCGGGCAAAGCGAGCATCGATGATCGACCTCGATCCGCCGATGCACACGCGACTGCGCCGCCTGGTGAGTGCGGCGTTCACCCCGCGTCATGTGAACAGCTATCGAGCATCGGCGAAGCGTCGGATCGTCGATGCCCTCGACACCTTGGAGGCCAATGGCGGCGGCGACTGGGTGAGTACGGTCGCGGCGCCGATTCCGATCGGCGTGATCTGCGACATCCTGGGTGTGCCCGATGCCGACCACCAGCTCATGATCGAGATGTCTGATCATCTCGTCGAGGGTACGGCCGGCGTTGAACTCGACCCTTCGGCGTATGGAAACACCACGCCGCTTCGTGAGCTTCCGTTCAACAGTCCAGCGGCGTGGGGTATCTACGACTATGCGACCAAGGCCCGTGCCCGGGTGCTCGCCAATCCGGGCGACGACCTCCTGTCGAAACTGGCGATCGCCGAGATCGATGGCGATCGACTCGACGAAACCGAGTTCGCCCGATTCTTCCAGCTGATGATCTTCGCCGGGAACGAAACAACTCGCTCGGCGATGGCGCACCTCGCAACGCAATGGATGGATTTCGGCGACCAGTTCGAACGGCTGGGCTCTGACCTTCGTGCCATCGGGCTGGGAGCTCGCGCCGTGGACTCGTCGAGCGATGACGAAGCGCTCGACACACAACGCCACGCCGTGATCGATGCTGCTGGTGACGAGGTCGTTCGCCATTGCTCGCCGATCCTGTACTTTCGGCGAACGGCCACGCGGGACACCGAGCTCTCGGGCACACCGATTGCTGCCGGCGACAAGGTCGTCATGTGGTACGCCAGTGCGAACTTCGACGAGACCGTGTTCGAGCGGGCGCTCGAACTCGACCTGCGCCGGCCCCGAGTGCCGGCCAGCGTTGCCTTCGGTGGTGGGGGAGCGCACTACTGTCTCGGCGCGTCCCTGGCCCGGCTCGAACTCTCGCTGCTGCTCGACGAAATGGTTCGTCGGAACCTGCATCTGACACGCGCCGGTGAACAGCGCAACGTCCGGTCGAACTTCGTGAACGGTGTTGCCGAGCTTGCGGTCGCCGTGCGGTCATGAGACCACTCGACGGGTTGCGGGTGATCGATGCGGCCACCATCGTTGCCGGACCGTTCGCGGCCTCGATCCTGGGCGAGTTCGGCGCCGAGGTGATCAAGGTCGAGCAGCCAAGCGTTGGCGATCCCATGCGAAGGCTGGGAACGCAGAGCCCGGGTGGCGACACCTACTGGTGGTTCAGCGAGACGAGGAACAAGCGCAGTGTCGAACTCGATCTTCGCACGAACGACGGCGCCGCCGCCTTCCGTGCGCTGGCGAGCAATGCCGACATCGTCATCGAGAACTATCGAACCGGCACCATGGATGCTTGGGGCCTCGGCTTCGAGCGCCTGAGAGAGGGCAACCAACGTCTGATCCAACTGTCGCTGAGCGGTTTCGGTCGAACCGGACCGCTGGCGCAGGCGGCCGGGGTTGCCAGGATCGCCGAGGCATTCTGCGGCATGACCGATCTGACCGGCATCGAGGGCGAGCAGCCCGGGCTCTCGGGGTCGGCGGCGCTGGCCGACTACGTCACCGGGGTGTACGGCGCACTCGGCATCATGCTTGCCGTCGAGTACCGGCACACGAGCGGGCGCGGTCAACTCGTCGATCTTGCGCTCTATGACGGGGTTGCCAGATTCCTCGACGAACTGGTGCCGGTGTTTGCAGCAACCGGGGTCGGTCGTGCCCGCATGGGTGCCGAGACGCATCGGTCGGTGCCGCACAGCAACTACCTGGCCAATGACCACCGGTGGGTCACCATTGCCTGCACCAATGACCGAATGTTCGATCGGCTCACCGAGGCCATGGGACGACCCGAGCTGATGCACGATCAGCGGTGTGCGACCAACGAGCAGCGGCTGGCCCATCGCAATGAGGTGAACGGCATCGTTGCCGATTGGGTCGCCGGGCTGCCGGCGGCGACCGTGGTGGCACGGGCCGAGGCCGCTGGAGTGCCGTGTTCGATCGTCAACACCGTCGCTGACTTCTGCGCACACGAACAAGTCGTCGTACGCCAGTCGATCATTGCTGCGCCAACGAACGACGGTGGTGAGATGCAGGTCGCCGGTGTGGTTCCTCGATTGGACGAGACGCCGGGGTCGGTCCAACGCCTCGGAGCCACCCTCGGCGAAGAACCCATTGCCGACCTGATCGCACGCTGGGCCGACCAGCTTCCAACGACTCGACGACCAGAGGAATCCCATGTGGCAATTGACGAATGAACAGCTCGACCTCCAGGCCCGCGCCCGCGACCTTGCCGACACGGTGATCGCACCGCGTGCGGCCGAGGTCGATCGCACCGAGCAATATCCGTGGGACAACGTCGAAGCCATGCAGCAGGCGGGCTTCACCGGCATGTGCGTGCCAACCGAATACGGTGGACCCGGCCACTCACTGCTCGATGCGGTGCTCGTGGTGGAACAGTTGGCTCGGGTCTGTGGCGTGACCGGAAGGATTGCGGTCGAGGCCAACATGGGTGCGATCTCGGCGATCATGGCCTACGGCAACGAGGAGCAGAAGGTGCTTGCCGCATCGATGGTGCTGGCCGGCGACAAGCCGGCCATCTGCATCACCGAACCCGAAGCCGGATCGGCGGCGTCGCTGATGACGACGAGAGCCGATCGAGTCGGTGACCATTTCGTTCTCAATGGCAAGAAGCACTGGATCACCGGTGGCGGCGTCTCGAAGCTCCACCTGATCTTTGCTCGGGTCTTCGACACCGATGGCACTGAGCTCGGACTCGGCGGTTTCATCGCCATCCGCGACGAAACCGAAGGGCTCGTGATCGGTGATCGCGAACCCACGATGGGTCTTCGCGGCATCCCCGAGACGGAGGTGATGTTCGAGGACATGGCGGTGCCGAACAACATGGTCCTGATGCCACCGTCGGGCTTTCGGCGTGGTTTTGCCGAGCTGATGAACGCCTACAACGCGCAGCGAGTTGGCGCCGGCACCGTGGGCCTCGGTATCGCCACTGGCGCCTACGAGCAGGCGTTGGCGTTCGTGAAGCAGCGCGAGCAGTTCGGGCGCCCGATCGCGGAGTTCCAAGGGTTGCAGTGGATGCTGGCCGATATGAGCACGCGTCTCGAAGCTGCCCGCAGTCTGACCTACCGGGCGGCCGAGTCCCGTGGCCCCAACGGCAGTGCCTTTCCCGATCCGTCACTCGCCGCTCAGGCGAAGATCTTCACCGCCGAGAACGCCATCGATGTCACGAACGATGCGCTGCAACTCTTCGGCGCCGCCGGCTACTCACGACGTCGACCGCTCGAACGCATGTGCCGCGACGTTCGTATGTTCACCATCGGCGGCGGAACGGCACAGATCCTTCGCACGGTCGTTGCGTCACGAATACTCGACGCGAAGTTGCCGCAGACGCGGGATGGCTACCGTGCCTGACGATCTCGCCGTCACCATCAGCGTGCGACCGGTCATGGCTCCGATCGATACGAAGCGGCCCTCGCTCGCCCAACAGGTCTACGACTCGCTGATCGAGGCGGTGCTCGATCGGCGGATCGCTCCCGGCGACCGGTTGATCATGGACCAACTGGCCGAGACACTTGGTGTTTCACGAACGCCGGTCCGTGACGCGCTGCTGCGGCTCGAAAGCGAGGGTCTGATCGAAGCGACCGGCCGTCGAGGCTACGAGGTACGAGCAGTCGGCGATCGCGAAGTTCTCGAGCTGTACCAAGCGCGAGAAGCGATCGAGGGGCACGCCGTTGTCTTGCTCTGCGCTCAGCCTGATCGGCTCGAGCGGGTATCGCTCGTCGAGTCCGCCGTTGCGACCGCAGCCCTCGATGGCAACACCTACACCGCCAACCGGGCCATTCACCGCTCGTTTCTCGAACAGTGCGGAAACGGTCTCCTGCTGTCGGCCTTCGATTCGTTGTGGGGGGCCAGCCTGGCGTCGTTCGCCTATGGCCAGATGTATCCGACGACCGAAGCCGATCTGGTCGAGGATCACCGAAACCTCATCGAAGCGGTCGCTGCCGGCGACGAAGAACACGCCCGGACCGTGATGGTCGACCACATTCGCGCTGGGCTCGATCGGCATTTGTCGTGAACGGCCAGTCAGTCTCAGCGGGGAGCAACGGGGGTAGTCTCCCGCCGATGCGAGCCCTCATCATCATGCATGACCCTGGTTCGATGCCAACGATGGTCGGCGAGCGCCTCGTGCAGCACGGCTTCGAGTTGGTCGAGTTCCGCATCGGGCCGTCCGTCGACGACCCCGTCAGCCATGAACCGTTCCCTGATCCGGCATCGTTCGATCTGGTGGTCCCCATGGGTGCGGTCTGGTCGGTCTACGACGAGGACACCCTCGGTTCCTGGATCGGTCGAGAACTCGATTTCCTTCGAGCCTGTGACGTTGCCGGCACGCCGGTCTTCGGCGTGTGTTTCGGGTTCCAAGCGTTGGCGTCGGCGCTCGGCGGCGCGACCGTGCCGGCGGAAGTGCCACAAGTCGGTTGGTTCGAGGTCGAATCGACCATTCCCGACGTGCTCGCCAGCGGCCCGTGGATGGAGTGGCACTACGACCGCAGTGACGCACCACCCGAGGCCGAGATCTTGGCCTCCGACGACACGTGCGTGCAGGCATTTCGGCTTCGGCGGAACCTCGGGGTGCAATTCCATCCCGAGGTGGATCGAGCCCACGTGGAGTTCTGGCTCGAGATGGGCGGACACGGCGAGCTCGAGAAGTTGGGTCGAACCGGTGCGGACCTGCTCGACGACACCGAGCGCAACGCACCCGTTGCCCGCCCGAACACCTTCCGCCTCGTCGATTGGTTCCTGAGCGACGTCGCCGGCTTCGAACTCGAAACGAAAGGCGATGTCTCCCCATGACCTCGACGATGCAACCACTCATCGGCCTTCCCGGGCGGCGACGCAAGGTTGGCACCATGGCGGGGTTCCCCGAGAATCTCGGGCATCTCGACACCGATTTGTACTTCACCGACTACACCCGGGCGGTGCTTGCTGCGGGAGGCCTGCCGATCCATTTGCCCGTCGATGCCGATCCCCTTGCCTACCTCCCGGTCCTGGACGGCATCGTGCTTTCCGGTGGCGCCGACATCGAGCCCGAGCGCTACGGGCAGGAGAACACCTCGAGCGACACCGAGCCCGAACGCGATGCGTTCGAGTTCACGCTGTTGGGTGGAGCGATCGAGCATGGCCTCCCGGTGCTCGGCATCTGTCGGGGCCTGCAGATGCTGAACGTCTTTGCCGGTGGCACGTTGCACCAGAGCGTTCCCGAACACGCACGCTATGACGTGGCGACCAACGCCCGGAGCCATGACGTCATCTTCGACACCTCGACTCGTGTTGGCGCGCTCTACGGCGAGTCGTACCTGGCGAACTCATTGCATCACCAGACGGTCGACGAACTCGGCAACGGATTGACGCTCGCAGCGCGTGCCCCCGATGGCACGATCGAGGCGATCGAACTCGACGGTCACGATGTGATTGCGGTGCAGTGGCACCCCGAGATGCTCGACGGCGAAGAGCCGGTCTGGGGCTGGCTGGTCGACCGAGCACTGACGGCACGAACGCACCGTCAGAAGTAGCGCTATGCGTCGGCGGACTGCCAACCGCCGGCCGGGCGATCGAACCAAACGTGGACCTGCCCGGTCCCGACCGAGTTCTCGTAGTCGCTGAACAATCGTCCGGGTGCTCGACACTCGACGCCACCGACAGCAGCAGCCATGGTGAGGTAGTGACCGAATCGACCCTCGGGGGCAAAGGCTGCGTACTCGGGCATGGCCTCGATGATCGAGCGATGGTCGCCCGCCTGCATCCACTCGAGTCGCTGCTCGTCGGCTGCTGCTGCTTCGGGCGTGCGCAGGTGCTGGCGGCCAGAAGCTTCGTGGTCTCTGAGTTGGCGCAACGGCCAGAAGCGGTGGCTCATGCCACCGGAGGCGAGCACGACGACCCGACGATCGGATCGCTCGACGGCTCGGGCCAGGGCCCGGCCGAAGAGGAGGAAGTCATCGGTCTCGCCGGTCTGCACGGTGGACACGCCCATCCATCGTTCATTGCCCTGCAGGTAGTGCGCCAGATTGATCACCGGGTAGTGAATCGGCAGATGCTCGTTGTCGATTGCCGTTGCCCACGACCCGCCGTTGCCGACCTCCTCGGCGAAGAGGTGCGCCAGTTCCGGATCGCCGGGCAGGTCATAGGGGATCGACGACATGCCGCGGGGAAGCTCCTCGGAGGTGTAGAAACCCGATCGGCGCTCGTGCGCCGAAACGAGCACTTCGACCGTCGATGCCCAGTGGCTGTCGAGGACCACGATCGTGTCGGCATCGAGTGGGCCGAGCACCTCGGCCTTGAGTCGGTGCATGCCAGGAACGAGGGAGATCTCGTTGCCCTCATTGAGTTCGCGACGTACCTCGGGCGGCAACATGATCGTTGGTACGTGCGAGACGAGTCCGACTCCGACGATTTCCCCCATGGCGAGCACCTTTCAGA
>JBBQUN010000114.1:0-13800 GCA_038212405.1 Acidimicrobiales bacterium | reverse complement strand
CGACTTCTGCGAGCTCGGCGCAAACTCGCATCGGCATTGCGGGAGTGGTCATGATCCGTCGTCACCCCTCCTCTGACGCCCTTCGGCGATGGCTGAATTCCAGCTCTGAGGCCGAGCTGCCCGAAGTCACCGCTCACGTCGATGACTGCGAGCGCTGCGCAACGAAACTCGAGCAACTCGACGGCGGAACCAATGACGGTTTCGACCCATCGGCCATTGCCTCGGCGCTGAGCAGTTTGCTGGCACCGTACGAGGGCCTGTCGGCCCGAGTGGAGGGCCGAGTGGTTGACCGCTTGAGCTCGCGACAAATAGCAGTTGTTCTGAGTGACTTGTTCGGTGCCGGTCTGGAAACCTCTAAGTTGTTGCTCACGGAGGAGGACATATGAGCGGCGCTGACTGGATTGTTGTTGCAGGGTCCCTGATCGGCGGGATTCTTGCGGGGCTGGTTGCCTCGCGCCTCGTCTACCGAGCATTGGCAAAAGAGACCCGTCCGCCTGCACTCAAGGAAGCGGCCTCACCGTTGTCGAGTCTGGTGTTGTGGGCCTGGGTGATCGCTGGTCTCATCGGTGCTCTTGGGGTCATCAGCCCCGATGCGCTGGACCAAATGCCCAGGGACCTCATTGCGTTCCTGCCGCGGGTTCTGTCGGCTGCCATCATCGTGATCATGGCCAACGTGGTCAACGCATTTGCGTTGACGGCCATCGGTCCGGCGCTGCTCGGGCCTCGGCGTCAGTGCAACGACAGGTTTCGCTTGCGGTACGGGGAACGATCGTCGGTATGGCCGTGCTGTTGGCTGTCGCCCAACTGGGAATCGACACGACAGTCGTCAACCTCGGTGTTGCCGCCATCTTCTTCGGGCTGGCAGCGAGCTTCACGCTGTTGGTCGGGCTCGGCGGGCGAGAAATCGCTGGAGAGGTAGCGGCCACCCGCACCCTGCGTCGCATGGTGTCGATCGGCGACCGAATCCAAACGGGCGACCTTGCAGGCACCATCGTGGGGCTCCACCCCACTGCCGTCGAAATCGAGACATCGCTCGGTGAGCGAGTGCTCATACCATCGTCCACCATTGCTGGTGAGCGTCTCGTGATCGAACGGATGACTCCGCCGCCGGAGCCGACGCCGGCGTGAGCTGAACCGTCCAACGGTTCTCGACCGGTGTGCATGTCACCGCATGTCAGCACTAGCCTCTCAATCACTGTCTCCATGGAGGACTTGGCATGATCACTGTTACTGAAAACGCCGTAGGCAAGCTGAAGACCCTTCTCGATGAAGAAGGCGACGAAGCCCTTGCGCTTCGTGTTGCGGTCCGTCCCGGCGGCTGCTCCGGCTTCAGCTATGAGATGTTCTTCGACGCAGACGCTGATGCCGACGACGTCACCTCGACCTTTGGCGAAGGGGTGCGAGTGATCGTGGATCCCACCAGCGCTCAGCTGCTCAGCGGCGCGACCCTCGACTACAAAGACGGTCTCCAACAGGCTGGCTTCTCGATCGACAACCCCAACGCGCAGCGTACCTGTGGCTGCGGCCAGTCCTTCAGCTGAGGGACTGCTCGCTCAAGCGCAGCGCTACTGACGCCAGGGCTCCTGCCGCTATCGCAATGCCGCTAGCGCGGGTTCGAGTTCGCTGAGATCGAACACATTGTCGATTCTGTCGACGAGCACGCCGCCGCTGTCGACCAAGAACAGCACTGGCTCATAGCTGAGTCCAAGCGCTGCCATCGACGGAGCCAGGAGCAGATCCGCGCTCGCCAAATCGCCATTGACTGCTTTGACGTTGGCGTAGAACTCGAGGTGGACCATGGCCACGTCGGGGGCGCCAGGTGCTCCTTCGATCAGCGTGCTGAGCACGGGTCCACAGTAAGCGGTGGCACAAAAGGCTGGGGCCGCGACCAGCACGGCCATTGGCCGACCGGCGTCGATCAGTTCGGCAACGGTGTGCTCATGGAAGGGACACGGCCCATCGGGCTGCGTGCACAGTGCGTCGACTCCGGCTGGATCGAGGATGGTCGGCGTGAGTAGCGACGGGAAGTCGGCGCCGGGAAGAAGAACCTCGATCTCGTTCGGATCGAACGCTTGCACTGGTGCCGTGGCGCTGACGCCGGCGATGTCGAACTCGACGTCGTAGATGCCGGGTGAGGGCAGGGTCGTTCGCAGCGCGTAGTAGCGCAGGAGTCCCGAGTGCTGATGCTCGGCTGTTCCCTCAGGGTGGTCGTGGGAGACGACCCGGCCCAGCACTTCAGTGGTCTCGATGACTTGTCCATCGCGCAGGATTCGTGCCGGCACCGGGGCGCCATCACCGGTGAGGGTGATGCCGTTGTCGACCAGGCCGAACGGAAGGCGTTGCGGGATACCGGCGGCAATGACACGGTTCGGATTGAAGAGGGGTACCAGCTGGGGGCCGGCGGTGGTGTCGGATATTGCCGATGAACCGCACCCGGCGAAACCGATTCCAGTCGCGGCACTCAAGACTCCGAGGGCTCCCACTTTGAGAACACGTCGACGGCTCAGCGCTTGCGAGGCTCGGGTAGGCACGTGGCTGACCATATCCTTCGGACATGAACGACGAACCGCGGCCGAAGAAC
Organism: Acidimicrobiales bacterium; assembly: GCA_038212405.1. Lineage (GTDB taxonomy): Bacteria > Actinomycetota > Acidimicrobiia > Acidimicrobiales > SZUA-35 > JBBQUN01. Next base: position 11,219 of record JBBQUN010000114.1, on the reverse strand, counting down.
CTCGTCTTCGAGCTGAATGGCCAGCCGGTACAGGTCGCCGATGTCGGCGACACCCTCCTCGGCGTGCTTCGCGGCGAGCTGCGCGTGCGCAGCGTGAAGGATGGCTGTAGCCCGCAAGGACAGTGCGGATGCTGCACGGTGCTCGTCGACGGCGAGCCACGAGTTGCCTGCGTGACGCCGGCTCGTCGAGTTGCCGGCCGTTCGGTGACAACGGTCGAGGGCTTGGAACCTGAGCGAGCCGAGCGTTGGGGAACGAGGTTCTGTGAGACGGGCGGAAGTCAATGTGGCTTCTGCACTCCCGGGATCGTGATGCGCCTCGAGGCACTCGAGCGAAAGGGCGTCGCTCGCAACGACATCGCTCGCAACGACGACGTAGCTCGCAACGACGACGTAGCTCGCAACGACACTGCGCCGGTCGACCAAGCGTTGCTTGCGCATCTTTGCCGTTGTACGGGGTGGCAGACCATCAAGGACGCATGGGCCCACGACGGTACGCGGTCAGAGTCTCGCGATCTCGACGCTGCCTCTCGGCGGGGCACACTCGAAGGTGGTGCCCCCCAGTTGGTGTCACCTGAGGTTGCGCTGGGCGCAGGGGGTTTCGCTGCCGATACCGCTCCCGATGGTGCGCTCATCGCCGTGCCGAACGGTACCGGCGAATGGTCCCTGGGTACATCACTGCAAGCGGCGAGGGCCGCTGCCGGCAAAGTGCAGGGGCGGCGGACGACGGCAGAGCACCGCTGGCCGATCGAGCTTCCCGATGACGGGGGACGCCCATGGGCATTCACGCTGCAAACCACCTGGGTCGAGCCTGGCTACCTCGAGACCGACGCGGCATGGTGCGAGCCAGGCGGCGAGCCTGCGTCGCCGCTTGCCAACGGCGGTGCCTTCGGCGGCAAGGTCGATTCGATCGTTGGTAGGGCAGCTCGAATGTTGGCTGACCAGCATGAACGCCCCGTCCTTGCGCTGTTCAGTCGCGAAGACGTGGTCCGCTGGGGCCCGAAGCGTCCTCCCGTGGCAGCAGGAATTCGGGCCGATGGCACCGGCACGATCGTGATCGCCGACGCCCCGGGGGTCGAAGCAGCGATCGCCGCCGTGGCTCCAGATCTCACCGTCGAACTGGTCGACCTCGATGGCCCGACGTGCTCCAGCGCGATCCGTGCGGCGGGGTGGGCGGAAGCCCTCGTGCTCAGCCAGGCAGTCAACGGCGTCAATGGATGGATCACCGCACCGAACGGTTCTGCGGCGAAAGCCTCGGTGAGCGATGGTGTCATCACGATCGGGGTCCGTTGTGGCGAGGTACTTGATGCCGTGGTGCTGCGGTCCTATTGCATCGGAGCGGCACACATGGCCTATTCATGGGTGACCAGTGAGGCACTGACGGTCGATGATCAGGGCGAGGTCCACGATCTGACGATCCGAAGTTTCGGGATCGTCCGAGCGATCGACATGCCCCGAGTCGAAGTCGAATTGGTCGAGGACGACCAGCCTGCAGTCAATGGATCTGACGCCGTCTTCGCCGCCGTTGCCGGCGCGGTGTGGGCCCACCATGGGTTCGCTCCGAGGTGGCCAACCGGAACTGATGGCATGATGTCGCCATGAGTACACCAGTTGGCCCGTACACCCCCGTCGTTGCTGCCGGACCGTTCCTCGTCACGAGCGGCCAGATCGGCATCGCCGACGGTGCCATTGTTGTTGGGGGTCTCGAGGCAGAGCTGCGCCAGGCGATGGCCAACCTCGCCGCGGTTCTCGAATCAGGAGGCGGTCGGATGGACCAGGTCGTCAAGACCACGGTGTTCATGACCTCGATGGCCGACTACGCCGTGATGAACTCGGTGTACGTCGAGCTGTTCGGCGACCATCGACCGGCTCGCTCAGCCGTTGCGGTGAAAGAATTGCCGCTCGGTGCCCTCATCGAGATCGAAGCGCTCGCCTACCTCGACTGAGCAGATGGCCGGGAAGTCGCCGAACGCGACCCTGATGCGGCAGACTGATGGCCATGATCGGTTTCATCATCATCGTTGTCGTTCTCCTCGTCGTGATTCCCGTCGGCTTCTTGATGACCATGGCGCTTCCTGCGGCCGTCATCGGCACGTTGTTGAAGAACGGTTCCGAGGCCGACAACGAGGGTTCCGAACTCATCGAAACCAACCGTTAGCGACCTCCCCGTGCTCATCGTCCGCTCCGACGTGCACGAAGCCCATCATGTGGCTGAACTCGATGGCGGTGAACTGATTCCGTCATGGGAGTCGCCTGTTCGAGCCGACAGAGTGGTCGCAGCGCTCGACGCTTCGGCGATGGGGCCGGTCATCGAACCGGACGAGGTCGACATCGCCGAGCTGGCGATCATCCATGCCGATGACTACCTGGCCTTCATGGCCACTGCCTGGGATCGATGGATTGCCGCCGGGCGCACGGCATCGTCGGCCATGGGGTTTTGTTTTCCCGGTCATCGGACTCGGTCGATCGTTCCCGATCATGTCGAAGGTCAACTTGGCTACTACAGCTTTGCCCTCGACTGCTCGATCGGTGAACACACCTGGACCGTTGCCCTCGAGTCAGCGGCCATCGCCCAAACCGCGGCCCAGCGCGTTGCCGACGGGGAGCGATCGGCGTTTGCGCTGTGTCGCCCACCAGGTCATCACGCGACGAGAGACCAGTTCGGTGGCTACTGCTATGTGAACAACGCTGCCGCTGCAGCACAGCGACTCCGACGACTCGGTGCCGGAAAGGTCGGAATCCTCGACATCGATTATCACCATGGCAACGGGACACAAGACATTTTCTACGATCGGCCCGATGTGGTCTTCGCCTCGATCCACTGCGACCCGCGCCAGCAGTTCCCGTTCTTTCTTGGCCATGCCGACGAGACCGGTGAGGGTGAGGGGGCGGGTGCAAACTTCAACTACCCCTTGCCGCGAGGCACCGAACTTGGCGAGTGGATGGCGGCGTTCGAATCGGCGGTAGCCGACCTCGTCGGCTCGGACATCGCTGCGCTGGTGGTTTCGCTCGGGGTCGATACGTTCAAAGACGACCCGATCAGTGACTTCCAACTCGACATCGACGACTACCCCATGATCGGAGCCCGTCTCGCCACCCTCGGTTTGCCAACGGTGTTCGTGATGGAGGGCGGCTATGCAACAGACGAACTCGGCGTCAACGTGGTCGGCGTGTTGCGTGGCTTCGATGACGCAGCGCAATGGTCTTGAGCGCAATGGTCTTGAGCGCAATGGTCCTGAGGGCTTGACCCCATCACCGCAAATCGCCCGGACCGATCGGTGTCGGCGGTACTGTCGCGATCGTGATCGATCTCCGACGACTTAGAGAAGACGCTGACTACCGAGCCGGCGTACTGCGCAAAGGAGCGACGGAGGAGGCCATCAGTGCCCTCGTCGCCGCCGACGAGACGGCCCGCACGGCACGAACAGCAACCGAAGAGCTCCGTGCCACTCAGAACGCCGCATCGAAAGAAATCGGTCGGGCCAAGCCCGAAGAGCGCCAGGCCAAGATCGATGCCGTTGCCGGCCTGAAGTCTGAACTCGCTGGTCTCGAAGCCCGGCTGGCCGAGGCCGATCAGGCAGTGAAGGACTTGGCGCTCACGGTGCCCAATCCGGCCCATGAAACCGTGCCAGACGGGGGCGAAGACGACTTTCGGGTCGAGGCCACCTTTGGTATCGAGACGCCGCCGCCGGCCGAATCGCACGGCGAAATCGGTGAACGGCTCGGGCTGGTCGATACCGAACGGGCAGTTCGCATGTCGGGCAGCCGCTTCGCCTACGTCATGGGCGATGCCGTTCTCCTCCAATTCGGTCTCGTGCAGTTCGTACTGAACAAGCTGGTCAGGAAGGCCTTCGTTCCGGTCATCCCGCCGGTGCTCGTTCGCGAAGAGATGATGATCGACGCCGGGTTCTTCCCGACGGATCGCAACCAGGTCTACGAACTCGAAAAAGACGAGCTCTTTCTCGTTGGCACAGCGGAGGTCGGTCTCGCCGGGCTCCATCGAGGGGAACGGCTCGAAGAGGGCGATCTGCCGAAGCGGTACGTCGGCTATTCGTCGTGTTTCCGGCGCGAAGCAGGGACCTACGGCAAGGACACCCAGGGCCTGTTCCGGGTGCACCAGTTCGACAAGATCGAAATGTTCATCTACGCCGACCCTGCAACCTCGTGGGATGAGCTGGAGTACTTGCGGGCGACCGAACAAGAAATCTTCACCGAGCTCGAGATCCCGCATCGGGTGATCACCGTCGCCAGCGGCGACCTGGGCGCCGCAGCGGCCAAGAAGTACGACATCGAGGCCTGGCTCCCATCCGAGCAGAGCTATCGAGAGGTGACCTCGTGCTCGAACTACACCGACTACTCCGCTCGACGCATGGGAACCCGCATCAAGACCGACCGGGGAACCGAGTTCGCTCACACCCTCAACGGCACGGCCTGCGCGATCGGTCGCACGATGCTCATGATCTTCGAGAATCATCAGCAAGCTGACGGGACAATCGCCATCCCCGAGGTGCTGCGCCCCTTCTGCGGGCTCGAGGTCATCGAACCGAAGTAGTTCGGGTGAACCAATGAACAGTTGATGCGCCCCGAGGTGAGTTCTTTGCCACAATGTGTGGCATGACAACTGACCAGATCGCCCTCGACAACCTCCCACGGCGCTTCCTTTCGACGCTGGCCGAGTACCCCGACACCGAGGTGCTGCGTTGGAAGAACACCGATGGCGAGTGGGAATCGTGGACGCTGCAACGACTCGCCGAGGAGACGGCGCGGCTCACGACCGCACTACGCGATCTCGGGGTTGGTCCCGGCGATCGCGCGGTCATCATGTTGGCGAACCGCCCGGAGTTCCATGCGCTTGATCTGGCGGCGATGTTCCTTGGGGCAACGCCGATCTCGATCTACAACTCCTCGGCACCCGAGCAAATCGAGTACCTCGTTGGGCACTGCGGTGCCAAGGTCGCCGTCGTCGAGAACGCCACGTTCTACGAGCGGTTTGCTTCGGTGCGCAGCGCGCTCCCGACACTCGAGAACATCGTCGTCCTTGACGATCCAGATGGCTCCACCGGCGCGCTGGCTTATGCCGACCTTGCCGCTGCGGAGCCGGCCGACCTCGAGCCGCTGGCGTCGACCTGTCAGCCCGATGACCTCGCAACCGTGATCTATACCTCGGGTACGACGGGCCCGCCAAAGGGCGTGATGCTCACCCACTCGAACGTCACCTTCACCCTCGGCGTGATGGAGCAGCAGCTCGCCGACCAGACCGACATCGGCGGATCAGAGGGCAAGCGCTATATCTCATACCTTCCGATGGCTCACATCTTCGAACGCCTGCTCGGCCACTACTACATGATCAACCTGGCGACCACGGTGATCTGTTGCCCAGATACCTCGAAGATCGCGGCGTACGCCGCTGAGACCAGCCCCCACATCCTCATCGGCGTGCCACGCGTGTGGGAAAAGATCTACGCCGGTGTCAACGCCGTGCTGTCAGCCGACCCGGCCAAGGGCGGGCCGTTCAACGAAGCGGTCGAGGCCGCACTGCCCATCATGGAGAAGATGACCCGAGGCACAGCAACGCCCGAAGAGATCGAGACGTGGAACTTCCTGGATGCGGTGGCGTTCAGCCAGGTGCGTCCACTGGTAGGTCTGAGCGAAACCAAGATCGCCATCAGCGGCGCCGCGCCGTTGCCCGCCGAGATCATGGCGTGGTTCCGTGCCATTGGTGTTCCGCTCACCGAGGGCTACGGCCTTTCCGAAACCACGGCTGCACTCACCTGGGCCGGAGCCGTGAAGCCCGGGTACGTGGGCTTTGCTGGCGAAGGTGTCGAGCTGGAGTTGGGCGAGGACGGTGAGGTGCTCACCCGAGGTCCGCACGTGTTCCCCGGTTACCTGAACGACCCAGAGAAGACCGCGGAAGCGATCGATGCCGATGGCTGGTTCCACACTGGCGACATCGGTGAGATCGACGACGACGGCTACCTCAGGATCGTCGATCGCAAGAAGGAACTGATCATCACCGCCGGCGGCAAGAACATCAGTCCGGCGAATCTCGAAGCGTCACTCAAGATGATCCCCTTGATTGGTCAGGCCTGCGCCATTGGCGATCAGAAGCCATTCGTTTCGGCCTTGGTCGTGCTCGATCCCGACGCTGCTGCCGCGTGGGCGGCCAAGAACGGCCTCACCGGTGCTGATGCCACGATGGCAGCGCTGGCGGAGAACCCTGAGGTGATCGCCGAGATCGATGCCGGTCTTGCCGAGGCGATGAGCAAGTTCAACAACGCTGAGGCGGTGAAGAAGGTCAAGGTGCTTGCCGACGAGTGGCTTCCCGACACCGAGCTCCTGACCCCGACCTCGAAGCTGAAGCGCCGTGGCGTGATGTCCACCTTCGCCGACGAAATCGACGCCCTCTACGCCAAGTAGAGCACCGGCCACCAGTCGCTGGATGATGTCCAGTGACTGGTGTCGCAGGCCGAGGGACGAGGCCGCAGCTCGGTGGTGACCCGGGTCGGCGACGCCGTGAGGCGACAGCCGAACCCGTGTGGGAGTTGTTCGGGCGTGCCGAGGGACGAGGCTGCGTCGAGCGTTGGTGGTGATCGGCGAAGCCGTGAGGCGACAGCCGAACCAATGTGTCAGCCCCAGCGGGATTGACCGAGCTTGTAGCCAACCGAGCGAATGGTCTGGATCAGGTTGGCGTGTTCCTCTCCGAGTTTGGATCGGAGGCGGCGCACGTGCACGTCGACGGTGCGGGCGCCGCCGTAGTACTCATATCCCCACACCCGGTTGAGCAGTGTTTCGCGGGTGAAGACCTTGCCGGGCTGGGCGGTCAAGAACCGTAGGAGCTCGTACTCCATGTAGGTCAGGTCGAGTGGCCGACCCTCGAGCGAGGCCTGATACGTCTCGACATTGAGCGCAATGGGACCGTACTCGATGAGTTCGGGGCGTACACCTCGACCGGCTCTCCACAGGAGGTGTTTGAGGCGTGCGTCGAGTTCGCGGGGGTGGAAGGGGGTGATGATGAAGTCGTCGTACTGGTCATCGCGCGACGCCAACTCTTCGAGCTGGTTGCCCGAAACCAGCAGGAGGAGGGGCTCGATGGGGACGTCACGTTTACGCAGGTCTCGACACAGCGCCCAGGCGGCATCGGCTTGTTCGTCGGCAACGATGATGGCGCCGGTGAAGCCTTCTTCGGGTTCAGCGTTGGCGAGTTCGGTGCTCGACGACACTGCGGTCCAACGATGGCCGTCGAGGTCGAGCGCGCGAGCCAGATCGGATGGCGGTGGGTTGGGGAAGACGACGAATGATTCAGCCATCCCGATCACCAGCGCGGTAAGTATCGCTCGAGTTCCCACTGGCTGACGTGTGCCTTGTAGCTGCGCCATTCGTCACGCTTGTTTCGCAGGAACCATTCGAAGATGTGTTCACCGAGGGCCTCTTGTACGAGCTCGGAACGCTCCATCTCGTCGAGCGCTTCAGCCAGCGAAGTCGGGAGGGGTGCGATGCCGAGCTTCTTTGCCGATCGTTGATCGAGTTCGAACAGATTGTCGCTTGCTTCCTCAGGAAGTTCGTAGCCCTCCTGGATGCCTTTCAGCCCGGCGGCGGCGATGACCGAGAACGCAAGGTACGGGTTGCACGCCGGGTCGGGCGAGCGGAACTCGATGCGAGTCGAGCTGTGCTTGTCTGGCCTCGTCACCGGCACTCGAACGAGCGCCGACCGGTTGTTGCGGGCCCAGCCAACCCAGACCGGAGCTTCATAGCCAACGACGAGCCGTTTGTAGGAGTTGACCAGCTGATTGGTGATCGCGGTGATTTCCCGTGCGTGGTAAAGAAGGCCAGCGGTGAATTGCTGGCCAGTCTTGCTGAGGTGATAGGGCGTGTCGTCGTCGTGGAAGGTGTTGTTGTCCCCCTCGAAGAGCGACAGGTGCAAATGCATTCCTGATCCCTGCATCCCTGCGAGAGGCTTTGGCATGAAGCTGGCGTAGTGGCCCCGTTCGAGGGCGAGTTCACGCACGACCAGGCGGAAGGTCATGATCTGGTCGGCCATTTCGGACGCGCCGGTGTAGCGGAGATCGATTTCGTGTTGCGACGGTGAGTCCTCGTGGAAGGAATATTCGACCGGGATACCCATTTGTTCGAGTACCGAGATGGTCTGTCGGCGAAGATCGGAAGCGACGTCGCTCGTGGTGAGGTCGAAGTAGCCGCCGGAATCGAGAGGTTTCGGCGGCGATTGCGGATCGCCGTCAGCGAAGTAGAAGAACTCCATCTCGGGGGCAGCCATCATCTCGAAGCCGGCATCTCGAAGCTTTCCGAGGTTGCGGCGCAGCACGTGACGGGGGTCGCCCTCGAATGGTTTGCCATCGTGGTTGAAGATGTTGCAGAACATCCGGCCGGTCGAGCCGCCATCGGCCCACGGCAGGAGCTCGAACGTGCCCGGGTCTGGCTTGGCCAGAACGTCAGATTCTTGGACTCGGCTGAACCCGTCGATGGCCGATCCGTCGAAATGGAGGCCCTCTTCGAGTGCATTCTCGAGTTCGATTGGTGAGATCGCTACTGACTTGAGCTGGCCCAGCACGTCGGTGAACCAGAGGCGGATCAGTTTGACGTTGCGTTCCTCGACGGCCCGGAGGACGTATTCATGCTGTCGTTCCACCATCCAAGAGATAGCAGCCGGATTCCGATGCGTCACTCTTCTCCTGTCGGTTCACAGTGCGTTCACAATTGAAACATTGGCGATTCAGCTGGAGCGGTCTTTACTAGAGGCGACTTCGGTCAACCAAGACAACTCGAGAAGTTGGAGAAACCAACGTGGCATATAGGGCTGAGTACATCTGGATCGACGGCAGCGAGCCGTACGCAGAGGTCCGCAGTAAGACCAAGATCCTGGCTGATGGCGATGAGCCAGGTATCTGGGGCTTTGACGGCTCCAGCACCAACCAAGCGACCGGCGACAATTCTGACGTGGTGATCCGCCCGGTCTTCCAGTGCCCGGATCCGATTCGCGGGGGGAACGACATCCTCGTGCTGTGCGAGACCCTCCTCACCGCCGATCTGTCACCGCACCCGTCGAATACCCGAGCAGCAGCGGTCGCCGCGATGGAAAAGTATGGCGATCAGGAGCCGTGGTTCGGTCTCGAGCAGGAGTACACCCTCCTCGATGGCTACACCGGCTGGCCTGCCGGGTTCCCTCCCACCGGCTTTCCGGCTCCGCAGGGTCCGTATTACTGCGGTGTTGGTTTCGTGAAGATCCACGGACGCGAGTTGGTCGAGGCGCACACCACGGCATGCATGGTCGCTGGCCTCGCGATCTCGGGTACCAATGCCGAGGTCATGCCCGGCCAGTGGGAGTTCCAGATCGGTCCTGCCGACACCGTTGCCGTCGGTGATCACATGTGGATGGCTCGCTACCTGCTCTATCGGATCGCGGAGAACCACGGGACCGAGGTCAGCATCGATGCCAAGCCAATGAAGGGCGACTGGAACGGGGCTGGCATGCACACCAACTTCTCGACCAAGGCCATGCGTGAGAGCTACGAGCCCATCATTGCTGCTTGTGAAGCACTCGGCGCTCCGGGCAAGCCGGCTGAGCACATTGCCGGCTACGGCCCCGGCATCGAAGATCGTCTCACTGGAGCACACGAGACCCAGCGCTACGACACCTTCAGCTATGGGGTATCCGACCGGGGAGCCTCGATCCGTATCCCATGGCAGGTTGCACAAGACCAAAAGGGCTATATCGAGGACCGTCGTCCGAACGCCAATGCTGATCCGTACGTGCTGGCGACGTTGATGACGAACACGGTGTGCGCAGCACTCGCAGAGTGATCATGAGGCCAGCACTCGCAGAGTGATCAGAGCCTGCATGTGCAGGGGCCACCCCATTGGTTGGTTGAACGCCGAGGCCTTCGGGTCTCGGCGTTCGCTCGTTTCAGGGCATCAGCGGGGGTTCGGTGCGGATGACCTGTTGCTGGGGATCCACGACCACGGGAGCGTCGAAATACTCGATGCTCGGGGGTGTTCCGTACTTCTCGGTGACGCCGGCAAGCCAGTCGTCATTGAATTTGGCTTCGGCGCTTGCTCGGTCAGCCCACCAGTAGGCGCCGCCGGCGGTGGCGCCGTCTTCGCCGCGGAGATACGCCTTGAACAGTAGACCCGGCACATCGAGGTACGACGAGGCGTTGGCGCCGAACTGGTCGCGAGCGTCATCGAGACTGACGGGCTGTGGGAGCGTGAAGCGAACAACGGTGACGATCATTGCGATGGTTCTAGCATCTCGAGCCCTGATCGAGCCCTGATCTGCTCATCACCTACTGCTAACAATCGGCGTCGAAAGTGAGGTCACACAAGCCAAGAGCCCGAAAGGCCAATCATGACCAGCACGACTTCCGACCCGATCTCCCGCAGTGGCCGCCGCATGGCGTTCGCTGGTTCACTCCTCGCCGGAGGCATCGCCATCGGCACGCTGTTCTCGCCAATCGGACTCGCCGGAGCACAGGATGCTTCGTCGAGTGCCGACCAGTCGACCGCTGAAAGCAGCGAAACCGACGCAACGACAGCGATGCGCGAGCGCGGCGATCGAGGACATCGCGGCGCTGCCATCGCCTCCGAAACTCTCGAGTCGCTTCTCGGTCTGACCTCCGACGAGCTGCAAGCAGCGCGAGCCGATGGTCAGACCCTGGTCGAGATCGCAGCGGCGCAGGGGGTGACCGAATCCGAATTGGTGACGGCACTCGTCGAGGAGGCAATGGCACGTATCGCCAGCGCAGTCGATGCCGGTGACCTCGATGCGGATCGAGGCTCCGTGATGACCGAAAACGTCGAGGCTCGGGTCACCGATGCAGTCAACCGGGTGCCTGGTGATCGTTCGAATGGCGGCGAGGGCCATGGCATGGGCGGTAAGGGTGGACGTGGCGAGGGTCGGCTGCTCGAATCCGAGGTCCTGACCGAACTCGGTCTCGACGCCGATGAGCTGCGAACCGCCTTGGAGGGCGGCAGCACTCTCGGTGAGGCGGCTGCGGCTCAGGGAGTCGCCGAAGACGACCTCGCCGCCGCACTCATGGCGGCTGCCGAGGAGCGGCTCGCTGCTGCAGTGGCTGAGGGTCGAATCGACGCCGATGAGGCAGCCGAGAAACAGGCTGATCTTGCGGAACGGATCCAGGATCGCCTCGATGGCGTTCGACCGCTGGGCGATGGTTCGGGCCATGGCGGTCACGGCCGGGAGGGACGCCCGG
>JBBQUN010000113.1:0-13977 GCA_038212405.1 Acidimicrobiales bacterium | reverse complement strand
GTCACTCGATGAGATGACGAACCAATCGATTGGTAATCCACTCGAAAACAACACGACGCCGAGGTAGGCGAAGAGCCGCTCGATCCTCGATGGTCGTGCAGGTAACCGGCTCCAGGTGATGTTCCGGGTCGACCCCAAGTGGAGCGCAGGGGCACGTTCTTCTGGCGGCGCGAATGCAGTCAAAGAATCCCTGCGAACTGGGTCGAGGCGGCGGATGAATCCGATGTACGAAACCTCACCTTACCGATCGTCGCGGCGTCGCGGCGAGCGCGACCGAAGCCAGGGATGGCTAGGCTTGCGCTCGTCCGGTCGAGGGTCGCCTCCTACATCGCATCGATGCAGAGATGGCCTCGTCGCTGGCCAACGATTCCCTATGTGCCGACTCTCTACCATCGTGAAGCCACCTCGAGCAGCGGTCGCGTTCTTGGGTCTTCAAGGATGACGCGTATGACCACGTCAGCGAGGGATGTCAGCGCGGCCCTTGGTCTCCTCAGCTTCGAGATCCTCGATACCCCGGTCACCTTTCTGACTCCCGGGGAGTTGATGGCCGAATTCGCTCGCCGGATCGAGTCGAAGACCAAGTCCCTGATCTTCCACCAGAACCTCCATGGGGTCTACCTCCAGAAGCAGGACGCAGCGTATCGAGCCTTGTACTGGGGGTGTGATTTCGCCTATGCCGACGGTATGCCGCTCGTTTGGCTTGCTCGGCTCGGGGGTCGTCGCGTCGATCGCTCGATGCGAGCAACTTGGCTCGACTGGGAAAGCCAATTTCTCGATTCATGTGCGAGCAACGGGTGGCGGATCTACTACATCGGGGGGACGTCGGATTCGCTCGATGGCGGAATCGAGAAGCTGAAAGCGTTGCACCCAGGTTTGGAGATCGACGGTCATCACGGCTACTTCGATCACGAACCAACCTCCGTGGAATCGGTTGCCGTGGTCGCCGCAGCGAACGAGTTCAACCCGGCGCTCGTGTTCGTCGGGATGGGGATGCCGCTTCAGGAACGCTGGGCAACCCAGCAACGTGAGCGACTGACGGCGCCGGTGGTGCTCGCCATCGGCGCGGGGCTCGACTATGCCTCTGGGGCGATTCACAGTCCGCCTCGGTGGGCGGGTCGATTGGGCCTGGAGTGGATCTACCGTCTCGCAGCCGAACCCCGACGACTGGCGTACCGCTATCTCGTCGAGCCGTTGCTCCTGATGGGTCCGGCCATCCGAGAAGTCTGGGCTCGTCGCCGGTCACGGTGACCCGTGAGTGCCTCGGTCTCGTGTCCACTCCTGGTTGCGTGCTCGCCGCTTCTTGACGCTGACTGCCCAGGTGATGAGGCGAACAGCGACGAACACACCGAGCGCAGTCCAGGCGCGGGGATCTCGCGCGGCGAGCGGTAGCCAGACAGCCGGTCGGTGATGCTGTGGTAGATCGTGGCCCTCGACAGTGGCGAAATCGTCGAGGGTTGCGTTGGCGCCAAGCTGTCGGGAGTGAACGCCGATGATATCGCTCAGTGACTGGGGCAGCATGGGGGTGAACCACGCTGTCTGGTCGACATGGCGCTCCTCCACCGTGAAGAGTCGATGGAGGAAGTAGTCCTCGGCCATTGTCGCTGGGAAGTTGGCGAACCGGGATCTGCCGTCTTCGGAGAGTGCGTAGAAGCCGAATCCGACCAACGCATCATCGAAATAGGGTGACTGTTTCCATCCGCGGTAGAAAAGGCGAACGACGAGACTGCTCTTGGTCATGTCGGGAAACCGAAGGGCGGGGGCTCCGATCGCGGCGCCGGAGCGTTGCATCGACGCAGCGAGCGATTGAATGGCTCGCCGGCTGACGGCAACGTCGGCATCGACGTACATCCGCGGAAAGGTCGCAGCGTGTGCATCGCCGAGATCGAGCGCTCCCCACTTCGACGCGATCGGAGTGGAGACCACACGGATGCTGGTGTCGACAGCGGCAGCGATGAGGGCGGTGGCGTCGGTGCAACCGTTGCATGCGACGACGATGTCGAGTTCGCCAGGTTCACTTGCGTCCAGAATCGAGCGCAGGCAGCGCTCGATGACCTTCGCCTCGTTGTGGGCAGGGATGATGACCGAGGCCACGAAATCGTTGCGCGGCTCGGGGGAGCGTCGATCGAGTGGCGGCATTCCACCTAAGATAGTGCGCGAGGCTGCCACCAGATCCCGAGAGCTGAGACCCGCTGTCCCGTGAACGAAATCGAACCGACGATCTGTGTGTGCTTGGCCACCTTCCAGCGGCCTGAGGGATTGTCCGACACACTCGCCGGCATCGCCAAACAAGTGCTGGATGCAAAGGTGGCGTCTCGGCTCGTCGTGGTTGTTGTCGACAACGATCCGACGCGCTCGGCAGAGTCAACGGTCGACGCGGCCCGCGAGCAGCATGGGTTGCGGATCATCTATTCGGTGCAGCAGCGGCGTGGTGTTGTCCATGCTCGCAATGCCGGCGTTGCCGCCGCCTTGGACGCGGGGGCGGACTTCGTTGCCTTCATCGATGACGACGAATCACCCCACCCGGAGTGGCTTTCGCAGCTGCTGTCCACGCAGCGTGCAACCGGAGCGCCGATCGTTGGCGGGCCGGTGATCGAGGTACTTGGCGATCACCTCCCTGCCTGGTATCGGGCGTCGGGGTTCTCTATGCCTCCGAATCGAGGTGAGGGGTCCGCAGCTCCCTACGCCGCGTGCGGGAACTCGTTGTTCTCGGCGGGACTTCTCGCTTCGATCGATGGGCCGTTCGACGAGCGGTTCAATGTCTCAGGAGGCGAGGACGTCTTTTTGTCGTTGACGCTGGCGAAGGCAGGGGCGTCGATCGTGTGGAGTCCACGAGCGCTTGTTGACACGATTGTCCCATCCGATCGAGCTCGACTTCGCCATGTCGTTCGGCGCCACTACATCGGCGCCGCCAACTTCACTCGAGCGGAGCGAATGGTCGATGGGCGGCGGAACGAGCGAGTGCTGACGGGCGTCGGTCGAGTTGTCGTAGGTTCGTTTCGCGCCGTCGTCGGTGGGTTGCGCCTTTCTCGGCACCGGGTCGCGATCGGCATCGTCGATGCCGCTGAGGGATTGGGAGTTCTCGCCGGTGCCTTGGGTCGGGGGGAGGGGCGTTCATGGTGGACCTCCTAGTCGACGATGGACCGCACGGTCGATCTGATTCGCCCTCGGCGCGGTGGCTGCTGCCACTCGCTTCGTGGTATTCGCTTCGGCGCTGGTTGCTGTTGGGCTTCTTGCTGTGGATTGCCACCTCGGTGGTGCTGTTGCTCGATGCGAAATCGCATCTCGACAGTGCACGGGTTCGTATCGATCGCGCCGTTCCCGCTGTCAAGGAAGGCGAGTTGGAGGACGTGCGTGACGAACTTGGCTTCGGAGCAGCCGACCTTCGACGCGCCAGGAACGATCTGTCGAGTCCAGTGCTGCTGCCGCTTCGCCTCGTTCCGGTGGTTGGACGCCAACTCCACACCGCTCGGTCATTGTCCGATCTCGGTGCTGATGCAGCAACAGAGGCCGAGACGCTTCTGCAACTGGTCGACAGCCCAGACCGGTCCGGCGCGGCATCGCTCCAATCTCTCGACCTGGCCGCCATCCAGGTGTCCGTCGAGCGGATCCACGAGCTGGTCGCTACGGCTGACCTTGGTCCGTCCGAAGGACTGGTCGGCCCGCTGGCCGATGCCCGTACCGAGATCGCAGGGATGATCGAGGAGTACGAGCCTTCGCTCAACGATGCTGCGATCGTCGCTGCCGGGCTTCGTTCGTTCAAGGACGAGTCGCGCTACATCATCCTCGGTGCGAACAACGCAGAGATGCAGGTTGGCGGAGGCATGATCTTGTCTGTTGGCGAAGTAGCCCTCACCGACGATGGAGTGGAATTCACCGGGCTCGAGTCCACCGAGGAGCTCTTCCCCGTCCCGAAGACACCGATCGTCGACCCTGATATCGAGCAACGCTGGGGCTTCCTTCAGCCAACCAACGACTTCCGAAAACTCGGGGTCACTCCCCGTTTCGGTGCGTTCGTGGGTCCTCAAGCGGTCGCAATGTGGCGAGCAGAGACCCAGCAAAAAGTCGACGGAGCCGTTCTGGTCGATGCCCACGCACTGTCGCGCCTGCTTGGGGTCATCGGAACAGTCGAGATCGATGGCGAGACCTATTCCGAAGAGACGCTGCTCGATTATCTGCTGAAGGATCAATACGCGGCCTACGGATCCTCCGAGGCAGAGCAAGCGCTTCGCCGCGCCAAGCTGTCCAGGGTGACCTCCGGTGTCTTGGAAGCGCTGATCGCCGGTCCCCATGATCTGGCCAAGCTGGTGGAGGTCATTCCATCGCTGATACGCGGTCGCAACCTCCTTGTATTCGGCGAAAGAGAAGTTGAGCAGCGAGCGTGGGAGACGTTGGGAGCCGACGGAGGTTCGAGTGGTAACGATCTTGGGGTCTTCGTGGCGAATTTTGGGGCATCCAAGCTCGATCCGTACATCGACGTCGCCGTTGCGGCAACCACGACGCAGCGCCAGCAAGCAACGGTGGTCGACCTGACCGTCACGATTCGGAACAATGTCTCCCAGGGGGATCAACTGCCGCTGTATGTGGTTGGACCATGGGAGTGGATCGAACTCGTGGAACCGGGTGAGTATCTGGGTCGGCTGGTGGTCGAGCTGCCAGGAGCGACCTCTGAGGCCGGGTTCGTCAGCGCCGTCCCTCTCGAGGTGTTCGGACCCGACGGCGAAGGGGTGTTGCTCGGAACTCGATTCCGTGTTCGCCCTGGTCAGTCGATCTCGATTCGGCTCTCGTTCGAAGTGTCGGCCGGGTTGGAATCGGTCTCGCTTCTTCCGTCTGCTCGGCCACGTCCGGTCGAGTGGCAATGGGACGAGTCGTACTTCGATGATGGCGAGCGCAGCGATCGATTGATCCGGACGAATTGACCGCGAGGTTGGCGAACGGGTGGTTCAACTCATGAACGTTGCCTGGATGTTTGAGCTAGTGTGAGCCAATCCCGACACACCCTGGTGGCACCGATGAAATCTCTCAAGTTTGGCTTTCCCTGCATTGCCCTCGCATTCCTGGCGTTTCCGGCTGTTGCCGCAGCACAGGGCGACCCCTGCGCAGCAGGCGCTTCAAGTATTGATGGCGCCAAGTGCGTGGTCGAGGTCCAAGCAGTAACGCTCGAACCAGCGCCCGTTGCCGTAGCCACCCCGGTTGCCGCGCCAGCGGTTGCTGGGAAGCAGCAGCTTCCGGTCACCGGGGGCGACGCCACGACACTGATCGTGGTTGGTGCCACGCTCGTCGGTGCTGGCGCCGTGTTGACCGTTCGGTCACGCCGCACCTCCAGCGCCAGCTGAGAACATCTCGATGGGCCTTTCGTGAGGCCCAAGGCAACTGAGTCGACCAGGAGCAACGGCGGCGTATGAATTCGACCGCAGGCTCAGAACATCGCGACGAAGCCGAACCAGAGTGGCTGCTGCCGGTGGCGATGGCGACCATGGTGATCATGGGGCTGGGACTGCTGTCTCTCAACAGTCGGAGCATTTGGCTCGATGAGTCCATCACGGCTGGGCTCGGCCGCGGTTCCTGGTCGTCGTGGTGGCGCGGCGTCGCTGAGGACGGGGGCAGCCAATCACTGTATTTCCTTGCGGTACGACTCTCGACATTCCTCGGCAACGAGCCCTGGGCGATCCGTCTACCTTCGGTCGTGGCCGCAGCAGCGGTTCCCTACCCGATGTACCGGTTGGCCGCCCCTCGGTTCGGCGCACGAGTGGCAACCTTCGGTGTTTTCATTCTGGCGGTTTCCTACTCATTCATCACGAATGCCCAGGAGGCCAGGTCGTACACGATGCTGGCCCTCCTCATCACCTGGTCCTGGCTGCTGATGGATCGGGCGCTGCAGTCAGACGGGTCGCTGGCGTGGGTCCGATGGGGGGTGGTAGCAGCATTGACGCTGTACGCGCAGCCACTTGGCCTGCCGATTCTGATGGCTCAGGGAATCTGGCTCGTTGCCAATCGGCACCGCCTCGATATCGTCAACGTCGCCGCCGGCGTCGGCGCAGCGGCCGCGGTGAGTGTGCCGTTCGTGTACCTGACCATGTTCGAAGCTGGTGACCACACGAGTTGGCTCGGAACGTTCCGACTCCGTGCGTTCGCTGAACTGGTTGCAGCGGCCTTCGGCGCTCAACGCGTCTCTGACGCCTTGCTCCTCAGCGCTGCGGGAACCCTCGTCGCCGTCGCCTTGGCGCTTGTGGGTGCCTTCCCGTTTGGGCGGCGTTCGTCCTACGTGGAGAACAACCTGTTGTACCTCTTGTGGGTCGCGGTGCCGATCGTGGTGTTGTTGGTGGGAAGCATTGGTCGAGCCTTCATGATCGCTCGTTACGCCGTGCCGCTGGTGCCGGCAACGGCGACGTTGGCCGCTGTTGGGATCGAGCGGATCAGCCAGATCGATCGCCGCGCCGGTCATGGGATCGCGGCGGCACTGCTTGGTCTGCTGCTCGCTCGGACGGTCACGGGCTACGGGATCGAAGCCGTCGCCTGGGAAGGCGTCGAGGAGTTCGTTGCCGATCGAGCGTCGCCCGATGACGTGATTGCCTTCGAGCCGGCCTACACACAAGCGCCTTTCGAGTATTACACCTGGCTGCGAGGCGATGTCGACCGCATGGCTCGGCCGATGGCGCCGGCACTTGGGTGGACGGCACCTCGTCATCCCAATCTCGAGGAGTATCCGCTTTCGCCGCTCCCGCCGCCCAACGGAGCGCTGTGGGTCGTCGTTCGCATTGACGAAGGGCGAGTCCCCGACATCGTTGCCCGCTTTGGCGTGCCGATGATCGAGACTGATCGGACCGATTTCGGCGAGGCAAGCGTTCTGCGGTTCGTAGTGGACCCCGAGCAGTAGAGGATTGAGGCACCAATGGCGCTAGGGACTACAGGTCGATCGCTCGATACTGAAGCAGACCGGGCAGTCTCGAGCATGGCCTGGCGACTCGTCGATCGCTATGGTTTGCCCGTCGGACTGCTGCTCCTGCTCATCACTGCGGCCTTCGGACTCACACGACGCGGGATCTGGCTCGACGAGGCCTACACCTGGTCGATCGTTGCGCAGCCCGATACGGCGAGCTTCATCGACGCACTCGACCTGACCGTTTCGAACATGTTCGGCTACATGCTGATCATGCGAGTCGTGACCGTGTTCGGCGATAGCGCAACCGTGCTTCGCCTCCCGTCGGTCATCTTCGCTCTGGCCACGATCGGAATGGTCTGGTTGATCGCTCGACGAGTAGCAACCGTGCGCGCTGCGGGCATTGCGGCGCTGCTCGCTGGGGCCAGTGTTCCCCTGACGTTTTACGGTTTCGAAGCGCGCTCGTACGCCATGTTGGCCTGCCTGTCGGCTGTGAGCTGGTTCCTCCTGCTCCGGGCCCTCGAAAGCGATCGACCGCGCGATTGGCTCTGGCTGGGTATCGCCACGCTGCTCACGATTTCGGCCCACGTCATTGCCCTCGTCGCGCTCCCGTCGATCGGCGTTGCCGTCCTCCTCAAGCACCGAATCGACCGGGCAATCCTGCGGCTGATCCCCGTTGGACTCGCAGCAGCGACCGGACTCGGGCTGATCGCCATCTCGGCAAGGCGAGACGCTGCGGGATTTCCTCCGCCGCTGAGTCTCGATGTGATCGTTCGAAGTGCTCGATTGCTTGCTGGTGATCACGGTGTCTTGACCCGAGACGGTTCGGGCTTCGTCCTGATTCTGGCCTTTTTGTCGATCTTTGCCTTGGCCCTCGTCCAGCAATGGCTGCAGCGTTCCGAGCGCAGTGCCGAGTCCTGGATGATCTGGATCTGGTTGCTCGGGCCGCCGCTGACGACGACGATCGTGTCGGTCGTCGAGCCGCTGCTGTGGCACCGGATGCTCATCGGCTCGCTGCCGGCGACCTTCGTCGTTGTTGGGACCTTCCTGGCCGATTTCTCTCGCCGAGCCGTGGCGATGGCGACGCTTGTCGCCTTGGTGGGCCTCGGGATCGTGCGAACCGAGCGCATCGCCACCGACGACCTATGGGAGTTCGAGGCGCTGTCGTCAGAGCTTCGGGCACGATCCGAGCCCGGCGACGTGCTCACCTTCACCCAGCCTTGGGAGCGCGCAGGACTGGACTACTACTTCAGGGACGAGGCGGATCGTTTCGTTGCCGTACCACCGATCGGTCCGGTGCTCGACTACGGCGAGTTGTCGAACAATGCCGAACTCCTGACCGAACGTGTGGCCGGCGACCGGATCTGGCTCATCGACGGTGCCGATGGCGCGCCGGTATGGAAGGGCGATCTGCCGGCGAGCGACGAGTTCGTGTTCGATGAGGCGGTCGATCTTCTCCCTGCGTCCGCTCGACTCGCTGACCGTTTCGACCTCGGCCGATTCAGCGCCCGGCTGTACGTCATCGAGTAGTCGCAACCTGAGCGAGGCGTCGATCAGCTCTGGCCGAGAAGCGACCACTCTTCGAAGCTCAACGGTGTTGGCGAGGTCGGCCAGATGAAGGCAACCTCGTCGGCTCCGCCAGCGAAGTCGTTGTTGACAAAGCTCACCTCCGGAACCACGTTCTCGGTGTTGGGATGGGCGCCGACGTTCTCGACCAGGAGACCAACACGACCGGCGGAAGCGCCGCTGCATCCCTCAGCAGTCGGCCCGAGCACGTTGTCGGAAACGGTGAGGTTGCGGGTCGTCCACAAGCTGTCGGTGTCGGCGGTGACAGTGACCGCCCAGTGTTCGATGTCGCTCGAGAATCGATTGCGATCGATTTGTTGGACGAGTACCAATGATTCAGCGTTGGAGATCGTGTTGTTGGTGACGAGCACGTCTCGAGACTCCGACAGCAGAACACCGACTCCGTCGGCTGGGGCGCAGCTGCCACGAACGTTGTCGATCACGTTGCCTTCGATCACTGCGGACTCAGAGACCTCGTAGAAAATGGCGACGGCGCGTCCGCCGATGATGTCGGAAATGTCGTTGTTCACGATCTCGATGTTCGTGCATTGGATGTCGCACCAGATCACCGGTCCGACGCCGGTGAAGCGATTGTTGGAAATGACCGAATCGTGCACGAATCCGAGCTTGATCTGGCCCGACTCCCAGTTGGACGGAACTCGATCGTCGTAGCTGTTGCCGGTGATGGTGTTGCCGGTGATGAGGAGGTCGCCGACCGTGCCGCCACCGATGCCAAGGTGTGAATTCGACCTGATCTGGTTGTTCTCGACCCGCATGCCGTCGCCGACACTCACGCCGGTGCCGAGGTTGTCGTGGATGTCGTTGCCGATCACGGTCCAGCGAAGGCTGGAGGTGTCGTCGATGATCAGGTCCGGGATTGCTTCGAGGTCGAGCGAGAGATGGGGGAAGATGACGCCGCCGCGTACTGCGGCACCAGCACAATCGGATCGGAACGATTCGCAACGTTCGGTACTCACGTAACCCGTCATCTCGAGACCCTCGATGATCACGTCATCGGCCTTTTGATCGGCATAGGTGACGAACGCATGTGGGACCTCACCGCTGCCGTCGAGGACGGTGCCCGGAACGCCAAGGAAGTGCTGACCGGTGAGCGGAACCACGGAAAACCGGTCGAACTGCCCGGCCTCGAAACAGATCGTCCGCCCTTCGCCAGCGGCATCGACAACCGCCTGTGGGTCATCAACGGGTGTCAGAGGAGCGCAGGGGGGTTCGGTGGTGGCAACGGGTTCGGTTGATTCGACCACGGACTCCGACGCCGTGACCGATGGCGCAGTATTCGTGCCGGGTGCGACCGGGTTCGAGGCATCAGAGCCCCCGCTTGTGCAGGCGGTGAGGAGTCCAAGCGAGCAAAGCAGGGCGATCATCACGAACGAACCTGGCCCCGTCGAACGTTGCGCTGACGCCCGTGACGCAGTCGACGAAGTGGTCTGAGCTGCTGGCATCATTCGGTTGACTGTAGCCTCGTGGCCTGTGTGGTCCCTTTCAGGCCAGCGGTGACACCGATAACGCAGCACGGTGACGAGAGCCCGACGGTGACGAGACCCCGACGATGACGAGACCCCGACGATGACGAGAGTCCGACGATGACGCCAGCCGAATTGGATCAGACTTCGCCAACGTTGGAGGTAACGGTGTGTGTCGCCACGTATCGCCGCAATGACGAACTGCAACGGCTCTTCGCTGGGCTGGTCGAGGTGGCGAGGCCATCGGGCACCCTTCGATGGACCCAGACGCTGATACTGGACAACAGCCCAGAGGCCGAGGCCCGCTCCGTTGTCGAGGCGGGCTTTGGCAACCTCGACCTTCGCTATGTGCACGTTCCCGAACCTGGCTTGTCGGCAGCGCGGAATGCGGCGATTGCCCATGCTTCGACGCCACTGGTTGCCTTCGTCGACGACGATGAGGTGCCCGAGCCGTCCTGGCTCGTCGAGTTCGAACGAACCTTGGCTGCTGTGCCCGAGGCCGATGCGGTCATGGGGCTGGTCTCGTATGTCTTTGAAGAGCCGCCACCACCCTGGCTCGAACAGACCCGCCTCTTCGAGGAGCCGACGCTGGTCGAAGGCGAGTCGCCCGAATATTTTGCCACTGGGAATGCACTGCTCCGCACCAGCCTCGTCGACTCACTTGGGCCACTCTTCGACCCGTTCTTCGGCCAGTTGGGTGGCGAAGACCACCACCTCGGGCTCCGTCTACACGCGAAGGGCCACGTCATCGTCTCGTCGCCTGCAGCGATGGTTCTCGAGTTCGTGCCGGCATCGAGAACCGAACCCCAGTGGGCGGCCCGGCGTCTCTTGCGCAAGGGAGGATCGCTCGCCTCCACCGAGCTTCAGCTGGCCGATCGACGCCGAAGACTTCCCTGTCATCTCAAGCACGTCGTTCGAGGATCGGTCCGAATCGGCGTTGGTGCTGCCTTGATTGCGACAACGCCCTTCGTGTCTGGTCGCACGGTGTGGCACGGAGGCCGCTATTTGCTGATGGGGGTCGGGGAGTGCTCCGCGGCGCTTGGTCGCCCTATCGGCGAGTATCGACGGTCAACGCCATCATCGACGTGACGCCCGCTTTGCCAGGCTCTTCTTGGCCCAGCCGATCGTCTTCACTGGATCGAGAGCGGCCGCAACCAGCTTGGTTGCCTTGGAGCGGCTTCCACGCCCTTCGATCTGGTCGATGATTGCTTGGCGGTAGTAGACGCCAGACGTGGCGCGCGTGCGATCCACCAGATCGAGAACTCGAGACGAGCGGCGATCGAGGAACTCTTGTTGGCTGATCAAGGGTGCACCAGTGGCGGTCAGCCGAAGTCGGTCCCGGGCGAACGCGAGCCCTTCCACCGATTGCCGCGAGCCCTGCCAGGCGCTGCTCGCCGGATGCAAACGATAGGAGTAGAGAACGTCGTCGAGAACAGCGAGCTGCGTCATGCGACTGGCGTCGCCGAAGAAGCTCCAGTCTTCGCCGGGCCCATTCCACGAGTAGGCAAGACCGTCGCGAATGAGCGAGCTGCGGTACATCGTGGTGGCGTGGGAAATCGTGTGCCAGCCCCGTTCGATCCCGCGGGTGATGGTCTCGTGGTCGGGCGGGAGTTTCGAGGTTGGGCCATCGCCATGATCGTTGAAGAAGCG
Source organism: Acidimicrobiales bacterium (assembly GCA_038212405.1). Classification (GTDB taxonomy): domain Bacteria; phylum Actinomycetota; class Acidimicrobiia; order Acidimicrobiales; family SZUA-35; genus JBBQUN01. The sequence continues at coordinate 2,400 of JBBQUN010000113.1, read as the reverse complement.
ATACTGGGAACCGACGATGCCCACCTTCGGAGTCGCCAACAGAAAGTCGACCTGGCGCTCGGCTCGCTCGGGATGGATCAGATCGTCGGCGTCCATTCGCATGATGAACGTGCCGTTGGCTTCGCGGAGCCAACGGTTGACCGGCGTGCCAAGTCCTGCGTTCGCTTGTCGTTCCACGCGCAGGCGCGGGTCGTCGATATCGGCGATGGAGTCAAGCGATCCGTCGGTCGAGCCATCGTCGATCAGCAGGACTTCGATATCGGTGAGTGTCTGGGCAAGCACTGATTCGACCGCTGCTCGAAGATAGGAGCCTGGATTGTGTGAGGTCATGACGACCGACACGGTCGGACCAGCCAAGGTCATGGTCTCGGAGCGAAGCGCTGTTTGATGATCGCCCGTCCGAGGTGCAGCACGAAATTGCTATTGGTGATCAGATAGCGCTTCCAGAGCCGTCCTGGCTCTTGACCAAGCCGGTAGAGCCATTGCAACCCGATCCGCTGCATCCATGCCGGGGGTGGATCGAGCGTTCCGGCGCCGTAGTCGAAGGCAGCGCCGACGGCGAGCATGGCAGCATCAACCGAACCCATGTGGTCCGCGACCCAACGTTCTTGGCGTGGGCAGCCTCGACCGACCAGCACGATGCCAGCACCGGACCTGTTGATGCGGTCGATGTCGGCGAGGTCTTCCTCGGGCGTTGCTTCTCGAAATCGGTCGGGTTGGACATCGGCGATGATGGCCTGAGGGTGACGATGTCGAATGGACTCCACGAACTTCGCGCAGGTCTCTTCGGTCGAACCGTAGAGGTAGAGTCCGACACCCTCATCGGCAGCTGCCTCGATCACACGCCAGGTCAGTTCGGGGCCATACACGCGGTCTCGAAGGCCGGCGTGGTGGAGCATGTTGAGCGCCCAACGAACCGGTTGGCCATCAGGCACCGACATCGACAGCGAGTTCACCTGCGCTCGGAAGCGCGGGTCTGACACCGCTTCCATCAGACCATGCACAGCAAGCGCCGAGAGTCCGAACGAACGCCTCGCCTTGGCGGCGTCGATGACTTCGCCGACGGCATGGTCATAGGTCGAGATCGTCACATCGACCCCGAAGAGGTCGACCTTACGTCCGAGTGTCGTCAAAGTCGCCGCGCAGGTCACTGTCATCATGCAAGACAGTAGTTTGTCGCGCGCTCCGAGTGGGCGAGGCGAGTTACCTGATTTCCCTGGGTACTTCGACCCTAATCAGCGACGGGTACCGGTGAGGAGCTGCGCGAGGCCGCCGCTGAGCTGTCGTCGATCGACATCATCGAACCCAGCGGCAGCAAGCATGTCGAGCATGATTCCCGGTTCGGGCAGGTACGACACCGACTTGGGAAGGTAGGCATAGGCCGCACCGTCGGAGAGCAGTCCGCCGACCTTCGGCACGATCTTGTTGAAGTAGATGCCGTGCCCCCACGCCATCAGTTTGTTGTCGGGCGCCGAAACATCGACCAGTGCGATTCGGCCGCCAGGGCGGACGACTCGCCGGAGCTCGGCGAAGAACGGGGGCAGCGCCACCAGGTTGCGTAGCGCGAACCCGCAGACTGCGGCATCGACGGTGCCGTCGGCGATTGGCAGCGCCAGCAGGTCGCCCTGCACGCGATCGTGCTCGGTTTGAGCGGCAGCGAGCATGCCGTAACTCAGGTCGATCCCAATGGGATGGTGGCCGAGCTTCTCGAGCGCCACACTGAAATCGCCGGTGCCGGAGGCCAGGTCGAGCACAACGGCGCCGGGGCCCAGTTGCAGCGTCGCGAGCGTCTTCTTCCGCCAGCCGACGTCCATCCGAAAGGTCATGATCCGGTTCACGAGGTCATAGCGCGGAGCGATGGTGTCGAACATCGTTCGCACCGCTTGGCGTTTCTCGTCACCCTCGGGTAGCTGATCGGTTGGCATGGACACCATCGCCTCAGACTAGGAGCCGATTGGCCGATCAGGAGGATTGGGCGATTACCGTAGATCCCTGCCCGATCTGTGAGGTATGAAAAGCAGTGTCCGAACAATCTGAACCGAGCGTCGAACGCTCCCCTGGCCAACACCAGATCCTCTTCGTCTGTACGGCGAACATCTGCCGGTCGCCAGCCGCTGAGGTGATTGCGCGCGATCGCTTCGGTGAATCGAGGCTCCTGTTTCGTTCGGCTGGGTTCCTCGAAAATGGACGAGCGTTCGAGCCAGACATGGCCAAGGCGGTCGCCAAGCTCGGTGTTGCGGTGAACGATCAGCACCGCTCGTCGGTGATCGACGCCGAGAAGATCTCGGCATCGTCGCTGATTCTCACCATGGAAGCCCGACACGTCCAGAACATCGTGATCGAGGACGATCTCGCGTTCGAGCGGGTCATTCCCCTGAAGGAAGCGGCCGAGCTCATCGA
>JBBQUN010000112.1:0-14155 GCA_038212405.1 Acidimicrobiales bacterium | reverse complement strand
GATGAGACCGATCGTGCCGGTTTGCACCAAGTCTTCGCGGGAGTAGTTCGATGCGAAGCGGGCGGCCAGTCGTGACACGATGTGCTCGACCAGCGGCAGGTTCTTCTCCACCATTGCGCGCTGCTCGGCGGTGATCGTCAGAGATGTCATGCGTCCTCCAGGTTCATGCTGCTCCTTCGGACGCCCTGCTTGTTGATTGAGCTATTTGCTTGTTTTAGGGCAGATGAATCATGTTGAAGCAGGTACCTCCACTCACAAGAAGACGGTTGCATCGCGCTTCTTGCCTGCTACCCACCACGGTTGGGGAGTGTCGTAGAGCGAGAACGATGCGGCGTATGACCCGTTGAACTGATGACCCGTTGAACTGTTGGATTGGCATCAGTCTCGGACCAAGCCCAGCGCCCATGACCCTCCAACCCAGATCTTTCGAATCGGCGACGTCAAGCGGCTTGAGAAATCCTCGACAAAGCGCCGACCATGCTCATACCGGTTCCGGCTCTGTCGACTCTCCACAGGTGACCCAGCCCGAGCACACCACTGACGATGTCGTCGATGGCTCTACCAATGATGAAGAAGCCGTTCACGAGAATCGCTCAGCGAGTGATGAGCGCGCCACCGGCGTTGAGAACGCAGCGATCCGAGCACGCCCCCACGATTTTGGTGTCGCTGGATCATGGCTGAACGGCGGACGCTCAGCGTCCTTCCAACAGTCACTGCACGAAATGGTCCGCATGAGTGGCGAGGTCCTCGAACACTAAACCAGCAAGGTGTTTGCCGATGTCGATCGACTCGACACCATCACCATCTCGAGCGTGGCCGAGGAAACAATCGACTACGTCGAGGTCGCACTCGATGAGTCCGGCCAGTCCGCCTTCTTGTTGTTCAACACCCAGGTAGCGCTCTCGATCGTGACGCTCATGCTGGGTGGCAACGGCGATCCTGGCGTACCCCGACCACTGACCGGACTCGAAGCTGGCCTGTTGACCGACCTCGCCGTCGCGATGTTCGAGCAGTTTTCCAAAGAACTGCACCTGGGCCCGGTTCGCTTCAAGGCTCACCATGCCGATCAGTCAACGATGCGCGACGGCGTGGCCGAGATCTTGATGTCGTTCGGCCTCACCCTGACCAGTCCGAAGGCCAGCGGGCGTTGCCAACTGGCCATCTCGCCTCTCAGCCTTCAAACTCACATGGAGATCGTCGATCGTCGAATCAATGGACGCCGGCGCAGCGAACCAACCGGAACGAGCGCAGCAGCAGCAGCGTTGCAGCCGGTGGTCGTGCCAATCGTCGTCGGTTTCGCCGGCATCCGTGTGCCGGCCATGGCCATGGCCAGTTTGGCGCCGGGTGACGTGATTCGAACCGGGCAGAATCTCGGCCGACAACTCGTTGCCTCTGTTGGCAACGTGGCGATCTTCAACGTCAAGGCCGGCCAACGAGGCGAACGACTCGTCTTCGAAGTGCTCTCACTCCCCCAACACGACTTTCCGATGCTCGGAGCTTCGGCGGCCGCCGGTGCAACCCAAGCAAACGCCAACACAGGAGCACATTCATGACCGCTACGGTCCTCGACAGCACCACGGCTCAGGCCCTCAACGCCACACTGGCGTCGCTCGGCCTGTCGGTGGTTCCCACCGACGCCGGTGCTGCCATCAGCGCAACGACCGGTTCGGTGCTCGTCGCCGAAGGTTCTCGTTCGGGACAATCGTTGCCCGAAGCCATCGTCGCCATCATCGATCGGGTGGGCACCAGCGCCGATGAAGCGATCGCCATCGTGACGGCCTCGCTCGGTGAAGCGGTGAGCGGGCTGGTCTTCACCTCGCCCACGCCGATCGCTGATGTCGGCACTGCTGTTGCCTCGTTCCCCTCCATTTCCGAAGCGCTCATGATCACCAAGGGAGCAGACGCTGTCGGTGTGGTCCTGTGGATCGCTGACCGCCGCAACGAGTCTCCCCCGGCAACCACATCCACGACAACCACATCCACGACATCGTCATCCACGACATCGTCGGCCGCGGCAACGAATACTGCGGGCGGCGCAACCCACCGGGGGGCAACGGCGAACAATGGCCTCGCCATGCTCCGCGATGTCGCTCTCGAAGTCTCGGTCGAACTGGGCCGTACCGATATGACCCTCGCGGAAGTGCTTGCGCTGCACATTGGGTCGGTGGTCGAACTCGATCGCCCCGCTGGCTCCCCGGTCGACGTTCGAGTCAACGGCACGCTGCTTGCTCGCGGTGAGGTCGTCGTGATCGACGGCGAGTATGCGGTTCGCATCTCCGAAGTCATCGACCCTGAGGCGCATCACTGATGTCGACGTTCTTGCTGATGCTGCGCTTGCTGCTGGCACTCGCCTTCGTTGGCGGGCTGCTCTGGTTCATGGCGCGCTCGGCCAAAGCGGGCAAGTTCACGTTCCTCCTCGGCAATGGCCCAACACAGGACGCGCTCGAGATCACCTCGCAACGGCCGTTGGGCCGCAATTCCTCGGTGGCTCTGGTCCGGGTGGGTGAACGCCACCTCCTCTTGGGGGTCAGCGATCACGGCGTCCAACTCCTGGCCGAAGGTGATGATCTTTGCTCCCCGCTCAGCGAAGACACAAGCGATCAGGACGATCGCATCGATCTCGCTGAGCACGAACCACGGGCGATCAGTGCAAGCAGTGTGGCCTCGAAGGGCCGCACCGCATCGGACCCCAGTACTTCTCCCGACAAAAGGCAAGCGGCACCGAAGCACTTGCCGGCGATGTTTTCGCCAACCCAACCACGGATGTCTCTGATCGAATCGCTCCGGGAAATCACGGTTCGCAAGTCTTGAACCGGCCCGGGCCAAGGCCTGGATGTCACCACAATCGAGGGTCGACCACGTCGGCTGCTTCCTCCAAATCACGACCACCATCGGGTCTCGACGCGGCGCGAGGCTGATGCCCGGTGCCGCGACGCGGCTTCGCCGGTTGCTCGGCATCGTGATTGCCGCGCTCGTGATCGTGCTCGGTGTTGCGTGCCTGGCCCCTGCGACCGCCGGCGCGCAGGTGATCACACCCCCGGTCACCTCGCCCGATCTTCCAACACCGGGCGCCGAGCGCTCAGCAGAAGACACCGGGCTCGGCGGACTGCTCGACGACGGCCTGTCACGCAACACCGACGCCGATGCATCGGACAGCACGATCGACAGCGGTATCGATGACGCCACCGATGAGGATTCGACCGGTTCGAACGATCTGGTCACGGTGACGGTCGGCGACGCCAACTCCTCCCCCAGCCAGTCGTTGATCCTCATCATCGGCCTTGGCATCTTGTCGTTGGCGCCATCGCTGGTGATCATGCTGTCGAGCTTCACCCGGATCGTCATCGTGTTGTCGATGACTCGAAATGCTCTCGGCCTGCAGGGTGTACCACCCAATCAGGTGATCACCGGACTGGCCCTCTTCTTGAGCTTGTTCGTCATGGCGCCAACGCTCGACCAGGTCAACATCGATGCCCTTCAGCCGTTCCTCAATGGCCAGATCGAACAGGGCGAAGCGCTGGAACGGGCGCAGGGCCCGGTGCGCGAGTTCATGCTCGCCCAGGAGCCAACCGATGAGCTGGCGATGATCCTCGACGCCCGCGGCGCCGAGCAGCCAGCAACACCCGAGGACATCTCGATGTCGTCGCTCATTCCCGCCTTTCTTCTCCACGAGCTGAAGGCCGCCTTCATCATCGGCATGGTCATCTTCATCCCCTTCGTCGTCATCGACCTGATCGTCTCGGCCACGCTGATGTCATTGGGCATGATGATGCTGCCTCCGGTCTTCGTCTCGCTCCCATTCAAACTGATGCTGTTCATCATGGTTGGGGGTTGGTCGCTCATCGTCCAGACCCTGCTCGAGAGTTTCAAGGTCTGACATGGACGAAGCAGCGCTCATCCAATTGCTGACCGACGCCATGTGGGTGTCGGCCAAGGTTTCCCTCCCGATCCTGCTCACTGCGATCGTGGTCGGCGTCGTGGTCGGCCTGGTGCAATCGATCACCCAGATCCAGGAGCAGACGCTCACGTTCGTCCCCAAGTTCTTGGCGGTCGGCATCGTCTTGATCGTGTCGGGATCGTGGATGATGCAGTTGCTCGTCGACTTCACCCGCGAGCTGATCGCCGGCATCCCGGGCTACCTGTAGGTCGCTGGTGGAATTCTCGTTCGAGCCCGGCGTGCTCGTTGCCTTCGTGATGATCACCACTCGACTGGTGACTGTTTTCGTGGTCGCTCCGCCGTTCTCTGGCGCGCTCATGCCGAACCGCATGCGCATCGCGCTGGCCGTCGCGTTGGCCTTTGCCATCGCTCCTGGCTCGGCAACGACCATGCCTGGCGTCTTGCCAACCGACGTCCTCGGACTCGTTGGCGCCGTTCTCTTCCAGGTGTTCACCGGGATCCTGCTCGGCCTCACCATCCAACTCCTGTTCGCGGCCATGTCGAGCGCCGGTTCCATGATCGACATGGCAGCCGGGCTGTCGTCCGGTGCGCTCTATGACCCGTCGACGCAGAGCCAGGTCGCGCCGGTTGGGCGCCTCTACCAGATGATTGGCATCACGATGCTCTTCATCGTGGACGGCCACCTCCTGCTCATCAAGGGTGTCATCCGGAGCTACGAGGCGGCCCCACTCACCGGGCTCCGCCTGGACCAACTCGAACAGATGGTGACCGAAGGTGCAGGGCTCTTCTTCTTGGCGGCGATCGAGATCTCGTTTCCGATCCTGCTCACCATGGCCCTCACCGAGATCGTGCTTGGCATTGCCTCTCGCGCCGCACCGAAACTCAACGTGTTGGTCATCGGCTTCGCCGTGAAGTCGCTGATTCTGCTGTTCATCCTCTCGCTCACGTTGCCACTCGTGACCAACGGCGCCGAGTCGCTGTTCGAGAACGGTCTTCGCTGGGGCAGCCAGCTCATCGGGGGGTGAGTCGTGGCCAAACCCTCAGGTGAAAAGTCAGAAAAACCGACACCGAAGAAGCTGAAGGACGCACGAAAGAAAGGCCAGATTCCCAAGTCGGTCGACCTGGTGCAATGGCTGGTACTCCTCATGTCGACATGGTTCGTCCCGTCACTGATCAAAGGTCTCGGTCTGTCGCTTCGAGCCGAAACGGTGACGTTGATGCATGCTGCGGCCACCGGACAGCTCGGCCTGGTCGTCGAACGGCTCGATGACATCCTCATTCTGATGACGGCGGCACTCCTGCCCATGTTCGGCTTGGTCTGTCTGACGATCGTCGTTGGGCTCGGCCTCCAAGGCGGCGTGGTGATCAGCGCAGACGGCATCAAACCCAAGCCGGAACGCATCTCGCCGAAAGCCGGGTTCAAGCGGCTGGTCTCGAGTGAGCCGCTGGTGGACACGGTCAAGTCGATCATCCGATTGCTCGTGCTCGGCGTGCTGTCGGCCACGGTGCTGCGCGCCATTCTCGAGGAGCATCTCCTCCCCATCCCCGTTGCGCTCGATGCCGCCGCCCTCCGCCTCGGGCAGCAGATGCTCGATCTGGTTCGCATGGTGGCCTTCGCCGGTTTGCTCGTCGGCGGCGGCGATTACGCCTACCAGCGGTGGAAGATCAACAAGCAGCTGAAGATGACCAAGGAAGAGGTCAAGCAGGAGTACAAGCAATCCGAAGGCGATCCTGCGATCAAGGGCAGGCGCCGACAGGCTCACGCCAAGCTCACGCGCAATCAGATGCTGGCCGCCGTCGACGATGCATCGGCCGTGATCGTGAACCCGACCCATGTTGCGGTTGCCATCAGATACCAGGAGGGCACCGGCGCCCCCCGAGTCGTCGCCAAGGGTGGCGACGAATTGGCCATGCGCATCCGCGAGCGGGCAAAGGCGAAGGGCGTGCCCATCGTGGAAGCCCGTCCGCTCGCCCGCATCCTGCATGATCGCGTCGAGGTCGGCGAGACCGTGCCGAACGAACTCTTCCGTGCCATCGCCATCGTCCTGGCGTTCGTGATGCGCAATCCGAACAGCTCGTTCTCGGACACGATTCGACGGGTCAAGATCCCGGCCTCGGCCATGCGCCTTCCCGACGAGGACCCGAACGCCAAGCCGAAACCTCGCCGCCGCGCCGCGTGATCCAATCGAGCCCGGCCTCCACTAATACTTCGCAAGTGAGCGACGACGCTTCGAGCTGACACTGAAGTCAACCCGGACCGCCATGGATGGCCGGCCAACAGGTTGTACGTGAAATCTCGTAGTGCAGGTGGAGCTCTTCTCTCCGCCATGATGATGGGCGTTGTTGCGCTGATGGTGATTCCCTTGCCGGGTTTCATCCTCGACATGCTCATCTCGGTGAACATCGCCATCGGCGTGATGCTGTTACTGGCAACGATGTTGACCTCGAAGGCGCTCGAACTGAGTGCCTTCCCGTCACTGCTGCTCATGGCGACCCTGTTCCGGCTGGCCCTCAACGTGTCATCGACTCGCCTCATCCTCACCACCGGTGAAGCCGGTGGCGTGATCACGGCATTTGGCACGTTCGTCGTTGGTGGCTCGGTCGTCGTTGGTCTCGTGGTCTTCATGATTCTCGTCGTCATCCAGTTCGTGGTGATCACCAACGGCGCCTCACGCGTTGCCGAAGTTGGTGCCCGATTCACCCTCGACGCCATGCCCGGCAAGCAGATGGCCATCGACGCCGACCTCGGCGCCGGTGTGATCGACGAGGAAACCGCCCGAGCACGCCGCACCGAAGTCACCCAGGAGGCCGACTTCTACGGCGCGATGGACGGCGCGTCGAAGTTCGTCAAAGGCGACGCCATCGCGGGCGTTCTCATCACTCTGATCAACCTGATCGGTGGCTTGGTCATCGGGGTCGTCCAGATGGGGATGCCGTTCGGCGAGGCCGCCTCGAACTTCTCGTCGCTGACGGTCGGCGACGGACTCGTCTCGCAGATCCCGGCGCTGTTGATCTCGATCGCCTCGGGCATCATCGTCACCCGAGCCTCGAACGACCAGGACCTCGGTACCGACATCGGCGCCCAGTTCCGAGGCCAAGCCACTGCCTTCTTCTACGCCGGTATCGCCATCATCGCCCTCGGGCTCGCTCCCGGCCTTCCCAAGATCCCGTTCTTTGCCACTGGCGGCGCCCTCATCGTCTTGAGCCGACGGTTCGACTCCGAGACCGAGAGAGCCTCGCTCGCCGCGACCGGTGGGGTTGCGGTCGCGCCGGCGGACGAGGCACCGAACGAGGACGATCCTCGGCAACTGGCCATGGACATTCGCCCCGAACCTCTCGGCCTCGAGTTGGCAGTCGACATGGTGGATCTCGTCGATCCATCCATGGGTGGTGACCTCCTCGACCGGGTGCGAGCACTACGGCGAAAGATCGCCATGGAGATGGGTCTCATCATCCCCCCGGTGCGGACCCGAGACAACATCGACCTGGGCTCGGGCGACTACCTCATCACCATGCACGGTGTCGAGATGGCACGGGGCAACGCTCCGCCCGGGCACGTGCTCGTGATTGCCGACCAGCTCGACCGCCTTCCCGGCATCGAGACGACCGAGCCGGTCTTCGGACTGCCGGCCAAATGGATTCGCACCGAACAGCGAGCCCTCGCCGATGCCATCGACGGCACGGTCGTCGACCGGCCGTCGGTCATCGCCACCCACCTGGCCGAGATCGTCCGCCAGCACGCCGCCAAGCTGCTGAGCCGCCAGGAGGTCAAGGACCTCGTCGATCTGGTCCGCCAATCCGATCCTGCGGTCGTCGACGAACTCGCGGCCAACGATCTGACCATCGCCGAAGTGCAGCGAGTACTCCAAGATCTCCTCGACGAGCGAGTGCCGATTCGCGACATCGTGCGGATTCTCGACGTCTTGGGCGAGCGGGCCCGGCTCACCAGGAACCAGTTCGAACTGTCCGAGGCCGTGCGTACCGCACTCGGGTCCTCGATCTCTGCCGGCAGCGCAACCGAGCAAGGCATTCTGCCGGTCATCACGTTGAGCCCGCACCTCGAACAGGCGCTCCTCGGCAGCCTTCGTGAAGGCCCGAGCGGGTACGAGTTCGCCCTTGCGCCTGATGAAATCGGCCACATGGTCAACAGCTTCCGGACCCAGATGCACGCCGCTGAGCAGTCCGGAATGATGCCGGTCATCCTCACCTCGAAACCCCTCCGGCGGCCACTGCGTCGCCTTCTTGCCCTCACCGACCTCGACCCTACGGTCTTGGCCATCGACGAACTCGGTAGCCACCTCCGAATCGAAACACTGGGAACCGTGAACTATGACACCACAGCAGCGCTACACCGGGCCTGAGCTGAGCGCCCTCCTCCGCGAGGTCCGCTCCGAACTCGGCGACCAGGCCACGATCCACGAGGCCAACCGCATCCGCACCGGCGGCATCGCGGGCTTCTTCCGCAAGGAGGGCTTCGAGGTGTTGGCCTCGCCACCATCGCAACGTCCATCGACCCCCGGCGAGGAACAGCGTTCGGGTCGGCGTTTCGGGCGGCGTCGCGCTGATGCCGCTGAGGAAGCCGCTGGTGCCGGGCACCTCTCGGTGAGCGACACCATCGACGCCGATGATGACTTGATCGCGAGCCTCACTGCGGCCATGGAATCCGAGCAGGCATGGGTCGACGCCATCGGGGCGTCATCGACGCCGACTCCCCCAACCATCGAGAAACGACCGGTTCGCCGCTTCGCCCCTGAGGATCTTGCGCCGATCGACGACGACTTCGGCGTGATCGGCTCGAGCACGATCGTGGCCGAGCACGGTCCGCTCACCAGAGGACCTCGTCATGGGGTGAACCCGGAACCGATCGTGACGCCAGGCCAAGCGATGCTCGACCGGGCCGACCATGTTTCTGCCCAGGAACGAGTGGGCCAGCTCATGAACGGCGCACTCGGTCTGTTCGACGACGCCACCCTGGCCGAGCGAACCCGCCCGATCGAACGCTCAGTCCCGCCGCGCGGCCTGATGGACGATCCCGATGTTGGTGCTCGCTTTCCGGGTGTACTTCGCCGGGTCGAACCAACGACTCCCTCCCGTCCCTCGGCCCTTGTTGGCTCGCCGCCAATCCTCGCTCAACGAGCCAGGGTCGATGCCAGGGTCGATGACAGGGTCGATGCGAGAGCCGAGACGAGCGTGGCACCCTGGACGCCAGCCCCGACGCCAGCGGCGGTCTTGGCCCCGTCGGCGCGGAGGGCATCGGACCGCACTCGCGCCCAACAACTCGACACTTCGGCGACCGGTGCCACGCCGGTCGATCGATCGGCCCTTGGTCCTCCGGGTGATCGCGCGGGGGCCGATGATTCGACGAACGACACCGCTCGGTTCTGGGGCGATCTGACTCGGCTCGAATCCCTGCTGCCGATTCGGCCCGCTACCCAGGCCAAGGTCCAGCTGCTCGTTGGTCCTCTCGACATCGCACTCCCGCTGGCCACCCGGTTCGCCAACGATCCCTCGATTGGGTTGAGCATCTTCACCGACGAGATCGCGCTCGAGGGAGTCACGGCCGACCAACTCGCCGAGAGCAGCCGGGATCTCCATCAGCGGCTCCTCGATCGAACCCGAGCCAACGGGCGAGGCATCGGCGTTCTCGAAGCCGATGACGGGCGCCGCGAACGCGGCGATTCACTTGATTGCATGCTCACCCCTCGAGTGCTCACCATGATCGACCGCATCGTCGCCGATGGAGCGGTCGACCTGCTTCGTCTGACCCTGCGCTCGTTGGGGCCGATCACCGAGCTCTCGGATCTGATCGACTCGTTCGACCTGCCGTGCGCCATCGATCTCCAGTCAGCCCCAACCGCAGCCGAACTCGACGCTGCGCTCGACGCTGGACTGCCGATCGTTTCGATCGCCGGCCGACAGCTCACACCGGCGTTGGCCATGGCATTGAAGAAGCGCTGATCAGCTCGTGGCATCCCCCAATTCCCGTGGTGCGGTCAGCGACGGCGCAGCCGAATTGCTCACCGCACCAACACTGCGCCAGCGCGCCACCGCCATTCAGGTCATCGGCGTTCCGGCAACCGATCGCTCAGCACAGCGCCAACAGCGGTTGGGGTTCTCGCTCCTCATCGCCCTTGGCCTTGGCTGGGACTCGCTCATGATGGCCGCCAACCCCGCCGCGCCGTTCCACATGGCCATCGGCCGATTCCTGCTCATCTTCGCCGCCACGGTCGGTTCGATCCGGGCGCTGGGCAACCTCTATGACAACTATCTCGACGAAGCCGACGGGGAACGGCGCAGGCACGAAGCAGCGCAGCGTCGCGCCAACGACGCTGCGGCAATTGTCGACACCGACCAACCCGCACCCGGCACCGACTAAGGACTAGGGTCTCAGCAATGCATATTTCGTCCTCCCGATTCGGTGACTTCGACGTCCCCGACGAACGGGCAATCTCGATTCCTGGCGGACTCCTCGGCATTCCCGATTCGACTCGTTACGTCGTGGTCGAGATCGACGACGACTCACCGTATTTCTGGGTGCAAAGCGCCGACCAGGCCGAGCTCGCATTCCTTGCCACCACTCCGTGGCTGTTCTACCCCGACTACGAGTTCGAGATCGACGACGCCGTGCAGGCCGCGTTGGGCGTGGAAACCATCGAAGACGTCCAGGTGGTCGTCTTGCTCACGGTGCACCGCGACGGCGACGACGTCACCGCTCTCACCGCCAATTTGCTCGGCCCGATCATCGTCAACACCGAGTCACGAATCGGCAAGCAACTCGTTCTCGATTCGTCGGCCTACTCCACCCAGGAAGCACTGGTTTCGTAGATGCTCGTTCTCAGCCGTCGCCAGAATCAGTCGATCGTCATCGGCTCCAACATCGTGGTGCGGGTCATCGAGATCCGCGGCGACCACGTTCGGCTCGGCATCGAGGCTCCTCGATCCATCACGGTGCACCGTGAAGAGGTCGCCCGAGAGATTGCCGCCGCCAACTTGGCTGCTGCTGCCAACACCGGCGCCGTCGACTTCGGCAAACTCCCCCTGCCAAAGCCCCGGCCGTAGCCGCCGACAGGATCGACCTATCGGCGGCTTCGATTGCTGGCGACCGCTCCGAACCCCGCGATCAACAGCCCGCCGAGCATCAAGCCCAGCGGAAGGACCCTGCCCTGCCAGAGCAAGCGGCTCTTGGCATCCTCTGCGTCGGCAACCGCGTCGAGCACCGAGGCGTCGGTCTGGGAGTAGTCGAGCCGCATCACCTCGGTCACCGGAATCGATTGTCCGCCCACGTCGAGCGCAACCTGACGAGACTCCATCTTCTCGTAGTCGATGAGCACGCCGGACGTCGGCTCGACCCAGTACGTCGTGGCATAGGTGTAGGTGTAGGTCAGCGGCACCGGGTCGGGAAGCGCTGACAAAACGCCGGTGAGTTGCGCCACTGCATCATCGTCGAGGCCCAAGGCCGGAACCAGTTGAGCGATCATCGCCTTCGGCAACGCCGGTGGGAGCGAGCCGAGCACGGCCGGGTCGACGATCGTCGCCGGTCCGGAGGCGGCAGTGAATTCGTAGGTGCTGAGGTTGGCATGTTCCACCTCGGCGACGTAGCTGAGGACATCAGCCTGCAAGGTGTCGCCGTTCCAGCCCAGGTAGTCCCTGGGCTCGGTCCCGATCGGGAACCCGATGACCAGACCTTCGCGTGCAATCACTCGGTCGTCGCCGAACTCGGCGCTGACCTCGGCTGGGGCGTGTTCCATACTCTTGCGGTCGATGACGTACACGTCCTCCGTCGACAGGATCGGTCCGGTCGGCCCCGAGACGGTGGAAGCATCATCGACGAGCGCGTCGGTTCCCTTGGTTTCGAGCGTTTCCACCAGTCGATCGATCGTGATCGGCACATCGCGAACGAATGCATTTGCGAGGTCGGACGCTGCGAGTGCCTCAGCGTCGAGCATCACACCCAGTTGGCCCTCGTAGTAGCGATGCCGCTGCACGTCATCGGGAAACTGCCTCTGCCCGGGCACGATGACAAACTGCACGAACAACCCGATGGCGAGGAGTCCGACCCCAACGCCCACTGCTGCCCGACCCATCGATGATCCACCCATGACCTACTCCTTCGTTCGGTCTGAGCATGCGCTTCGAGCGGGCGCTGGAGCAGGGTCGTTCGGCCTCCGCCGCGGGCCATCGTTCCGGCAATCGACGGGCCGGAGGCCTCTATTGGGTGCCGCCTGCCGGTGGTGGGATGTTGACATGGCCCGCTCATCCTCAGCTGATCGACTGAACCCCACCGATGCCACCCTGTGGCAGATCCAACGCGACCCATTGCTGCGAACCACCATCGTCGGGTTGGCGCTCCTCGATCAGCGACCGGCCTGGGATGCACTGACGGCCAGCGTCGAGCGTGCCATCGAACGGCTCCCTCGACTTCGCCAGCGAGTCGTCGACGCACCGCTCGGTCTCGGGCGGCCCCACTGGTCCAACACCCAGGTCGAGCTCCGCCACCATCTCCTCCACACCGAAATCGATGACGCAAGCGACCTTCGTTCGCTGCTCGACATCGTTGGCCGACTGGCCTCGGACGAACTCGATCTCTCCCGCCCATTGTGGGAACTCCACCTGATCGACGATCCAACCGGCACCAGCGCGGCGCTGGTCTTCAAGTTGAGTCACACGTTGACCGATGGCGTCGGCGGCATGGGCCTACTCCGAATCTTCGATGATCATGCGACACCGCAGGCGCCGGCACCATCGCTTCCACCGGCAACGCCGCCAGCCAGAGCAACGGCGGTATCGGCCGAACTCCTGGCTGCAGCAGCCAACGCCGGCCGCCACCCGCTCGACGCCACATCGAACGTGCTGAGTCTCATCGGCTCGGCGGTGCACCTCATGGCCCCGGCAGGCCCGCCGCTGTCGACACTGATGACCGGCCGGGGTTCGCAGCGGTGGGCCGGCACCACCGAGGTCCCGCTCGATCGGCTACGAGCGGCTGCCCATCGCGCCGGCGGAACGCTCAACGATGTGTTCGTCACGATCGCCATCGCAGCGTTGCACGACTACCACCTCCACCACGGTCAAGCGGCGGAGGCGTTTCGCGTCACGATGCCCGTCGACACTCGTCGCCGGTCCGATGACGCTGGTGGCAACCAGTGGGCACCCGCTCGGCTGATCCTGCGACCCTCAGCCGCCGCGCATCCCTTCGACGCGCTGCACGAATACCGCTCGACCATTTCGAAGGCAATCCATGAACCGGCGATTCCGTTCATCCAGCCGATCGCCGCCGCCGTGCAGCAATTGCCCGACGACTGGACGATCAGCATCATCGCCAACATGGTGAAGGGTTCGGATCTCGTTCTCACCAATGTTCCCGGGCTCAAGGAACCGTTGACGATTGCCGGTGCTGCGATCACGCGTTTCTACCCGTTCGCTCCGACCGGTGGGGCAGCGGTGAACATCGGCCTGGTTTCGCACCTCGAAACCGCATGTGTCGGCTTCACCGTCGACACCGACGCGGTCTCCGAGCCCGAACGACTCGTCGCACTGTTCGATGAGCGGGTCGGCGACTTCCTGCGCCGCCGCCGAGCGCCAAGGCCGCGAGCCACCGCAGTCCATCGACAGATCGACTCGCCGCCTTACCAACGCCTGAGCGCACTCGACACGAGCTTTCTACGAATGGAGTCACCGTCGACGCCGATGCACATGGGCGGACTGTTCATCATCGACGGCCATCGTCTCCTCGACCGTTCGGGCCGCCTCGACATCGAGACGATACGCCGCCGCCACATCGAAGCCCGACTCGCAACCACGCAGCGCTTGCGACGCCGACTCAGCGAACTACCGCTTGGTCTCGGTCGACCGGCGTGGGTCGATGACCCGCACTTCGACATCGCCAACCACGTCCATCGGCAGACGCTCGCTGCGCCGGGCGGGCGAGCGCAGCTCTTCGAGGTCTGCGAGCACCTCCAGATGGTCGCGCTCGATCGCCATCGAGCGATGTTCGACCTGACGTTCTTCGACGGCCTCGATCCCGAAGAGTTCGGGCCGGGAGCCATCGCCATGATCGACCGGGTTCACCATGCGCTGCTCGACGGTATGTCCGGTCTGGAAATGGTCCAGGTCATCTTCGACCCGGTCGGGGTGCCGGCGATCGAGGTCGACCTCGGCGACGACCACCTCGAGGTTCGTCAGCCTCCGTCACCACTCCGACTTGCGGCTGACACCCTGATCGACCGGATGGGCGATCCGGTCGCGGTGAGTCGCGAGGTC
>JBBQUN010000111.1:0-14304 GCA_038212405.1 Acidimicrobiales bacterium | reverse complement strand
CTGGCCCTCAACGACGATCCACCCGAACACAACTGTCGACCATCCGTCGACGTGATGCTTCGCAGCGCAGCCGCCACGTTCGGAGGTTCATGCGTTGTCGTGGTCCTGACCGGCATGGGATCAGACGGAGCCATCGGTGCTGGCGGCTTGGCCGACCTGGGAGCCCACGTCATCGCCCAGGATCGCGACACCAGCGTTGCCTGGGGCATGCCGGGCGCTGTCGTCCAACGCGAGGCTGCGCACCAGATCTTGCCGTTGAAGGAAATCGCACCCGCGATCAGCCTCCAGTTCAGGCAAGGTCTTCCATCGACTACTGCCTCGATGATGGCGGAGTCGAGTGTTTGACCCACACCACTCACGCGGGACTCATGACCGCTCGAGTTGGTGCCGACGCTGAGTCACGGCATTGCACTCGAACGACTGCGGCAACTCGCAAGGAGCACCTCCCACCATGAGCATTCTCGTCGTTGACGACAGCCCCATCATGCGCAAGCTGGTGATCAGAAGCATCAGGCAGGCGGGCTACGGCGACCATGAGGTGGTCGAAGCTGGAGATGGCGCCGACGCGCTGGCCAAGGTCGGCGAACAGCAACCCAAGGTCATCTTGTCTGACTGGGATCTGCCGAACATGAACGGGCTCGAACTGATCAAGGCCCTTCGTGGTCAAGCGATCCAGGTGCCGTTCGGCTTCATCACCTCCGAGTCGACAGTCGGCCAGAAAGCAGCGGCCGTCTCGGCCGGCGCCGCGTTCTTGCTGGCGAAACCCTTCACGGCCGACGAACTCGGCGCCCAACTCGCTCGTTTCCTGTAGCGCCGAGTTCGGACATCCGAGCAGCCGCTGTGCTCACGAGTCCTGCTCGCACGTCCTGTGCCAACGAGGACAGCCCGCCTCGTCCCACTACCGTACCGAGATGCAGGACGATCGAGTGGCCGCTGTCGTCTTCGACATGGGAGGCGTTCTCGTCGAACTCGGTCCGTTGACCGAAATCCTCGGCGATGACCCACTGCCGGTCGATCAGTTCTGGTCTCGATGGTTGGCGAGTCCAACGGTTCGCGACTTCGAAATGGGACAGTGCGACGTCACGGCGTTCGGTGATCGCTTGGTCGAGGAGATGGAGCTGTCGTTCAGCGGAGCCGAGCTGATACAGCGATTCAGCGCGTGGCCGAAAGGCTTGTTCGTCGGCGCCGAGACGATGATGACCGAGCTGAGGAACACAGCGAACGACCTGACCGTCGCCGTGCTGTCAAACACCAATGGGCTGCACTGGACCGAGCAGGTCGACAGCGGCGTCATCCCCGACCTTTTCGATCGTCACTACCTGTCGTATCGGCTCGGCTTGGCCAAACCCGATGCCGACATCTTCGAGTACGTCATTGCCGACCTCGACCTGTCGCCGGGCGAGATCATGTTCCTCGACGACAATCAGCCGAACGTCGACGTCGCCCGTGGGCTGGGAATCGATGCTCACCTGACGAAGGGCGTCGCCGAAGCCCGAGCTGCCTTGGTTTCGCGCGGGTTGCTGACCTGATCTGGGCCGTGCCGATCAGGGTCGACCAGCCCGGCTCAGGGCAATTCGATGATCGTGACGACCCCGGTGTTGCCATCGACCTCGATGGTTGCCCCGTTGGGAATACTGCGAGTGGCGCCAACCGCTGACACGACGCAGGGAATGCCGAGCTCTCGCGAAACGATGATGGCGTGGCTCATCGTTGCGCCGACATCGACAACGACGGCGTCGGCGGCAAGGAACAGCGGGGTCCACGAGGGGTCGGTGATGGGGGCGACCAGCACGTCGCCTGGGCCCAGTTCGCGTGGGTCACCGGGGTCCAGGACCACGACGGCGGTGCCTCTGGCGACCCCCGGGCATCCGGCGATGCCTTTGAGTTGCTGGCCGGCGATCACGGTGGTGGCCATGGTGCCTCGCTCCTCCCACGTCTCGATTGGTGGAATGTCGCCCTCGAGGATGAACGGCGGAATCAGGCCGGCGAGGCGCTCGTACGAAATCTTGCGCTCGTTGATCACCGACAGCCACGGCGTCGGGTTGGTGAGGTACCGGCGGAATTCGTCGAACTCGAGGAGGCACGAGTCTTTCGGATCAGCGAGGCCACCGCGATCGGCGGCTCGGCGGGCAAGCTCGCGTTGGGCCTGCCGGATGGAGT
Source organism: Acidimicrobiales bacterium (assembly GCA_038212405.1). Classification (GTDB taxonomy): domain Bacteria; phylum Actinomycetota; class Acidimicrobiia; order Acidimicrobiales; family SZUA-35; genus JBBQUN01. The sequence continues at coordinate 12,144 of JBBQUN010000111.1, read as the reverse complement.
GGATTGCTCGAATGATCGTGGTTTTCGAACGCTCCCGAGCCTGCGAGTACAGCGTGGTGGCTCGCAACGCCTTGTCGAAGACCAGACGGTCGATCCGATTGAGTTCGCCACGGGCGGCAGCGACGGCGACCTCACGCTCGTCGGCGAGACGGGTCGATTGCGATGAAGGATCGTGACTGGCATCGGCGCCGGCCATCCGATCGATCGCGGCCATGGCCAGTTGCGGCCGGTACTCCCACGGATCGGATCCAAGATCCCATTCATTTGGTCCACGGCTGCCGAAGTCGGCGATGAATCGAGTGAATTCCGCCTTCCACTCATTCGAGTCGCGGCTGCTCGGTGAGTGAGCGAGCTTCCACATGGCAGCCGAGGGAGCAGCCGACTCGATATCACCGATACCACCGAGGATCGAGACGAGCTGATCGGCTCGGCCAACCTTGATCAAGAGATCCTGCAACGCGCCGGACACGAGCGCGACCGCGAAGGTGTTGTCGATGTGTCGTGCGAACAAGTGGCGGAAGAGCGGCTTGAAGCCCTCGATGTAGTCGAGGAGCGTCTCGTCGGAAGCATCGGCCGCCGGGTACTGGGCGATCCACGCCGCGACGCGGCGCTTGTCCTCGTCCAGCGCAGGCAGCGCCTTGGTCCCGAGGAGACCGAAGATCGACTTGCCCAATCGTGCTGATGCCCTCTTGTTCTTGTCGCCCGGACGTTCGGTGTAGGGCGGCGCGTCGGACTCGCCGAAGAATTGTTGATCGATGACCTCGACCTTGCCACCGGGTGCGCGGACTCCGAGCAGCCGAACGTAACTGGCGTTGATGTAGCAGTACCCGCCGAAGACGCCCAGGATGATCATGTTCTCGTCGTCGGCGAAGTCGCCATCGGCGACCAAGCCCAGACGCTTGTAGGAGTCTCGCCAGCCATTTTCGGCTTCTTGGCCATAGACGCTCCACGTGAACGGGAGGACGACCTCGGGGAACACCTCGCCGACGTTGCCTCGGGTGTAGAGAGGCCATTGTTTGCTGAGCGGATTGTCGGCGAGCCAGATCGACATGGCGGTCCTTCGGTTCTCAGGGACGTCGACTTCATGGACGTCGGGGTGCGGCCGAAAGTAGTCGATATGACAGCTACGGTCAGCGACGTGCGCGTGAGCGAGTTCCAGCGATGAGCCCTGACGATCAGGATGCTTCGGCGCGCCTGCAACCCGATGGTCAGTCGTTGTTCGATGGTCGTTCCCTGCTCCAGCGCCATGCCCCGATCCTGCGCTTCGACAACCGCGAGCTGTTCTTTCCCACCGAGGTCGACACCTATGTTGCCAACGCCGGCCTCTGGGTCGACGGTGTCGAGGTTGCCGCTCCCGGCACGATCTCGGCCGCTGACCTCGACCACCGATGGGGCGTTCGAGCGTCCCTGCGTTGGATCTACGACGACGACCTGAAGGCCGTGGTCAAGGAGGAGGCCAGCCGTCTGGCACGAAAGTTGCTGAGCCCTCGTCTCGGACGGGTCGGTCTTTTCGGTCGAGTACTCGATGCGCTCTTCATCGTGAGTGTGTTCGTCCGACCAACGACGCCGCGACGAACCACGCCGGCTGCGGCCCTCAAGGCCGAACGTCTTGGCCTCGACCGTCAGCCGGTTTGCTATGGCCGAGTGCAACAGGCAGGGGAGTGGGTCGTACTGCACTACTCATACTTCTACGTGATGAACGATTGGCGTACTGGCTACCGGGGCCTCAATGACCACGAGGCGGACTGGGAGCAGGCTTGGGTTTTCCTCGACCCGGCCGATCTCGAGCCACGGTGGGTCGCGGCGTCGAGCCACGACCATGCTGGTGCCGACTTGCGACGTCACTGGAGCGATCCCGAAGTCATCAAGCAAGACGGTCGTCCGGTCCTGCACGCCGGAGCGGGTTCGCACGCGCTGTTCTTCCGTCCCGGCGACTACGTGACTCGTCTCGATGTCCCGGCCCTGCGGTGGCTGCTGCGCCTCCAACGCTGGTCTCGTTCGGTGCTTCGCATCCGAGACGAGGCAACCGAGCGCGGGCTCGGTCCCGCACTCGGTGCACCATTCGTCGAGTCGGCCGTCGGCGATGGGCGGTCCATCGATCGCTGGGACTTGCGCTTGATTGCCGATGACGTCGGTTGGGTCTCGGATTTTCGCGGGCTTTGGGGCCTCGATACCGGTGACCCAATGGAGGGTGAACGCGGGCCGTCGGGTCCAAAGTTCGACCGGCAGGGCGATGTGCGAGTCTCGTGGGCCGATCCAATCGGTTTCGTCGGGCTCCACGGAACACCACCCCCATCGGCGCAGCCCAAGCGTGTCAATCGAACCAAGCTCGAGCGGGCGCTGGTCGATGTCGACGAGCAGATTCGGCGGCGAGGTCGCTTGCTGCCGCTCGCCCAGCAGACAGGCAACCCGAGTGAGATGGCCAAGGAGTCGGCTCGTATGACCGAACTGCTGCGCCAGAGGAGCGAACTCGTCGACCTTGGTCGCCGACTCGGCTCGCTCCGCCCAACCAATGACGACATCCGCTCACATCTCACGCATCCGGCGGTCCCGCTACCTCCGCCTGCCGGGTCGGGCTGGATCTTGGCGTTCTGGGCGGCAGCGAGCGTACCGATGTTGCTGATGGCCGTCGCCGCCATCTTCTTCTTCGATGCCGTTCAGTTCGCTGCCGTCTTCTTGATCACCGGCGCAGTCGCCACGATCGGCGAGCAACTGGCGCGTCGACACTTCCAGGCTGTCATCCGCATCGCGGGCCTCTATCTGGCCGCAGCAGCGGTCTTCTTGTTCGCGATCGGTGACGTGCTCACCATCAGTCGCTATGCCGTCGGCGCGCTGCTCGTCGCCGCTGCTGGCCTCCTGTTCTTCGTCAACCTCGGCGAGCTTGGTGCAGCGCAGCGCTTCCGGCAGAGAGCAGCAATGCTCAACCGTGCGGCCGACGATCCGCCTGGAACGGAAACCGGGTCCTGACATCGCTGACCACGCCGGGGTCGACCTCGCCTGCGATGATCGTCTCGATGCCGGCGGCGGTGGCGAGCGACTCGCCAAGGGGATCGATCAGCATCGAATCACCGGTGTAGAGCAGTCGATGCTCGTCGCCTTCGTTGCGGTCGAGACCAACACGGTTCACACCCAAGACGTACGCCTGATTCTCGATCGCTCGTGCGCGCAACAGTGTTTGCCAATGCAGACGGCGAGCGCCAGGCCAGTTGGCAACGACCAGGTACAGATCGGTGGCTTCGGCGTTGCCCCAGAACTCGTCGGCAAAGCGAAGGTCATAGCAGACGAAGAACGTGCAGCGAACGCCGTGAAGTTCAAGGTTGAGGAATCGGTTGCCGGCCGAGTAGTGCTGGTCCTCACCCGAGAAGCTGAAAGGATGGATCTTTGCGTACTCGCCGATGAGTCCATTGCTGTCGACGACCACCAGTCGGTTGATCGGGAGCTCGTAATCGGGATGGTTCGTCGAAATGGAGCCGACCATCGTGATCGAATGGCGCTGTGCCTGCTCGACGAGGAAGGTCAGGCTCGGTCCTTCCATCGGCTCGGCAACGACTGCGGTGTCCATCGAGAAGCCGTTCGAGAACATCTCGGTGACAGCAACGAGCTGAGCGCCGGTGCCTGCGGCAGCGGCGATCTGGGGTTCGAGGCCGGCGCGCGTCTTGCTGCCCTGCTCCCAGACGATGTCGTGCTGTACCCCGGCAACTCTCATGGTCGGTACTCCTTGGGTTCGATTCGGCGCATCAGGTCAGGGCGGCGATGAGCTGCTGACCAGCCTGCTCGAGCATGGCATCGTTCTTGGCAAAGCAGAACCGAATCAGGCTCTCGCCGTTGCGGCGGTCCTGATAGAAGACGGCGCTCGGGATCGCAACGACGCCGGCGGTCCTCGGGAGTTCGAGACAGAAGTCGATGCCGTCGGAGCGTCCGAGCGGGCGGATATCGGCGGTGATGAAGTAAGTGCCCTCCGGGCGAAAGACGCGAAGACCCGCTGCTTCGAGGTCATTGGCCAGGCGGTCACGCTTTTCCTGATGGGTGGCAGCGAAGTCGTCGAAGTAGGCATCGGGCAGGCGGAGGCCGGTCGCGATGGCCGGTTGGAACGGGGCGCCGTTCACGAACGTGAGGAATTGCTTGGCGGTACGAACCGCGGCAACGAGGTCGGCGTTGCCGCACACCCAGCCGACCTTCCAGCCGGTGAACGAAAAGCTCTTGCCGCCCGATGACACGGTCAATGTTCGATCCCGCATGCCTGGGAACGATGCCAAGCAGCGATGTTGGTGACCGTCGAACACGAGGTGCTCATAGACCTCGTCGGTGATGGCGAGGGTGTCGTGTTCGAGGCAGAGCTCGGCGATAAGCGACAGCTCATCTTCGGTGAAGACCTTGCCCGTTGGATTGTGCGGAGTGTTCACCAAGATCAAACGAGTTCGAGCAGTGAAGGCACGTCGGAGCGCGTCAGGATCGAACCAGAAACCGTCGTGGTCGTCGTCGGGTGGATGCAGGAGCACGGGGCGGATCACCGCACCGGCCATGGCAATGCCTGCGGCATAGGAGTCATAGGTCGGGTCGAACACGATCACGTCGTCACCGGTTTCGCACAACGCCATCAGCGCCGCGGCGATCGCCTCGGTGGCCCCTGCGGTGGCGAGAACCTCGTTCGCCGGATCGAAGGTGAGGTCCCAGAATCGTTGCTGATGCTCGGCAACGGCGTTGCGCAGTTCTGGGGTGCCGATCACTGGCGGGTACTGGTTGGCGCCCCGGCGGATCGCATCGATCGCAGCGTCAGCCACCGCAGAAGGTCCGTCAGTGTCGGGAAAGCCCTGTCCGAGGTTGAGCGCTCCCGTCTCGAGCGCAAGCGCCGACATCTGGGCGAAGATCGTGGTGCCGAAGCCCTGCAACCGACTGGAGAGGTGAGGTACGCGTGTCACCGGGCCAAACTACCGGTTCGAACCCGTGCACGACCGAACTCGCTGGGCGGTCAGCGCCGACTACCGTCGACCCATGCACCCAGATTCGCCACGGCCGCGGTCGCACGCCCACCCACCGTCATGCCGGCCCACCATTCTCTTCGGCGATGGCGAGCCGGTCACGCGGGATGGCTCGACCCTCGTTGCCGCGCTGGCCGGCGAGATCGGCTGATTCGTGAGCCTTTCCGATGCTGACATGGTGGAGTTCCGAGATGCTGCTGCCGATGACCTCCCTGCCATTGTCGAGATGATGCGGGATGACGTGCTCGGATCGGCTCGCGAAGGCGACACATCGAGCGACGCATCGCTCGTGCCATATCGCCGGGCCTTCGACCTGATCGAGGCTGATCCGTCTCAGCGGCTGATCGTCGGCATCTTTCATCGACAGCCGATCTGTTGTGCACAGCTCTCGATCCTCCCGGGGTTGAGCCACGGTGGCGCAACTCGGGCGCAGATCGAAGGCGTCCGCGTGGCGTCATCGATGCGAGGTCGTGGCATCGGCAACGTTCTGATCGATCATCTGATGGCCGAGGCGCGTTCGACTGGCGCGCAGATCGTTCAGCTCACGTCCGACAAACGACGCGGCGATGCACGGCGGTTCTACGAGCGCCTCGGGTTCGAGGCGAGCCATGTTGGTATGAAGCGCCTGCTCTGAACGTCTGGCCATGGCAAGACTGCTGAGGTCTTTCGTCCTCTTGACGGATCGCTGAGGTGCACTAGGTTGGCATCGTTTCACCAGCAATGGCGACACACCAGCAACGGAGCTGGTGGGGTCAGCACCGGCCGGAGGCGTCGATGCTGCAAGATCCTCTGGCTCCTCGAAGCAGGACGCATGGTGCGCCCTGTCATAGACAGGAGGCAGAGTGACCAACACCGCCGATCGGCTCGAGGTGGAAACACTTGACCACGTGGTCATCCGTTTCGCCGGGGACTCCGGGGATGGCATGCAGCTCACGGGTGATCGATTCACCTCGGCGAGCGCAATCGCCGGCAACGACCTTGCCACGTTCCCCGAGTTCCCAGCCGAGATCAGAGCACCACAGGGGACCGAGGCAGGAGTCTCGGCGTTCCAGGTGCACATCTCCGACCACAACATCCATACCCCGGGCGATCAGCCCGATGTCTTGGTGGCGATGAACCCGGCCGCACTCAAGAGTCAGCTCGATCGGCTCAAGCCACAGGGCACGCTGATTCTCAACACCGACGCGTTCGACGAGCGCAACTTCGAAAAGTGTGGCTACGCCGTCGACCCCCGCACGGATGGCACGCTCGACGGCTACATCGTTCACGAGGTGGCGATGACCCAGCTGACGCTCGGCGCCACCGCCGACCTCGACGTGAAAAAACGAGACGCAGAACGCTCCAAGAACTTCTTCGCTCTCGGTCTCGTGAGCTGGATGTATTCCCGGCCACTGGAACCGACCATTGATTGGATCGAGGCGAAGTTCGGAAAGAACCAGACGGTGGTGGCCGCCAACAAGGCCGCCTTCCACGCCGGCCACGCCTACGGCGAGACCACCGAGATGTTCGCCAACCAATACCAGGTGAACTCGGCGCCGCAGAAGCCCGGCACCTACACGAACATCACCGGGAACACAGCAACTGCGTGGGGCATGATCGCCGCCGGACAATTGGCGAAACTTCCGGTGTTCCTTGGTAGCTATCCCATCACCCCGGCCTCCGACATCCTTCATGAGCTGTCGTTGCACAAGAACTTCGGTGTTCGCACCTTCCAGGCCGAAGACGAGATCGCCGGTATCGGCGCCGCACTCGGTGCGGCGTTCGGTGGTCACCTGGCCTTCACCACCACGTCGGGTCCCGGTATCGCGCTCAAGGGCGAAACCATTGGTCTGGCCGTCTCGATCGAGTTGCCACTGGTGGTCATCGATGTGCAGCGGGGCGGACCATCGACGGGTCTGCCAACCAAGACCGAGGCCAGCGACTTGATGATGGCGCTCTACGGTCGTCACGGCGAGTCGCCGATGCCGGTCATTGCTGCCTACGGCCCAGCCCAGTGTTTCGACGCTGCGATCGAAGCCTCACGGATCGCCTTGAAGTACCGCACGCCGGTCCTGCTCCTCACCGACGGCTACCTGGCCAACGGCGCCGAACCGTGGCGATTGCCCGACGTCGAATCGCTGCCCGACATCAGCGTCGAGTTCACCACCGAACCGAACGCAGTCGATGCGAACGGCAACGACGTCTTCTACCCGTACAAGCGGAACGAGGTCACTCTGGCCCGACCGTGGGCGGTTCCGGGAACGCCCGGTCTCGAACATCGTGTTGGAGGTCTCGAAAAGGCCGATGTCACCGGCAACATCAACTACGACCCGTCGAACCACGCCTTGATGACCGATCTGCGCCAGGCAAAGGTCGACGGCATCGCCAATGACATTCCGCTGGCCGAGGTCCACGGCGACGGAACAGCGAATGTGCTGCTCGTCGGCTGGGGCTCGACCCATGGTTCGATCACCGCAGCTCGCGAAGTTCTCGCGGCCGAGGGCGTCGCTGTCGACCACGTGCACATCACCCACCTGCACCCGTTCCCGCCAAACCTTGGTGGGATCTTGGCCGGCTATGACCACGTGTTCGTCCCCGAACTCAACAAAGGGCAACTCGTCAAGGTGCTGCGCAGCGAATTCCTCGTCGACGCCAAGTCGATCAGCAAGGTCATGGGGTTGCCGTTCACGGCAACGGAATTGGCCAACCACGTGAAGGCGTTGCTCGACTCCGCCGACTCCTCGAACACCAACCGCACCGGCACCAACACCGGCACGACCAACGGCACCAAGAACGGAGCATCCGCATGACCGACGTAACGCTCGATCCAACCCAACGTGGCCACTGGACCTCAGACCAGGAGGTTCGCTGGTGTCCGGGCTGCGGTGACTACGGCATCCTCGCTGCCATGCAGTTTCTCCACACCGAGATGGCCGAGGCAGGCGAAACCACCTCGATCGGCAACTCGATCAATCGGGAGAACACGGTGTTCATCTCGGGCATTGGTTGCGCCGCCCGGTTCCCCTACTACATGTCGACCTACGGCATGCACTCGATCCATGGTCGATCGCCTGCGATCGCCACCGGACTGGCAACGGCGAGACCCGACCTCGACATCTGGGTCGTTGGTGGTGATGGCGACATGCTGTCGATCGGCGGGAACCATCTCATTCACGCACTGCGCCGCAACGTCAACATGAAGATCCTGCTGTTCAACAATCAGATCTACGGTCTGACCAAGGGCCAGTACTCGCCAACCAGCGAAATCGGCAAGGTCACGAAATCGACGCCGATGGGATCCATCGACCGGCCGTTCAACCCGCTCAGTCTTGCGGCCGGGGCCGGGGCAACGTTCATCGCCCGGACTCACGACCTCGATCGCAAGCACATGATCGACACCTTCCGCCGGGCGCACCAGCACCGGGGGACCTCGATCATCGAGATCTACCAGAACTGCAACGTGTTCAACGATGGCGCGTTCGACGAGATCACCAAGCGCAGCAACCGATCCAGGAACATGATCGACCTCGTCGACGGTCAGCCGATTCGTTTCGGTGAAGACAACGAATTGGGGGTGGTGATCGATGCCGACGGCGCTCACGTGAAGCCGGTGGCCGAGGTCGGCGAGGTCGCGATCGCCGTTCACAACGAGGCGCACCCGAATCCGTCGGTTGCCTTTGCTTTGTCGCAGTTGGCCAATGATCGTCGGTCGCCGACGCCGTTCGGGGTCTTGCGAGCGGTCGATGAGCCCGAGTACGTGGCTGGTGTCAGCCAGCAACTGATCGACGCCAACGCAGCCAAGGGGCCGGGTGACCTCGCCGCTCTGCTGCGCTCGGGAGCTACTTGGGAAGTGAGCTGAACGCTGCCCGCAGTCAACGCCGAACCGAGGGGGCCGCTTGGCCCTCTCGGTTCCCGCTAACCTTTCTCCGTGCCCTCTCTCGTCTCCTCTCAACGTCTCCTCGCCCTTGTCGGCGCTGCCTCGTTCACCTTGGCAGGGTGTGGCGTCTCGATGGGCGGCGATGCACCGCTCGCCACCATCAAGATCGGCTCCGACCAGGTAGCCGAAATCAACCAAGCCGACGCCATTGCAGCGTTCGACGAGATTGCCGGTAGCGAGCGGTTCGTGCAAGCGGTGTATAGCGGCGCGATGACCACTGCTGACCAGCAGGCGGTCGTCACCCAGCTGATCCGGGGTGAGGTGCTCAAAGCCGAAGCCGACAAGCTCGGAGCGACGCCCACCCCAGAGGCATTCGATGCCGCCCGTCAGCAACTCGAAGAGGAGCTGGTCCAGGTGGCAGCAAGTGTCGATCCGGGCGATCCCGACGTTGCTGCGGCAGAGATCCGCGGGGAGCTCGGCTCGTACTTCGACCGGATCGCCGATCGAGTCGCCAACGAGACCGCACTCCGCGAGGTCTTCGCCAACGAGATCGAGGGCGGTTTGCCCTGTGCCAGCCACATTCTCGTCAGTCTCGACGACGAAGCACTCGCCAACGACCTCTTCGATCAATTGCAGTCAGGGGCCGATTTCGCGCAGCTCGCTGCCGAGTTCTCGATCGACGGTAGTCGTGAGAGCGGCGGCGACATCGGCTGCACCGATCCACAGCGCTTCGTCGCTGCCTTCCGTGACGCTGTCATCTCTGCCGAAGTCGACGAGCTCGTCGGACCGGTGGAGACCGAGTTCGGCTTCCACATCATCAAGGTCACCGGTTACGAAGACCCAGCAGCGATCGAAGCACGGATCAACGCCATCTACGACGACGTCACCGTCTCGGTCGATCCCGGCTTCGGCGTGTGGAACACCACGATCACTCCGCAGGCGATCGTCGACGCTCCTTCCCAGTGAGTGACACTCGGGCCCAGATCACGATCTGTGGCCTCGGGCCGGGCGCAGTTGGCGATGTAACGGACCGCACCCGCCAGGTGCTCGCTGACGCAAGTCGGGTGTTCCTGCGCACCCGTCGGCATCCGAGTGCCACCCTGGCGCCGAACGCCGACACCTTCGACCACATCTACGACGGCGCCGAACACCTCGACACGGTGTACACCGATATCGCCGATGCTCTCGTCGAGGCCGCACTCGAGAACGAGGGTGTGGTGTACGCAGTACCCGGCTCGCCGCTCGTGCTCGAACGCTCGGTGCGACACCTGCGACGCGACCCGAGGATCGACGTCGAACTCGTTCCCGCTCTCTCGTTCCTCGACACCACCTGGGCTCGTTTGGGGATCGACCCGGTCGAGGAAGCGGTGCGACTCATCGATGGTCACACCTTCGCCCGTGATGCGGCAGGGGAGCGCGGCCCGTTGCTCGTCGCCCATGCCCACGCCGCTTGGGTGCTGTCGGACATCAAACTGGCCATCGATGCCGGGTCCGAGCAGTCGGTGCTCGTGCTCCAACGACTCGGTACCAGCGACGAATCGATCACCGAGGTGGCATGGCCAGACCTCGACCGTGTCGTCGAGGCCGATCATCTGACCTCGCTCTATCTCCCCGAGGTCACCGCTCCGGTTGCTCGCGAGCTCCATCAGAGCGTCGAACTCGTGCACCGTCTCCGTCAAGAATGCCCGTGGGATCAGGAACAGACCCATCGCTCCCTTCGCAAGTACTTGGTGGAGGAGTCCTACGAAGTGCTCGACGCCATCGATCAGCTCGATGGACCGGGTGTCAGCGACGCATCATCGGTCTACGCCGATCTCGAGGAGGAACTCGGGGATCTGCTGTTCCAGGTGCTCTTCCACGCCGAACTGGCCGCTGAAGCCGGTGAGTTCACCATCGCCGACGTTGCCCGCACGATGCACGACAAGCTCGTTGGGCGGCACCCGCATGTGTTCGGCGACGTCGTCGCGAGCGACGCAACGGCGGTCGTCGCCAACTGGGAAGCCATCAAGAAGACCGAGAAGCAGCGGGCCTCGATCATGGACGGCATCCCGTCGAGCCTCCCTGCGCTTCTCTTGACCGAGAAGGTCTTGAAGAAGGCCGATCGAAGCGGCCAAACCGCCGACGCCGACTGGATCAGCGAGGTGATGTCGCGACCGTTCGATCCGACGAGCGAGTCATCGATTGGTCAGCACCTTCTGGCGGTCGTCGAGTTGGCGCGGCGAAATGAACTCGACCCCGAGGCGGCGCTGCGTCAGGTGACCGCGGCGGCGCGTCAACGGTTCGAAGCAGCCGAAACCGCTGGCATCGATGACCAACTCTGGGTTGCTGGCTGACCGGTTGACCGAGCCGTTGGTTCCGCCTGCATGACTCCCGGCTCAGCCCGGCGGCGGGGGCTGATCGTTCGAGCCAGGCGGTCCCCACGGCGGAAGCGGCGCAGGTTGTGGGGCCAGCGGTCGCTGGGCATCGATATCGCTGGGGTCCTCGTTGGCCCGGCTCTGGCCGACATCACTCAGTGCCTCGTCGAACCCGTTTGCCGGCTCCCACGACGGGGGCAGCAGTGTTGAGGTGCCTCCCGTCATGCCCGGCGGTGGTGGCATCGGGGGAAGTCCGGTTGGCATCGCTCCCGACGGGGGTGGGGGCATGGGTGGCATGGCGGCTGAGGAGGGCGGCGGGGGCAGCGGTGGCGCTGTGAAGGGTGGGGTCATGGGTGGCATGGTGGTTGAGGAGGGCGGCGGGGGCAGCGGTGGCGCTGACGGGGTCGGTGCGCTGGCCGGTGGCGGAATCGCGGCAGGCAGGGTGTCGGTCGTGATGGACGCGGGCAGCGGTGGTACCGCCTCGATCGGTGGCGGCAGGGGCGGCAGGTCAGCAACCGCTGGTTCTGGCTGCGGTGGTTCTGGGAGTGGTGGTTCTGGCTGCGGTGGTTCTGGGAGTAGTGGTTCTGGGAGTGGTGGCGGGACCGGTTCGACGTCCATCGGTTCGGGTGGCGGTGGTGCTACATCGACGACAGTCGGCGCATGGTCGGGCCCTGGCGATTCCGTCTCGACCTCGGGGGCTGCTTCTACCGGTGCTTCGACGGGTGGGGACGGTTCGACTGCCACTGGTTCGATTGTCTCCAGCAGCGCCGCCACCGGGGGAGCTGCCACCGGCACGGTGGCGATCTCGGACACTTCGACAATCGCTCCGGCGCCAGGGAGAAGACCCGACCGGAGCTCGATCTCAGAAGACGGGTTGCTGTAGGGGACCGACGCGAGCCGCAGCTCGATCGGAGACGACGGCACCAGCTCGACGGTCCAACTGTCGCGGCCTCGG
>JBBQUN010000110.1:0-14343 GCA_038212405.1 Acidimicrobiales bacterium | reverse complement strand
CTCTGCGCCTTTGGACGCTGCGAGAACCCGAGCCGCTTGCCGATGCTCTTCTCGATTCCACGATGCGTCGAGGACGACGGACTCGGCTCGATCCAGCAGCGCGCCAGCCCGATCGAGCAGCGCCTGGTACGTCGCCTCACTCATCTTCGGAACGTAGAGACCTTCGTCGGCCTCGCTCACCTCGTGCTCGAGATGCGACCAACCAGCGAGGTCTTTGCGGACTTCGTCGGTGCTCAACACCATCGAGCCGAACGAGTCGGACAGTCCACGAGCAAGAGTCGACTTACCGGTTCCCGGGGTTCCGCCAACGAGCATGACCGTCAACTGTGCTCGTTCGAGGTGCGACAAACAGAGTCGCTGATAGCCCCTGACAGCCGCGGCCGCAGTCGTGTCCCCTTGCGCGTAGCGAAGCGCTTCGACCTTTGCGCGCACGTTGGCGCGATAGGCCACGTAGTGGTGCGCCAGCGCCGCAGGGTGATGCTCATTGGCGAACTCGCAGTACCAGCGAAGGAAGGCACTCGACAGACCGGAACCGGCAAGGCGATCGAGGTCCATCACCAGGAACGCGACATCGAGCAGGACATCGCCGATTCGCAGCGCTGGGTCGAAGGCGAGGCAGTCGAGAATCTGCGGGCCACCATCGACACAGAAGATGTCTGCTGCGGTGAGGTCACCGTGCCCGTCTCGCACGAGGCCGTCAGCCATCCGCTGTTGCAGCAGCCCATCTCGATGATCGAGGAACCGGCTGACCAACAGCTTGGCCCGCTCGATCTCCGACGGTGGCAGAACATCGCCGACGAGCGGCTCGAGATCGGCAAAGTTGTCGGCCCAATTCTTCGTGAGCCCTGTTCGCCCAGCGATGCTTCTCGCCTCCTCGTCGTCGATGGGCGCCTGGGCCGCGTGGAATGCAGCAACCATTCGGGCGACCGTACGAACACAATCGTCGACACGCTCGTCAGCCCCGGCCAACAGCGTTGACAGTCGTCGGTCGTCAGGGAGCCGCTCCATGATGATCATTCGATCGACGACTTCACCGTGCTCGACGACATCGGCGTGGCCGAGATAGACCTCAGGGGCCATACGGCGGTTCAGGTCGATCTCGGTGGTTGCCGCTTCGATTCGCTTTTCACTGGTGGAGAAGTCGAGGAAGCTCGTACGCAACGGCTTGAGCAACTTGTAGGCCCGGTCGCCGACGAAGAAGACCGTGGAGATGTGTGTTTCGACTACTGCTGGTTGCCACATCGTCGGCACCTCCTGTCATGACAGTTTCGTGATGCCGACACCACGACGTCAACGTCACCGGACTCAGCCGCTCTTTCGGCTACCCACCGGCACGATCAACACGGGAACGGTGGAGGCCCTGGCCAACTTCTCGGCCACACTCCCCAACAACCAGCGTTGTACCCCGCTGCGCCCATGCGACGCGACCACGAGCATCGACGCATCGCGAGTGGCGACGACATCGAGCAGGCCGTCAGCTGCGGAGTCTCGATACGTGAGTACTGGCTCGGTATCGACGTCTGGAGCGTGAAGGGTGGCCATTCGCAGCAGCAACTCGTGACCGGCCTCTTCGAAGGTCCGTTGCTCGGCTTCGGCGAGGTCCTCGATGACCGCGCGTTCTGGGACGTTCACATTGACGACGACGACGAGCAGCGCTCCGGTTGCCGCAGCAATTGCTCCCGCCTTGGCGATGGCCTCGCTCGATGCGTCGGAAAGGTCGATGCCGACCACGACCGGCCCGGTTTCTCCCATTGGTTCGTTGCCTGCTGATGGAGTTCCCATGACCACAGTTTCGCCACGAGACCTTCTTCACGCCAGGGTCTGACGTCACCTACGTACTCGCTTGCGCTGAGCCGATTGGGCTTCGATCTGATCGTTCCCGGAGCATTTGGGTGACCCCGATCAACACGAGGGTGAACGTGAGTCCGAGCAACCCGAGCCAGCCTGGCGCCCGCGACACCACGGCGATCAGCGCTCCTGCAACCCAGCCAAGTTCGAGCCGGGTCTCGAGGCCGGCGAAGGCGCGCCCGCGACGAGCGTGCGGGGCGTCGGTCTGCACGATCCCATCGAACGCTCGCCGTCCGACACTCCCGGCGAGCCCGAGTGCAAGGCCAAGGGCCACCGCTGTTGGCGCAGCGAACCAGATGGCGGTGAGTCCTGTTACCGAGGCGAGGCCGATGATCGCTCGATCGAGCATTTGTTGTTCATCGTGGCGTCGGCGTAGGTGTTGGGCCGTGAACGTTCCGAGAAAGCCACCGAGAGCGATCGATCCGGCAACAGTACCGATCACCCATGCCGGCTGACCCGACGACTTCAACACGAAGCCGACGTGGAAGACGATGAATCCCGTGGCGAACCGAATCACCGCCATGGCACTCGCTGCTGCCCGCACACCGTGACGGTGCATCTCGGCTGTTTCGGTCGCGACTGGCACCGACTCGACAGGTTGGGGGCCCGGCGCTCGCAGCGCAGCCAATGCTCCCAGCGCATACGACAATGCAGCACAACGAACCGCCAGCGGTGCGCCGCCGACGCGCAAGAGCACCAGGCCAAAAGCACCGCCGAGAACCCCCGCCAGCGCGCCGACGCGCGCCAGCTGAGCATTGCCCGACATGAGGTCGCCACCCTCACCGACCAGTGATGGCACGATCGAGTTTCGCCCGACGGCATAGACCTTTGCCCCCACCAACAGCGCGAAGGCCTCCGGGTAGAACAGAATCGATCGCAGCTGAGTCGACAGCAGGAGCGCAACGACTGCTCGAGCCGAGAGCGAGGAGACGAGCACCATGAGATGGCCTCCTCTCACTCGGTCGATCATCGGGCCGATCAATGGCCCGAGTACGGCGAACGGCGCCATGGTGACGGCGAGGTAGAGGATGATCCGCGGTCTCGCCGCGTCGATCGACACGTTGAAGAACAACGACCCGACGAGCGACAGCGCAAACAACGATTCTCCGAAGCTGTGGAACGCTTGCATCGGGAACAACGGACGGACGCCGGAACCACCACCGCTTCCTCGCAGTCTTGCCAGACTTGGCCGCCTCACGCGTCTGCCACGACCAACTCGGTCACCCCATCGACAGGATCGCCGACCATCACGAGGTTCCCCGTCGGGTCGGCCTGGAAGCGATAGTCGAAGGCCGCGGCGTCAGTTGCGCCCAGGTAGTACTCGCCGTGCAGAAGGAGATCGTCGCCATCGACGACGATCGGCCCGAATGCTACGAGCAGGGTTCCTTCTCTGACGGCGAGGTCGGGGAGCTCGAAGTCGACTGCTTCGCTGATTTCGTCGACGAAGCGAATCCGGTACTCGTCTTGGAAGCCATCGACGACAGCGATCTGGGTTTCCAGGTCGACGCTTTCGGGCTCGAGCGTCTCCACGAAGACGACGGGATCGGCCCATCGGTCCGAGAGCTCGACACCAGACGAATCGATGAGGTGGAGAAGTGCCGACTCATAGACAGCGGCGTCGCGAAGCACCGCCGGCTCCGCCAGCTTGTCTCCACAACCGGCGCAGAGTCCGACGACAACCCCGAGCAGCATCGTGGTGTGACCAAACCTCGGCCTTGCTCGTTTCAACGATTTCATCAGCCGACCTCGATTCGATACAGACGTGGGGACAGGCTAGGTCGCTGATCGAGGACCGATGGCCCTGGCGCCTGCATCGCGTCGGCGCTTTGCTTTATCGGGAACCGCCTCGGCGTTGATGCACGAGGCGCCAAGCAACAAGGAGACGTTCATGGTCGGGTTCTCGTACTTCCTCCCCGCTGGTTTGACTGACCCTGTTCGATCACTGACCGCGTTCACCATGCACGAGGGCGCGCCGTCGGATTCGTTCGAGGCGATTGCCGAGCGCATGACCACCACCGGTTGCAGCGCTCTGCCGGTGCGCATGCCAGATCAGCAACTCGGCATCGTGACCGAACGTGACATCGTGCGTGCCGTTGCGCTCGGCACCACCGACTTGACCGCAGCCGCGCTGGCATCGATGCCGGTCATCGAGATCGACGCCGACCGTTCGATCGACGATGCCGCCGAGCTGATGATGGTGTCTGGCGTTCGCCATCTCGTGGTGAACGACGGCGAACGAGTGGGGATCGTCTCGATGCGAGACCTCGTCGACGCCCTCCTGAACCAGAGCCGCCAGTGAACTGATCCTCAGCCGTACGACGGATGCATCATCGTGTCCGACCGAGCCGACGCGTAGGCGTCACGGCGTGTCTGTCCGGAGAGCGACGCGATCGAGGCCATGACCTGTTCGGTGATCTCGGCTTTGGTCTCGGCGTTGCGAGGTCGATCGACCCAGGGACCCATGTCGATCGGCGAGCCGAACCGCAGCTCGACTCGACCTCGAAATCTCGGTCGGATCGAATCAGGGGATTGCACGCCGTCCGAACCGATGATGCCGACGGGCACGATTGGCGCACCGGACTTCAACGCAAGGTGAGCAACACCGGAACGCCCTTTGTACAGCTCGCCGGATCGGCTCCGTGTTCCTTCGGGGAAGATTCCGACGATCTCACCGTTCGCCAACAGATTCTCGGCGCATCGCAGACTCTCGACGAGACCCTTGCCCGAGCGATCGACTGGGATCATTCCAGCCGCCGGGAAGAGCCAGCGTGTCGAAGTCCTGTGGAGGTACTCGGCCTTCCCGAGTACCGACACCTTGCGGTCGAGCCCAAACATCATCAACGGGGAGTCGATGAACGAAAGGTGATTGGCGGCCAGAATCACCGGCCCGTGGTCGGGAACATTCGCAACGTCGAAGAGCTGCGTGTCGAGCCAGAGTCGTCGGATCGCCCAACTCGCCCGGCGAACCGCCCAGTAGTGCGTACCGACCCGCTCGAAGACATCGCTGCGCTCGGACTCTTGTACTGCCATGTCACCCTCCAGCGTCGAACCGGTGTTGTGGGTCCGAGGGTAGATGACCAAGGTTTCGGCGTGATGTCGTGGCCGTAAAGGGTCAGCAACCAATTGAAGAAGCGCCCGGGAACAGCGCTGAGCGGATGGCATCACCGAAGCGCTGACGCCGCTGATCGGCGCTCAAGTCGTTACTCATTGCGACGGGGTCGAGGTTCCCGTTCACGACGAGCACGTCATGAACCGAGGAACCCACGGTGGCGACGCTCGCCGCCTCGACCGATACCTCGTGGTCGGCCAACCATCGGCAGATGGCATGGAGAAGACCCGGTCGGTCGATCGCGGTGATGCTCACGATCGACTTGCCTTCACCAGCCCCGGCCACCGAGACGTCGACCCGTCCTCTTGCCTGGAAATCAGCAACGCTCACATCGGATGTCGACGCTGCTTGCAATCGCTGTCCAACGCGTTGCCACCGCTCACCAGCGGCGGGTTCCAGGGTGGCGGGTTCCAGGGTGGCGGGTTCCAGGGTCGAGTCCCACCAGAACGGCGTAGGAACCACCGTCAGCGAGTGCAGTGCAAGCCCTTGCTCGGCCCAGGTCTGAACCGACGCCCCGACGACGGACAATCCCTCGTTGGCGAGTACTGCGGTCGTGTCAGCCAGCAGCCCCGGTCGATCAGCAGCCAGCACCGTGACCCGCTCAGCTGCTCCGCTGTCGATCGGGCGGACGACGACTCGAACCTCGTCTTTGGCGAGCTTCGGGTGGCAGAGCGCAAGGTCAGCAGCCAAGACATCGGCGGAATCGCTCAGCAGCCAGTGATGCGACAGACCATCGAGCATCCGATGCATCGTGCGTTTCGGCACCGTCGTCATCGACAGCAGCTCGCTGAGGGATTCAACCGTTGCCCCGACCGAGTCCGAACGGTGCCGCTCACCTTCCACCGCCAGCAGGTTTGCCAGTACCTGACCAAAGGACCGAGGTTCGGTCAGCAGCCACGAATGGCCTCCCGATGCAACGTGGCCTTGGGCCCCGAACGATTGACAGAACGTGTCGAATGCCGAGTACGGGATCACGCTGTCGCGATCGCTCCACAGCACCGTGATACCGAGGTTCCTTGCCGCCAGTGCGTCCAAGTCCGCACGTACGTCAGCCCTCCTCGCGAGCCAGGCCGTCCTCGTCACGGCCACCGGATCACGCAACAGGTTTTCGACGACCTGTGCGGAGTACCGCCGTACTTGGGTTCCTTCGTCAGTCGGCGAGATCAACGCGAGGGCAGCAGGCAAGCTGTTGAACGTCACGGGGCGCGCCGTTCTCTGACCCAACCGGAAATCAAATGCCGTTGGATCGCCGACTGAGTTCACGAGCACCAGGCTCGACACCAGATCAGGGTGTTCCACCGCCAGCCTGGTGGCGACGCCGCCACCGAAGCTGTGTCCAAGGACGACGAACGGTTTGCGCTCATCGATCTCGCTCAGGAAACGCGCCAACCAGCGTGCGTGACCGGTCAACGACAGGTTCGACCCTGCCAATCCGGTCGAACCCCCGAAACCCGGCAGCGACGGCGCGATGATTCGACAGCCGCGCAGCATCAGCTGTTCGAGCGGGCGGCGATATGACCGGTGGTCCAGCCCCCAACCGTGGATGAACAACACCGGCAGGCCTTGGCCACCCGTGGTGTACGCAACGGTTCTTCCGTCGACCTCGATGAGATGTGAGGTCAGGTGGTGGGTCTCATTCCGAGACAAACGGTAGGTCATTCGCCGCCGTCGCTCGTTCGGTACCGGGGTGGCGATCACGGAAGATGACGGTAGTGACACCCCATTTCGACTCCGTGTGGCCGCTGTGAACGCCCGAAGAACACTGATCTCGCCGCTCGAGCCGAGGGGAGTAAGAAAGGCGTCAGCATTCGAACACCATCGGTTCACGAAACCGGAACCGCGGCGCAATTTCTGCTCCTTAGCGTCACCCCCATGACCTCAGCTCCATCTCGTTCTTCTCACGCCAGTCGCCGATGGCTACCGGCAATCACGTTGCTTTTCGTCCTCGCCGGGTGCGGCAGCTCCGATGCCACCTCGGCGAGCGAGAGCACAAGTGATGACGGCGCCACCACAGAAGCAGCCGCGGCAACAGACGACAGCGCCACCGACGACAGCACCACCGACGACAGCACCACCACCACCGATGCCCCCAAACTCGCCATCGTCTATTCGGCAGACTGGTTCGACGGATCGTGGGGCGAGGCGGCCTACAACGGAGCGAACGCGCTGCAAGAAGCAGGCGTCGTCTCCGACATTGCGCTGAGCGAGAACGTCCCGCCCGGCGCCGAGGCGGAACGTGCGCTGCGGGCCTACGCCGAGGACGGCTTCAGCCCGATCATCGCCCATTCGTTCGATTACGGCGACGACGTCAAGAAGGTTGCCGCCGACTTCCCCGACACGATCTTCGTCTACGCCGGGGGCTTCGGCGACGTTGCCGCCAATGTCGGCGACTACGACCAGCCCTTCTATCAGGCCGCCTACCTCGAAGGCATCCTTGCCGCTGGTGCAACCGAGGACGGCGCCGTCGCCGGTGCCGGCGGGTTCGAAATTCCGGCTTGCTATTCGATGTACGAGGCCTTCCTCGCCGGCGCCAAAGAGGTCCGGCCCGACACCACGGGCAGCTTCATCGCCGTCGGCGACTGGTACGACGTGCAGTTGGCGAAGGAAGCGGCCCTGAGCCAGGCGGAGTCGGGTGCCACGATGTTCATCGGCTGCGGCCAGGGTCCGACGTTCGGGCAGATCGAAGCAGCGAATGATGTTGGCGGCGTCTCCAGCGGATATGTCGGTGACATGTCCGAGGTCGGTGATTCGGTGTTGTCTTCGTTCGATTGGAACCTTCAGGCGGTCTTCGAGCTCATGGTGGCCGACGTCGCAGCAGGCAAGACCGAGGCCCAGTACTACAGCGTTCCCCTTGCTGACGGCGGCATGAGCATCGTCATCGACCCCGCTGACGCCGGCTTGATCTCGGCCGACGCCATGGCCATCTACGACGAGCGACTCGCCGCAATCGAAACGGGTTCGTTCGAGGTGCCGTTCGTTCCTGAGCGGAGCTGATCGTTGCCAGCGTTCGACTCATCCAACGATGTTGAGTCGCAGGGCTCGGCTCCGTCCAGCGCAGTCGAGATGCGTTCGATCAGAAAGCATTTCGGAGGGACAACTGCACTGGACGGGGTCGATCTGACTCTCCGACGAGGAGAGATCCATGCAGTGCTTGGCTCGAATGGCGCGGGAAAGTCGACACTCATGAAAGTTCTGGTTGGGCTGGAAAAGCCCGACGAGGGAACCGTTCATTTGCTCGGCGCTCCGATCGATCGGTTCGAGCCCGGTCTCGTTCGAGCCCGCGGTATTGCGATGGTGCAGCAACACTTCACGCTCGTTCCGACGCTCACTGCTGGCGAGAATCTGATCCTCGCTCGGCCAACGAATCGCCGCCTACCCGATCGGGCGAGCAGTCGTGCACGGCTCGATGCCCTGGTCGAACGGTACGGACTCGAGGTTCGCAACGACGTTCCCGCCGGTGAGCTCTCGGTCGGGGAACAGCAACGACTCGAGCTCCTACGTGCGCTCGACGCCAATGCCCAGGTGCTGCTCCTCGATGAGCCAACAGCGGTTCTCACCGATGCCGAGGCTGCTCGTCTGCTCTTCGTCTGTCGGTCGTTGGCCGACGAGGGACGCGCCGTCGCCTTCATCACCCATCGGTTGGCTGAGGTCTTCGACGGGTGCGACCGGGTGAGCGTGCTGCGAGAGGGTCGCGGGGTGATCGTCGACCAGCCGGTGGCTGATCACAACCGAGCCGACCTCGCCTCCGCCATGATCGGCGCAGCGACGACAGGCACCTTCAGCAAGCGATCGGCCCGAGAGCATCATCTCGGGCCATCACGACTGTCGATGACGACCGTTTCGTCGGCGACCCTACGAGCGATCGACCTCGACGTCAGGGGCGGCGAAATCGTGGGGATCGCGGGGGTCGACGGGAACGGGCAAGGCGATCTCGAAGCGCTGCTTTCCGGTCGCCAAACACCAACCGGCGGCACGGTGCACATCGACGGTCAGGTCATGGCCGTTGCCGAGCCTCGAGCCCGACTCGGTTTCGGGGTTGCCTATGTGCCCTCGGATCGCTATCGATGGGGCCTGGTTCGCCCCATGGAATTGGCCGACAATCTCGAACTCGGGCGAGTTCCGCTTCGCAGGCAACGACGTCGTGATCGTCACACCGGTGCACGCCAAGCGCTGATCGATTGGAACGTACGAAGCGCCGGTCCCGGTGCCAAGGCGTCGAGCCTTTCTGGTGGCAACGCTCAGAAACTGGTGTTGGCTCGAGAACTCGGTGGCGATCCTGGCGTCGTTCTCGCCTGCTATCCCACACGCGGGCTCGACCCCGATGCCGCTGACGTGGTGGCGCAGCGACTCGTCGAGCGTGCCGTTGCCGGTGCAGCCGTTCTGTGGATCGGCGCCGAACTCGACGAGTTGTTCGCCGTGTCTGACCGTCTGTTCGTCATGTCGGATGGCAAGCTCATCGGCCCGTTCGTCGCACCATTCGATCGGCTCGCCATTGGTCTCGCCATGGCGGGCGACACCACCGATTTGGTGGTCGATCTGACGCACGAGCCAAGCATCGAACGTGCGGCAAGGCCATGACCTCCCTCGATGCGAGTCCGATGACGCTCGACGACGATCCGCTCGAGGAGTCGGCCCCCAACGGTCGGCCCCGAAATCGGCACCAGCGAGGGCAACGAGCGGTCACGGTGTCCCCTTCCGTGATCGTCCCCGTTGCCTCGCTGGTGTGCGCTCTGCTCGTTGGGGCCATCGTGATCGTGGTCGATGGGGCGAACCCGTTCGAGGTCTATCGAAGTGTCGCTGCCGGCGTCTTCATCGACAATCGCGGCCTGAGTGATACCGCAACGGCAGCAACCCCGCTGATTCTGATTGCTCTTGGCTACGCCCTCGCCTATCGGGCCCGAGTCTTCACGATCGGGGCCGAGGGACAGTACCTGCTGGGTGCCATCGTGTCGGTCGGCGTCGTGACGGCCGACGGTGTTCGAGATCTGCCGGGGCCGGTGTTGATCGCGCTCGGCGTCATGGCCGGCGCTCTGGCGGGCGCCGCATGGGGTGGGATCACCGGCGTGTTGTGGACTCGCTTCGGCGCCAGCATCGTGATCTCGTCGCTCATGCTCGTCTACGTCGCCCAGGCACTGCTTCAGTGGTCGATTCGCGTTCCGATTCGTGACCCCGAGTCGTTCGTGCCTGCCAGTCGCCAGCTCGGCAATGCTCAACTCGGGGAGTTGCCATTCCTCGGCACTCACCTGGGATTCGTCGTTGCCGTTGCCTGCGGTCCAGTGCTCGCCTGGCTGTTCGCCCGACATCGTGTTGGTTATCGCATTTCGGTGCTCGGACACAATCCGAGTGCGCTCGACGCCAACGAAGTTGCCTCTCGCCGGGTGGTCATGATGGTCGTTCTCGCCGCCGGCGGATTGGCAGGGCTCGCCGGTTTCTTCGAGATGTCAGGGGTGAACGGACGCCTTGGCAGCTCCGCCAGTCTTGGGCTCGGGTTCACCGGCATCATCGTTGCTCTCCTCGGCCGACTCCACCCGATCGGTGTGGTGGCTGCCGGTTTGGCCATCGCCGGTCTCGACATCGGTTTCGAGGTCTCGGCTCGTAGCCACGATCTGCCGTCATCGCTCGTCGGTGTGATCCAGGCGCTCGTGGTGGTGTTCGTCGTTGCCGGAGACGCTCTGGCAGCTCGTTTCATCGGAGAGGGCGAATGAGCACGATCTTCACGTTGGCCACGATTGCCGCCGCACTGCGGCTTTCGATCCCGGTCGCGCTTGCGGCAATGGGTGCGGTGGTCAGCGAACGGAGCGGCGTGTTGAACCTTGGGGTCGAGGGAATGATGTTGAGCGGGGCGTTCGCTGCCTACTCCGCTGCCGAAGCCACCGGTTCACCGTGGATCGGACTACTCGCCGGCACCGGCGTTGGGGCACTCACCGGGGCGCTGCTCGTGCTCTTCGTGGTCGTTGGCCGCTCGAATCAAATCGTGACCGGTATCGCCTTCACCCTGTTGGCCAGCTATCTCACGACCTACCTGTTCCAACGCAACTATTCGATTGGTCAGGTGCCACCACGATTGAACCGAATCGGTCTCGTCGGGCTGGTCGTCATGACCGTCGTCCTGGTAGTTGTCGTCTACTACTTGTTGCAGCGAACCACGTTTGGACTGGCACTCGGCGCCGTTGGCGAATCGCCCGAAGCAGCAGATGCGCTCGGCTACGACGTCGTTCGTATTCGCTCGATCGCCACCGTGATCGGCGGGAGCTTCGCCGGTCTTGGGGGCGCAGCACTCGTCTGCGGACCGCTCGGGTTGTTCATCGAGAACGTCACCGGCGGCCGCGGTTGGGTCGCGCTGGCTCTCGTGGTCTTCTCAGGCTGGAAGACGTTTCCCGTTGTCGCCGGCGCATTCTTGTTCGGCCTCTCCGATGCAGTGCAGCTTCGGCTGCAAGGCACGCAGTCTGCTCTGCCCTATGAGTTCTTCCTCGCACTCCCCTACCTGCTCACCCTGTTGGCGCTCGTGCTACGCGCCCGAGCCAGCCGCACTCCAGCGGCCCTCGGCGTAGCCTTCGTCCGCGGAGCTCACTGAACAAAGGACCGATCAATGTCACTCCTCACGATTGACCTCTCCCCCTATGCGACCGGCAACGAGCTCCCGAATTCCGATGCGATCGCTACCGCCGCGGCCGTCGACCAAGCGCTGTGCGAGACAGGGTTTCTCCTGGTGCGGGGCCACGGCGTCGACCCCGAGGTCAAAGCTCGGTTCTTCGAAGCAATGCACGCCTTCTTTGCTCTGCCGATCGAGGAGAAGAGGGCGTTGGCCATCGGCAACAGCGACTGCCACCGGGGCTATGTCGGTTACGCAACCGAGACGCTCGAGGGTGCAATTGCCGGCGAGGAACGCATTGGTGAGGTCCTGGCCGGTGACATGAAGGAAACACTCGACACTGGCACCGAGCACGGCCCTGATCACCCCGAAGTGTTGGCAGGGACCCCGCTCCATGGACCGAACCAGTTTCCGGACCTTCCCGGTTTTCGTGAAGCGTGGGACGACTACCGCACCGCCGTGGTCGAGACCGCACTTCGGGTGCAGCGGGCGCTCGCCATGGCGCTCGGCCTCGACCCGGGGACCTTCGAGAACATGCCGGGCGAAACCATGTTCCACCTTCGCCTCATCCACTACCCGCCGATGGAACGGCTCACGCCCGAACCGGGGCAACTCGGATGTGGCGCGCACACCGACTACGGAACACTGACAGTGCTCGGCGACGACGGTGTCGGCGGTCTTCAAGTCAGGCTTCGGTCCGGTGACTGGATCGACATCATCGTGCCCGACGATCACCTCGTCGTGAACCTCGGCGACCTCATGGCGATTTGGACCAATGACCGCTGGGTCTCCAATCCTCATCGTGTGGTCAACCCGCCCGCGACCGATCGATACTCGGTACCGCTGTTCGTGACGCCACCCTTCCACTTGGAGATCGACACGCTTCCCACCTGTCGCGAGGAACCGCTGAGGCACGACACGATGGTGTCTGGGCCGTACCTGCTGTCACGATTCGACGGCACCCACAGCTACCGCAACGACCTCCTCGATGAGCACAATCGAATCTGACCAAGCGGGCGGCTTCTCCATTCGCGGTCGCCTCATGCAGACCCCGACGATGGACCAATTCGAGGTTCGCCCTGGCGCGCTCATTCGTGTTGGGGCCGATGGCATCATCACCTCGATCAGCGACGATCCAGCGACGCCAGTCGACATCGATCTCGGGCCCAACGTGGTGGTCATGCCCGGCCTGGTCGATACGCATGTGCACGCACCCCAGTGGCCGCAAGTGGGGACGGGGCTCGATCTCGACCTCGAGCGTTGGCTGTTCGAATACACGTTGCCGCTCGAACGTCGCTATCACGACCTCGAGTTCGCGAACCGGGTGTGGAACAACCTCGTCCCGACACTCATCGCTGCCGGCACCACGACTGCGGTCTACTACGCCACGATCGATGTCGAGTCCACCACCCTTCTCGCCGAAGCATGTGTTCGCCATGGACAACGAGCCTTCGTCGGACGGGTAGCGATGGACCATCCGGTCGGCACACCCGAGTGGTACCGCGATGTCTCGGCGTCAGCCGCTGTAAGCGCAAGCGTGCGCTCGATCGAGGCGATCGACGCGCTTGGCTCGGCACTCGTCGAGCCCATACTCACGCCGCGGTTCGCACCGGCATGCACCGACGCATTGCTGCAGGGCATCGGGGAGATCGCGGCCTCATCGAATGTTGCCATCCAAACCCACTGCAGCGAGAGCGACTGGGAACACGCCTATGCGCTCGACCGTTTCGGCATGTCCGACACGCTCGCCCTCGACGGCTTCGGGCTCCTGCGCGATCGCACCGTGTTGGCTCACTGCGGCCTCGCAAGCGAGACCGATCTCACCGTCATGCGCCAACGCAACGCGGGAGTCGCCCACTGTCCGCTCTCCAACGCCTACTTCGGCGACGCGGTCTTTCCTGCTCGGCGTGCACTTGGCGTTGGTGTGCGAGTGGGGCTCGGGTCCGACCTCGCCGGCGGGTTCGAGGCCGGGATCCTGGCCCAGGCGTCGAAGGCGGTGACCTCGTCGCGCCTGCTCGACACCGGAACCGACCCGGGCTCGGAACCCGGTTCACGGGGCCGCAGCGATTCCTCGATCGACACCATCACCGCCTTCTGGATGGCAACGGCGGGTGGCGCGGCCCTGCTGCAACAGCAAACGGGCTTGCTCCAACCGGGCCGGCCGTTCGATGCGTTCACGATCGACCTCGATGCTGCCAACCAGCGTCGCTCGTCGGGCCTCCGATGGTGGCCCGAGATCGACGACGACCTTCGCCTCTTCGAGAAGATCATCAACACCGCCCGACCGAGCGACATCGGCTCGGTGTGGATCAATGGCCGGTTGGTCGCTGGTGGCGCCTAGGCTATCGACCGTTCCAAGGAGACTTCTATGAACACATCGCCAACCCAGGGCTCGGCCAGCATCCGAGTCGCCGCCTCTCCCGACACTGTCTTTGCTCACCTGACCGACCTCACCAAGCTGCCACTGCTCAGCCCAGAGAACGTTCGTTGCGAGTTCTTGCATGATGCCACCTCGATCGAGGTCGGCACGTCGTTCAGAGGCCACAACAAGTCCGGCGACTACGAATGGCATGCCGACTGTCTGGTCACGGCGTTCGAACCCAACACGTACTTTGCGTACGAGGTGCCACCGAAGTTCGAGCACGCCACCGTGTGGAGCTATCGGATTCAGGCTGACGGCGATGGCAGCATCGTCACCGAGTCGTTCGATGCCCCGATGCTCGCCCTTCCCGAGGTCTACCCGGGCAAGATCGAAGGCCGACGCGACAACCTCGAACAGGCCTGCGTCACGACC
>JBBQUN010000109.1:0-14462 GCA_038212405.1 Acidimicrobiales bacterium | reverse complement strand
GCAGTGTCGAGTCTTTTGCCGGCCAGACCACCTCGCCGTTGAACCGGACGTCATATGGAATGACGCTGCCCGGCTCGAGGTCTTCGATGATCACCAACGCGTAGTGCCTCCCATGGACGCAGAACGTCTTGGCTGACTCGCTGAGTACCTCGACGACGCCGGGGCATGCCGTCTCTACCCAGATGGTGGCCGACGTCGCACTGACATAGCGCAGCATTGGGCCGAGAGTCAGCGCCGAGTCGACAGTTGACGGAGGTGAAAGACGATCTGGAGTGGGGTCGGTCATCGAGGCCAGTCAAGCAGATGGCGCGACCGTCGACCCGTTTGCCGATGTCGAGTCATGCGACAGCGTGGTGCCGCTCAGTCCTCGTTCCCGGTGTCGATGGTCACATTCGGCCCCTGAGCAGGGCGATCAGGCCGATGACGGCAAAGACGACGACGACGATCCAAACAATGTTCATGTTCTGCTCCCTTGGTGTTGAGAGATTGCCATGCCCCGATCACTGCCCCTCGAAACCTCGAACCTCGTCGATCCACGACTTCTTCTCTCGGTGAGGGTGCAGGGCCGAAGCCCGACATCGAGAAGCAACACGGATCCGACGATCACCGAAGCGGTCAGTACCGCGGTCTCGCGGATGCGCCGGTAGTGGTTCACGTGGAACTCGAGTTCGTGGCTGATGGAGAACGAGTGCCACCACGGTCGTCGGTCGGTCTGGTGGTCGGTGGTCAGTTCAGTCGGCTCCGACCAAGAGCCGCTTCGGGGAACTGAGCGCACAGAAGATGCCGTACATGATGAGTCCGACGGCGACCGCGACGATGAGTGCGGTGCCGAACGGACTGTCGGCGACCCGGCGAAGAGCACCGTCGAGGCCGACAGCATCGTCGGGATCGAACTGGACGGCCGCCCGAGCGATGAAGAACCCGATCACTCCCATCATCAAGCCCCGTCCGATCCAGCCGGCTTGTCCCAAGACGACGAGTGTATGGTGGGAGATCGGGCCGACTGAACCGGGGGCGAGGTCGGATTCGAACGTGGCGGCGCCACCTTTGTAGAGGAAGTAGGCGCCGGCGCCGATGATGACCGCACCGACGATGAAGACCGCGACCCGGCCACCGGAGTTGGCGAGCGCTTCTCGGGTCAGTTGTTCGACTCTTGCGTCTTCGCTGCCTTCACTGGTCCCGGGTCTGCGGGCGAACGAGATCGCTGACCAACCCAGCAAAGTGTAGGTGACAGCACTCAACAGGTATCCGGCACGCGTTACCCACGCATGGGCATCGTTGTCGGCGGGCAACAGGACCGAGACGAGCCGCCATGCCACATACAACGCGAGCCCGGCAGTGATCACGATCAGCAGGAACGCTCCCGCAGGCTGGTCTGCGATCGTGGCGATGGCGCCGGACTGGCTGGCTTCCTCGCCGCCGGACCCCGACCCGGTCGACTGGAGCGCGACAGCCAGCGCCAGCACTCCGGTCAGGGTGTAGACGACACCTTTGGCGACCCAGCCGGCACGCCCGAGTCTGACCAGTCCTGGGTGGTCACGGGCAAATGCCTTGGCCTGGTCACTCCCGACCTGGTCGTTGTTTTGGTCGAGCGTGGTCATGTCGACTTCTCCTTCGTTGTGTCGTTCTTCCAAGGTTGAGCGATCCGGATCGCCGCAGGGAGGCAGCTGATTTCGTAGTGGTCTGTCCGGTCGCGGTCACCGCCGTCGACCTCCCAGGGCAGACTCCGATCGATGTCGATCGTGACTCGGGTGCCGGTAGCGAGATCGGCCAAGGGCGAGGAATCGGCCCTGCCGATAGCAGCTCGACCGAGAAGTCGGACCCATTCGGTGTTCGTACGGGCCTCGATCACGCCGATCTCGAGTCGACCGTCGGTGTGGTCGGCGTCGGGAAATGCTTCGAGCCCGCCGAGAATGGTGCCGACATTGGCGACGATCACACCGCTCGCCTCGCCCCGGTACCAAGACTTCTCGTCGATGTTCACCTCGAAACGGGCAGGTCGGATGTCTCGCTGGCGTACACCCGCGATCACGTACCCCAGCCGGCCGAAGCGTTCCTTGAGGTCGTTCTCGTCGGCCTCACGGATCATGAGGGCGTCGAACCCGGTGCCGGCCATCACCGCGAAGTGCTGGCCGTTGATCACCCCGATATCGATCGCTCGTGGATCTCCGTTCACGGCGATGCGGGCGGCACCGGCTACCTCGATCGGTATGTCCAGGTTCTTCGCCAGCAGATTGCCGGTCCCGGCAGGCATGATCCCGACGGACACGCCATCGTTGAGACCGTGTTTGACGAGGGTGTGGATGCAGCGTCGGACCGTGCCGTCGCCGCCCCACATGATCACCCGATCGACGCCGTGGTCGGTCACGAGCTCGCGGATCTTCTTGGGAGCGTGCTTGCTCTTGTCGACGGTGAACCAGGGAGGGTCCGGATGGCCGAGCTCGGCGAGCTCGGCCCGGAACTCCTCGAGACCGGAACCCAGTTCCTTGCCTGCATTGACAATGACACCGATCGTGGTCATCAGCGGACTCCCTTCGATACAGAAGCGGTCAGCGCTTCGTTGTTCGGCGCCGTTGCGGCGATGTGGATAGCTGCGGCACCAAGTGCGATCACCCGTCCGCCGAAGACGACGGTGACGAGAACGAACCAGGTCCATCCGACGATCACCCCAGCGATCACGTCGGTCAACCAGTGGACACCCAGCAAGGCCCGGCTGGAAGCAACGGCCACTGTCAGCGCTATCGACGCCGAGAACAGCATCCATCGACGGCTGCGTGCGACATGACCCATCGACACGAATGCGATCGCCGCCCAGCATGCGGCCGCGGCAGAACTATGACCAGAGGGAAACGAGAAGCCGGACGCAGAGACGAGGTGCGAAACCAGCGGGCGTTCACGCATCACCAACACCTTCAAAGCGTTGTTGATCACGACGATACCGAAACCGATGACGGCCAAGTACTCGGCGGATACCCAGCTCCCGCGGCGACGTCGATCGAAGAGTGCAAGTGCACCCATGACCAGCATCAACCCAATGGTCGACCCGGCATGAGTCACGAGCGAGAGTACCTGGGTGGAGACAGACGATGCCGAACTCGCTCCCCACTCAGCGACACGGTCATCCCAGCGGGCAAACCCACGGTCGCTATCGACGCTGTCGAGAACCCAACCGACCGTCGCCGTGGCCAGCACGATCGCGACGGCCATGGTGAGCACACCGATCCCGCCGATCACACGACGGTCCACGCGGACCACGACCGACCGGATCGTCTCATGACGTCCCGCCCATGCGACGAGCCAGTGCTCTGTCCTCTCGGGTACGGAAAGAGTCCGAGGACCGGTAGATAGCGAGAAGAGACCCATCACCACGCCGCTCACAGCGGCCAATACCAGGACTACCAGAGCGATGCTCACGGCGGAGGACTACCCGCCTGGTGATCGTGTCAAACCGGGTCGTGCGAAACTGCTTTGGATCGCTCACCGGAGCGCACGATCTCACCGGCTACGCCCGGGCGGTTTCCAGCTCGACTGCGCCGAACCAAGGCCTGACCAGATATCGCTCTCGGTTGGACAGTGATCGGACGGTTTCATCTGCTGGCGAAGGGGTAGGGCTCGATCCTCAGTCGACTGTACGCAAGGAGCCGAGATGGCGACCAAGAGCGCTAACGATCAGGTAAGCCGGTGACCGACGACAGCATGGTGGAACTCTTGGCGGAGTCGAGCCGAGCCAAAGTCGGACTGGTGCTCGGTGCCGGCGGCGCGACGGGTCTGGCCTTTCACATCGGAACGCTCCTTGCGCTGCAGGTCGACACAGGCTGGGATCCCGCATCTGCCGACACCATCGTTGGAACCTCAGCCGGGAGCATCATCGGCACCCTGCTACGTACCGGGACGAACCTGGACGATCTTTCGGCCTGGGGTTCGCAAGTCGATCCGCTCCCTCATCGTCATCGTGTCCGATCGATGCTCGACGGCGCGGCTGCGGCGAGCAACCGGCTGACGCTGCCCGCGCTGGTGAAGGCTGGAGACGTCGTTCGGCCGTTGACCAGTGCGGTGTTCAACCGAGCACCTCTGTCGTCAATCGCCGTGTCCTCGCTTACCGCCGGATTCGTCGATGCAAGCGCCTCGCTGCGTGCATTCGCAGGGCCCGACGCACGATGGCCGACTGATGATCTGTCCATCGTCGCCGTGCGAGCGGGGAGCGGCATACGAAAGGTGTTCGACAATCAAGCGGGCGTCGATCTCGGCCTGGCCGTCGCCGCGTCGTGCGCGGTGCCCTTGGTGTTTCGCCCGGTCCTGATCAACGGTCGACGCTACGTCGACGGGGCGGTCCACTCACCGACCAATGCCGATTTGCTGGCGAGCTCGAACATCGATGTCGCCGTCGTCCTATCGCCAATGTCGGGATCCGCAGACGTCGGGTTGGTGAACAGACATACGCGACGACGCTTTGCGACCCAGCTTCAGCGTGAGTGCGACCAACTGCGCGGGCGCGGCATCGATGTCATCGAGTTCGAGCCTGACGCCCGCACGATCGGGGCGATGGGACTCAATGCTCTCAGCCGAGACCGGGCGCCGGACGTTCTCACCAAAGCCTTTCTAGGTGTGGACCAGGACCAGCGAGAACGCCTCCGTGAGGCGACGGCCCATCGGCAGAGGGCAACGGCATGATGGGCACAGCGACGCCCAGTGCCGATGGGCACCACATCCAACAGTGGTGTCTGGACCGATACGGATCGGTACGGCACCAGCGTCTCGGTGACATCGTCGGTTGGGGTTCGCCACGTACGAAGTGGCTCCGAGGTCGAGCGGTTTACAAGTGGGCGAGGATGGATCGAGTTGTGGTCGGCGGGGTTGTTGTTCGTCATTCCTTCGTCGATTCGAAAATCTTCGGTTTGTGGTGGGGTTCGCAGGGAACGATGAGTTCATGCTGAAACTCATTCGTTCTGCCGTTGCAACTGCCGTCGCCAGCTGGGCGTGGCACAACCGATCCCAGGTGATCTCGACCGTCAAGTCGCTTGTCAGCGACACCAAGAAGAGCAAGAAGAGCACGGATGACCCGTCGAGGACCGGCTACGCCAAGTCGATCGACAACGATGGCCTCATGACGCCGGAACAAGCGAAGAGCGCAGCGGACGCCTGATCTTGGGAGTACCTGCGAATCGGTGAATCTCGTACACCGAACCGCAGCCGTCTCGATCCATACGAGTGCCTCGCCGGGGGCGATGATTGGAGCGGCATGGAACGACACCCCTATCTGAGACTCGGGTTGGCTTCAGTGTTGGCACACCGAGGTGCTTCGGAACAACATCCACCGGGCAACACGTGGGAAGCTTTCGACGCAGCCGTCACGGCCGGATCTGATCACTTCGAGCTCGATGTCCAAGTCTCAGCCGACGGTGAGTTGGTGATCTTTCACGACGATTCCCTCGATGAGATCACGACGGGTCGAGGCTCCATCGGTGAGCAACGGTGGAGCGAACTCGAAGCGGTCCGCTACTTGGTAGAAGGTCGGGCCAGTGATCAGGGTCTGGTGCGATTCGCGGACCTTCTCGTCCGCTACCCGCAAGCCTTCATCAATGTCGATGCCAAGACAGATTCCACCGTCGAGCCGCTCGCCGAGATGTTGAGGCAGACGGGCAAACCCCATCAATTCTGCGTTGCTGCCTTCAGTCTGAGGCGAATCGTGAGGCTCCGGCGGCTTCTGGGAAACGGGTGGTGCACGGCGTTGTCGAAACCAGAGATCGTGGCGTTGCGAGTCGCGAGTTGGCTTCGCCTCCCGGTGCCCAAGACCGGCGATGTGGCCCAAGTCCCGTGTCGGACGAGGCGCATACCCGTTGCCGACAAGCTGTTTTTACGAGCTGCCCACCGATCGGGTATCGCCGTTCATGTTTGGACCGTCAATGACCCCAATGCCATTGCCCGGCTGCTCGGCGCGGGTTTCGACGCAGTGATCACGGACCGACCCGACAAGGCAGTCCGCCTCGCACGTCAGCACCGATAATCACAGAGGGATGATGAGCGGGTCCTGGGAGCGCATCGACCAGTTCATTCGCGAGGTGACTGCGAGGGCCACCGATCACGTGGTGATGAGCCAGGACCTCCTGAACTGCGAGCCACAAGGCAAGCTGTCGCTCTACCCCTACCCCCCGGGACCAGCGGTCGGAGGCAGGTGTCATCACTTCGGCCTGAAGCGTCAGGGCACCGCGGTCCAACGGGCCTCAGATCGACACTACTGGTCGAACCGTCGATGGCCTTGTGTCGACTCCGATGTCACCGCAACACTGTCGAGTAGCAGCTCGACGAGTGCGTCCGCACCGAGTGGGCGTGCCAGGAAGTAGCCCTGCGCCAGGTCGCAACCGAACGAAAGCAGTGCTGCGACCTGTGCCTCGCTCTCGACGCATTCGGCGATCGCGACCAGACCCAACGTGTGCGAGAGTTGGACGATTGCCTCGACCATCGACGATTCCGGTCGCATGAGCAGGTTGTTCACGAACGAACCGTCGATTTTGAGGAAGTCGATCGGGAACCTCTCGAGGTAATTCAGCGACGAATAGCCGGTCCCAAAATCGTCGATCGCGAGGCGGACCCCGAGCTGACGGAGACGATGGAGGTTCGTGGTCGCCGTCTCGGGGTCGAGCATGAGCGCGTTCTCGGTGATCTCGAGGATCAACCGCTCCGGTCGCACGCCACTCCGTTCCAGATGAGCATTCACACGCTCGGGTAGCGAGCGGTCGAGGAGTTGGTGCGGCGAGAGATTGACGCTGACGGCTGGCGCTTTCGCTCCGAGGCTGTTCTTCCACCGTCGGGCCTGGTCCAGCGATTCCTCGAGGACGAAGTTACTGATCTCATCGATAACGCCGCTGGCCTCGGCGAGCGGGATGAATGCAGCCGGGCCGAGAAGTCCGCGCTCTGGATGCTGCCACCGCACGAGGGCCTCGACCGCGCGCACCTGATGCGAGCCTGTCTGGTAGATCGGCTGATAGTGAATATCGAGTTCATCTCGCTGGGCGGCGCCGCTGAGGCGGGTTTGCACCGCGAAGCGTTCGACGGCAGCGTCGTGCATGTCGGGAACGAACACTCGGAAACAGCTCTTGCCCTGGCTCTTTGCCATGTACATGGCGAGGTCGGCGTTGCGCAGCAGGGCGCTCCCGTCGAGGCCGGTTCCCGGCCGGCCGAATGTGATCCCGACGCTGGCGCCAACTGTTGCTGGACCCGACTCGAGCATCACGGGTTCTCGGAGGACTGCGACGATCCGTTCGGCGACGTTGATTGCTTGCGTCTCGTCCTCGAGGTCTTCGATCAGTACAGCGAATTCGTCGCCGCCCAGTCGCGCTGCGGTGTCGTTTGCGCGGAGACATCTCTGGAGCCGATGACTCATTGCCACCAACAGCTCGTCACCGACCAGGTGCCCAAGACTGTCGTTGACCGTCTTGAAGTCGTCGAGGTCGATGAACAAGACGGCTATCGAGCCACCGGTGCGTTCGATCAGCGCCATGGCGTGCTCGACCCGGTTGAGGAAGAGCGACTGGTTCGCGAGACCGGTGAGAGCGTCGTGGAACGCCCGCCGAGTCAGCTCGACGCGGAGCTCCCGGTCCTGTGTGACGTCACGGAAGCTCCAGACACGCCCCACCGCTTCGCCGTCGATGCGCTGTGGTAGCGAGTTTCGCTCGAACAGGCGCCCGTCGCGGAACTCGACAAGGTCATGGCTCTCGGCGTCAGAGTCGGCGTAGAGGTCGGCCACCCTCGTCATGAACGCCCCGGGATCGCACAATTGTGGCAACACGTGTGCGAGAGCGACCGCGTCGTCGCGGGCGTCGAGGACATCGGGTGGGATCTTCCACATTTCTGTGAATCGGCGGTTGAAGCTGATGATCCGACCGTGCTTGTTGACAACGAGGATCCCGTCGGGCGTCGATTCCAACGTAGCTGCAAGGACCGAGTTGGCCGAGCGGAGCGCACGTTCTGCTGCCACCCGATCGGTGATGTCATGTCCAGACACCACCAGTCCGTTGACCGTGGAATCGTCGAGCAGGTTTTTGACCGTGAGCGCATACGGCACTGCCGATCCGTCACGCCTGATGAACACGACATCGACAGTCACGGACGTCCCGGTTCCGATCGCATCACCACATATCTCGGCGAGAGCGGTGCGCCAGTGTGCCACGCCGGAGGAATCGACGAGCTCTTCGAGTTGTCGTCCCTCGAGCCACTCCTGGTCGTGCCCGAGCAATCGTGACAGCGCTGCCGATGAGTTCTGTACGATGCCCGTCGCGTCAATGAGTATCGTCAGCATCGACGCGTTGTGAATCAACGAGCGGAAGCGGGCGTCAGCGTCGTGCGCAATCTCCCAACGGCGTCGCTCGGTCAGATCTCTCAGGCTCAGCACCAGGTTCTCCCCTGACGGTGCGCCAATCAGCTCGACCAGACGCCAGCCGTCATGAGCCAGCACACGAACTTCGAGCGGTGTCCCGACATCTTTCGACTGCACGCTCGTCATCGCGAGTGCAGCGATCTCGATGTCGTCGGGATGGATGAGATCGAGTCCGCTCATGCCACCGGAATCATCAAGCTTCACACCGAACAGGCGCTCCGCGCTCTGGTTCGCCCAAAGGACCTGTAGGAGCGGGTCGACGAGGAGCAGCGAGTCGGGCCCACCCATGGCGACCTCAACGATCTCGTCAGCAGTCAGCCGAACTGGAGACAGCGCTCGCGGCACATCGTTCATCGATCGGGCTCCGCCATCACAGGGGTTCGGATCCTGGCGGCCGTACGAAGGGGTTGGGCGGCGGTGAGGGGATCGGTTGGGCGTCCGAAGTAGATGCCTTGTGCCCGATCGCAGCCCATGGTCTTGAGTTGTTGAAGTTGGGCGGCGGATTCGATTGCATCGGCTATGACGTACATGCCGGTTTCGGCTGCGATGCTGATGATCGAACGTATCTGCAGCTGCGCTGACTCAGGATGTGACCCGTTGAGGGCAGCAACGACTGAGCGGTCCAGCTTGATACCGGTGAAGGGCAGCGATTGAAGCCGCGAGTGCGACGTCAGACCCAAGCCGAAGGCGACGACATGCAGTCCCACACCAAGCGCTGCGATGTCTTCGAGGCGAGGGGTCAAGGTGGACGCTTGGGCGGCGATCCTTTCGGTGACCTCGACAATCACTGTTGAGGGATCGAGGTTGGCGTTGGCGATGGCAGCGGCCAGGTCAGCGACGATGGCCTCGTCTTCGAGTTGCCGGCCGAACATTTCGAAACTCACCGTCAATGCCGAGGTGTGTACGTCGAGCTGTTGCCATTCCTTGAGTTGACACAGCGCCGTTTCGAGTAGCCACCTCCCGATCGGTACGATGAGCTCGGATTCTTGGGCAAGGGGAACAAAGGTTGCTGGGCTGATCACACCGCGTGTTGGGTGGCGCCATCGCATGACCGCTTGGAAACCGGTGACAGCACCGGACACGAGATCGACGAATGGCTGGTAGTGAACGGTCAGCTCTTTGCGTCTGAGTGCATGCGCAAGGTCGCTTCTCAGTTCGCTGCGAACAGAATCGTCGTCGGATGACGGAGCTTCATACCCACTGACACGGCCTCTTCCTCGGGCTTTGGCGCTGCGCATGGCGGTACCAGCGTTTCGGATCAGCTCGTGAGGCGTTGATCGGTTCCCCTCGGTGAGGACGTGCCCGGTGAGGACCATGCCTGCAACATTGGGATCGTTTCGTAGGTCGGTGAGTCGCGTTTCGACGATGTGCCACTGATCGTCGGCGCCGCGGACGTTGAGTTCGAATGGAATGCCTGTTTCCTCAGTCGGCTGGTCGAGGACAGCGAGCCGATGCGCGAGTCCTCTGCGGTCACCCTCATGCAGCAGATGGCTGAACTCTTTGTCGAGGATGGCTGTCGGTGTGTATCCCAGCTTGTTCATCGCAGATGGCGATGCCCACAAGATGAGACCGTCTTCATTGAGGACGACGATCAGATCGCTTGTGTGCTGAGCTAGTGCGCGGAATCGGGCCTCGCTGCGACGAAGATCGAGTTCGGCCTTCTTTTGAGCGGAGATCTCACTGGCAGTCACCACGACGCCGGCGACGTCGGGCTCGAATGTCATGTCTTCCGCGCGCATCTCGAACCATCGGAGCGTGCCATCAGCCGAGCGCAACTGCAGTTGCACTGGTTCGCTGGTCGTGGCGCTGAACAGCGCCGTGAGCGGATGGTCTTCAGGGCGCTCGATGAACGCCATGAGCTCTGTTCCCAACAGATCGTCCAGCTGAACATCGAGCAGTCGTGGGCCCGAAGCGGTCACGAATTGGATCACGGACTTGCCATCGATCACGAAAATGATGTCTTTCGAGTTCTCGATCAGGATCTGGGAGCAACGCTCGAACCAATCCCAGCCCGACTTTTCTCCCAGCGTTGCTCCTGCTGTTCGGCTTGGCCGACGTGCCGGCGATCCGTCCGCGAGACGCCACACCTCGCCTGGTCGCTTCGTCCATGATTCACCAACCGGCACGAACAGAGCATCACGGTGCGACTCGAAGTGACACTTGTGTGCTGGTGACAGCAAGAAGTCGCGGACCACCGGCAACGCCATCGCCCCGGCAGCTACAGCAGCGGACCCGAGACCGACCCCGGTCTCGCCTCGCAACGCCGCACCCACTGCAACCCCGACGCTCACCGCAACGAACAGCATCCATCCGATTCGAATCATGAGACCAGCATCGACAAGCCCCCCACGGTCATAAGCCTTGTAGGGGATAAAGCGTTTTGTAATCAGCTATAGCATGAGATGTGCTGTCAGGCTCATGCACCATGAATCCAGGCCATCTGTGCCCCGCCGGGGCATGGTTTGTTCCAGTGCGCGGCGAAACAAAATGTTTGGGTGCCGATGACGGTTGGTACGCCATTCCGATCATTACTGATGGCGACAGGAGGCATGATCAATGAGGACAACCGACATCATCCGTCTCACTGCTTGGCGGCTTGCTCAGCATGCGACCGAACTGCAACTCGCTCAAACTTGCCACGGCGTAGCGGCTGGCACGGTCGATGATCTCGCCTCACCCGACCACGAGCATGTGGTGACGGCTATCTACGAGATGACACTCTCGAGCGAGTATCGCTCCGAATTGGGGTCAGCCTACGGAGCGGTTGCAGCACTGATGGAGCGGCATGCCAACGAGACTTCCGGGTGCTTTCCGGATGAGTGGGCGCGAGTGCAGCGTCACCTCACCGCGGCGGCTGACCGCCTCGAACCTCGATGGCGGTCAAGCGATCACCCCGAGCATGCCGATTCCTCCCCTGCCAGCCGACCGCTACCGGCAGTGTTACGAGTCGACCTTCTCGCCGCTCTCGTTACCCCAACCGCCATCTCGACGCTCGCCGACGACGCTCGTACCGTCGTTGCCATCACCTCCCAAACAGCGTCGAACACACACTAAGAACCCAACTCACCCTGCTTGCCACTCCCGAGTTCCACTACAGCCGCACAGACCGAGCCCGAGCGTGGGCACCGAACCACCAAGAGCGAATAGTGGTTTGACTATGGCTAATATGATCTAAAGATTGACGCCGCGCCGAAGGGAATCCCTACCCTCGGCAGCCTATGAATGAAGTGTGGGCTCAGAGCCTGCAGGTTGAGCACCCTCGACTGTTATCGATGCCACGAGTAGCCACAGGTCGATCAAGCTCAATCCAGCCGAACACAACAACGCCGGATCCACTCTCGCGCCCACCTCGCTGTACTGCGCCAAAACCGCATCACTCAATGCGTCGACATTCGCCACAGCCAACTCCACCGAACGAGGATCAGGAGCAGTCTCCAACAAGGGCGCACTGATAGTGAGCAGCATCTCGAGTCGCAACAGTTCCGCTGGTTTCCCCAGATCGGCATCGGCTATCCATGCCCTCAACCGCCCCGATATGACCTGCGCGGCTTGATCCATCACATCACGATCGCGACTCTTGAACGGTCCCGAAACCGATCCTCGATCGTGAGGGCCCGAGCGATAGGCGCTGCAGCCTCACGTCCTACATCCGTTAATCCGATCCTGTAAACCCGACGCCCGCGAACATCACGGCTGACAAAGCCGGCTGCATCCAAATCAGCCAACGCGCGCCGCACCGCCTGCGCTCGAAGAACATCCAAACCAGGACGACTCAACAAAACGGCCGTAGCGAACCCATGAGAGTCGACAATGTCTCCCGGAGCATCAGCCAGTGTACGCAACACTGCCCGCCGCGTTCCTGACATACGTTTCACTCAGTGCACCCCAATCCCATCGTGCCGTAACAACTCGAGTCACGCAGTCAAGCACACCAGCCTAATGGGACTCGACCAGTGTCGCCGAGCGGGTGATGCTGGTGCCGGGCCGCTGGCCGGTGAGCACTGACACACCCTGAAGCCCCTTTGAGGACTTCTCGATCTCGATCGTGCCCCGGCCGGATGGTTCGGGCTGCCCTCCAAGCGCTCATGTGAGGATGACTGGTTTGCCTCGCCGAGTTCCGAGAGTCGTTGCAGTGTCCAAATCGGAAGTCAGATGAACCTGAGTCCTTGAGGAGCCCTTGTTCTGGTCGCTGCTCATGGCTCGTAGTCGAGGATTTCGGCGTAGGCGTCCCAGGTTGGTTGATCGAAGCAAACGAACAGAATGTCTTCGACCGAGGTCGGGGTCGCTCGGACCGTGTTGACAGCAATACGTGTAGCGGCGTCGGTCGGGTAGCCGAAGATGCCGGTTGAGATCGCCGGGAAGGCGATCGACTTCGCGTCGGCTTCGTCGGCGCGTTCGAGGGATGACTGGTAGCAGGCTGCGAGAAGGTCGGCTTCGCCGCTGGTTCCGCCGCGCCAGACTGGGCCGACGGTGTGGATGACCCAGTCCGCCGGGAGGTCGAAGCCGGGGGTGATCTTGGCGTCGCCGGTTTTGCAGCCGCCGAGGGTTCGGCATGCTTGGACGAGTTCGGGGCCGGCCGCACGGTGGATGGCGCCGTCGACGCCGCCTCCGCCCAGGAGCGACGAGTTCGCAGCATTCACGATCGCGTCGACCTGTTGAGTGGTGATGTCGCCGAGCACCAAGCTGATTCGGGGCTGCTGCTCCCCTATGGGTTCGACATGTTCGTGTTCCTGGGTCACTGGTTCGGACCTCCTGTGAAGCTCAGATCGATAGGACCCCGGGCGGGGCCGGGTGACGGTGTTTCGAGTACGAGGAGGACTCGTCGCGGACATGCTTAGCGAAACGGCACGGATTCTGATAGCCGCCGTGATCTGGTACCGCCCTACCGACTGATTGAGACTTTGGGCAGGCGTTGCGGTTGTTTCGTAGCGTTGACGGGGCTGGCTGGTGAGCTCTGCAAACCGGCTGCCGCCTTCGATGGGTTGGCTTTCTAACGAATTGCTCACCAGCTGGTTCCGTGACTGGGGTGTGGCTCGAAAGAGGTGAGATCACCGACCCGAATCAGTAGTGCCTGCCCCGGTTCAAACCCCTTTGAGCCAGGAGGCATGAACAATGAAAGTGACCGCCTCTGGACCACGTCGGGGTAGGGGCACGCCGGCCGGCCGGTGACGGCCCTCCATGAGCACAGCCAGACGCGCGGAGCGGCGTCGTGATTTGCGTCGAGCCAGGCGCGCCATTGCGCACGGGATTCAGCGTGGTAGATCGCGTAGCCGAATTTCCACGTCGCTGGATGAGCGGACGATGAAGGCGGTACCGAACCCATCGCCACCGAGAGTAGAAGACGATCCCGAGAAATGCCCGCCGATGCTCCGGGCTGACTGCGTCGATGACCGGTGGAAGGCACTCGATAACACCCGCCCTGTAACCCCGGTGGTGCTGTCGGATCCCGCGCTGCATCGCGGCCCAAGTCCTGCGCCACAGAATCCCGGATCAAGCCAGCCCGAACGGAGCGTTCTGGGTGGTCGATCTGATCGCCTTCAGCCGCCTCTGGAAAATAACGAGTCTGAACTTCTCCTCCACAGCATCTGCATTTCGTCGAGGTAGCGATCGACGGCGGTGTGCTGGAAGAGCCGCTCGATCGGGGGAGCCGCCCGAGCCAAGCCGCCGTCACGCAGTGGACTGCCCGCAGGGTGACGAAGTCGCTCGCGAACGACCGCTCTGACTCGGGTGTCAGGTGTCCAGTTCGCTGATCGACTTCGAAATGTCGTCGCCGATGCGTTCGAGCACCACTATCTGACCGAACTCGACTTCCGACCAGTCGTCGGTGTCCTCGGTCAGCGGCTCGGAGGCGAAGATGGCCGAGGTCGCCTCGTCGGCGGATGTCACGTCGACATCGTAGGACTTTTCGTACTCCTCGAAGTTCCGGCCCGTCATCACATACATTGGCTCGAGGAGCATCGAGAGCGCATGGTCTTCGGTGCCCGGCGCCGCGTCGCGCAGTTCTCGCCAGTCGCCGGCCGGGTGGGCCTCACCTTCGTGACCGAGGCCGTAGTTGACCCCGATGATGCGATCCCGCGCGACCAGCGCC
>JBBQUN010000108.1:0-14537 GCA_038212405.1 Acidimicrobiales bacterium | reverse complement strand
GTGACGCACTCGCGAGTGGTGCAACTTCGACACACCTCGGCGTCGACGACGATGTGGGCACCGGGGGCGACGTTGAACTCGACCGTCGCCATGCGATCGGAGAACTCGACACTCGGCCACTTGTCGCGCAGCGTGGTCAAGAACGGCGTGGTGAGGAACGGCGCCCTCATCCGAGGCTCCTCATCGCGCTCCAGCCATCACGGGCCAGGTTGGAGATCTTCACACCGTTCTCCTTTGCCAGTCGGCGAGAGAGTCGACCGAGTCGTGGCTTGTGCTGCGGGTTGCGCACGGTGAAGAGCTCCTCGGCCAGTGAGCACAGCAGCTGCGGATAGCGAACTTGGAAGTCCTTCGACATGATCAGGTCGGGCATGCGCCGAAGCTTCTTGTGATCGGCAAGCACCCACGAGCCGGCCAGGCGCTCGTCGTAGGGCCGAAGGCCCGAGGCCGAAACATCACCACGGTCGATGGCTTCGCAGGCAACCTGGCCGGCGATCATGCCGGACCCAATGGCGTAGTTGACGCCTTCGAGCCAGATGCCGGCAGCCAAACACATCCCTGCGGCGTCACCGGCAACGAGCATGCCGTTGGTGACATGTTCGGGCATGGCGTTGAAGCCACCTTCGGGAATCAGGTGCGCCGAGTACTCGATCATCTCGCCGCCCTCGATGAGCGGGGCGATCGAAGGATGGGCCTTGAGGTCGGCGATGACGTCTTCGGGACGACGTTTTGATGCACCGAGGCCTGGGAGTTGGAGCACGACCCCGATCGCGACACTGTCGGCATTGGTGTAGACGAAACCGCCGCCGGGAATGCCCCCCGTGCAGCCGACGATCTCGTAGTCGACCCCTTCGTGACTGGCGACGTTGAACCGCTTGTTGATCTCTTCGACCCCGAGTCGGTGTACTTCCTTGACACCGAGCGTGTAGTGCTCGGCCTCGGTGTGATGATGCATCCCGGCTTCCTTGGCCAGGAAGGAGTTGACGCCATCGCAGGCGATCACGACGTCTGCTCGCAGGTCGCCGTCGGGCCGATCAGTGCGAACACCAACGATCTGGCCACCCTCGACGATGAGCGAACGAACGGTGGTGGAGGTGATGAGCGTGGCCCCGGCATCGACCGCATGTTGGGCGAACCAGTTGTCGAACTCAGGTCGCAGAGCCGTTGCCCCGTTGTAGGGGGCCTGGCCCCAGGCCGTGGTTCGTACATCGATCGTGACGCTCTGGGTCTCGGTGGCGAGCATGGTTCCGCGTCGGACCACCCACCGTTGTACGGGGGCCTCCTCCCACCAGTTGGGAATCAGCTGGTCGAGGATGCGGCCATAGATCACGCCGCCGTACATGTTCTTCGAACCGGGGAACGGACCTCGCTCGAGCAGGATCACACGTTTGCCGGCCCGGGCGGCAACGAGTGCCGCGGCAGCCCCGGCAGGGCCAGCGCCGACCACGATGATGTCGGCGTCATTCATGTGCGACCCCCTGCTCCTGAATACCCTGCTGGTCGATACCGAGACGCTTTGCCAGTTCGATGAGGTACGCGGGTGCGTCGGTGACGATGGCGAGGTTGGCCCGAGTCATCATCGGGCAGCTCGCATCGGTGTTGACCGCAATCACATGCGTCGGGTCGCCGATGCCCATCAGGTGTTGCACGGCTCCGGAGATGCCGACAGCAAGGTAGACCTCGGGGTCGATCTCGGTGCCGGTGGTACCGATCTGGCGACTGTGGGCGATCCATCCGGCATCGCTGAGCACACGTGTGGCACCGAGGCTGGCGCCGAGTGCGAGGCCGATCGTCCCCAGGAGGTCGAGACTGGCCGAGGAGCCAACCCCGGCACCGCCGGCGACGACACGCTTGGCTTCGGCCAGATCGATGGTGGCGGGATCAGCGGCAAGCAACTCGATCAGCTCGGCGTCATTGCCCGCTTCGAGCCGCAGCGTTTCCTCGACGACGATGACGTCGTCGGAGCCCGAGTCGTCGACAGGACCGCCGATACCTGGCTGGAGAACCACGACGGCTGGTCGACCGAGGATCACGTCGTGTTCGAGTTGGCCATCGTTGCTGGCAACGATGGCTCGACGGCGATCGACCTGGGTGGCACCCGACACGAGCGGCCAGTCGAGTAGGTGCGCAATTCGAGGAGCCAAGTGGCGGCCATCGGGCGAGCCAGGGAGGATGATCACCGGCTGATCGGCCTCTGAGGCGAAATCGACAACGCCGAGGAACGAGCTGTTGGTCAGCACCTGAGACCAGGCGGCCGGTTGGAAGGGGCCGGCCTCGATCAGGCTCACCTCGGTGGCACGATCGAACACGGTCTCCAGTGCCGACTCGGTGCGGCTGCCGATCAAGATGCATCGGCCGTTGGCCTCGGCGATCGCCTCCAGGCCACCGACGCAGACCTCACCGTCATCGACCGGAACGATGGCAAGCAGCCCGGTCACGACGTCACCCTTCCCTTGCTGGTTCGACCGATGCCCGAACCAACGCGCTGACCATCGATCACCGCAGCGTGGGCTCGGCGAGGCACAACGGCGTCGCCAACGCGATCGACCTCGAGACCGGCGGCCCGACACTCGTGATACAGCGCATCGGCCGGGGCCTGGTGCACGGCGAGCACCAACCAGTCGACCTCTCTGGTGTCGGTGGCGCCGGTCGGGTGATGCATGAGTTGCAGAGTGCGCCCCTCGACCCCGTTCACGAGGGTGTCGGTGGTGGCGACGATGCCCTTGGCCGCCGAGCGCAATCGCCAACCCTCCATGTCGAGGGTGATGCCGAGGTCTTGACCAACGACCATGCCGGGCGTGATCACCTCGACGTCGCAGCCACGGTCGGCGAGCAGTTCGGCCACCGAAGTTGCCTGATGGAACCCGAGTTCGTCGAACACCACCACTCGACCGGTCGGGTTCGCGGAGCCATCGAGCACTTCGATCACGTCGGCAATGCCACACGCACCCTCAACGCCAGCCTCACCGCCGCCCCCGGCCGCGAACCAAGGCCGGACAGGAACAGCACCGGTTGCGATCACCACCTGTTCGGGGTTTCGGGATTGGATGAAGTCGAGATCGACGCTGGTGTCGTAGTTGATCATGACACCGAGCCGAGACAATTCGGTCAGCTGATTGCGAATCATGTCGC
This sequence comes from Acidimicrobiales bacterium, assembly GCA_038212405.1. Lineage (GTDB taxonomy): Bacteria > Actinomycetota > Acidimicrobiia > Acidimicrobiales > SZUA-35 > JBBQUN01. The sequence continues at coordinate 11,408 of JBBQUN010000108.1, read as the reverse complement.
CGAACTCGGCCCGGTTCGCCACGCTGGCCGCCAACCGCACCTGACCACCGGCGTGGGGGCGGGCCTCGCAGATCTCGACATCGTGACCGGTGCGGGCAGCGGCGATCGCCGTTTGCAGGCCGGCCGGGCCAGCGCCGACGACGAGCACTCGCTGACGACGAATCGGCGGGCCAACAGGCTGTCCTGCCACCTGGGCTTCGCGGCCCGTCTCTGGGTTTTCGATGCAACCGAGCCAGCGGTTGAGGCCCATCCGCCCGACACATTCCTGATTACATGACAGGCAGAGGCGAATGTCATCGACGTGCCCGGCTCGAGCCTTTGCCGCGAAGTCAGGGTCGGCGATCTGCCCACGAACCACGCCGACCAGATCGCAGGCACCCTCTTCGAGCGCCCGTTCACCCTGGAGCGGATCCTTGAATCGTCCAACACCGACAACGGGAAGATCGACCGCAGCGCGAATGGCCGACGGGATGAACAGCGCGTACCCGGGCGGGATGTGCATCGAGGCCTCGATCATGAAAAGGGTGGCGGTTGCCACCCCGATCGAGGTGTTGATGTAGTCGACCTGACCGGTGGCCTCGACGATCTTCGCCGTTGCCACCGCCTGGTCGATCGTGATCCCGTCGCGCAGCAGCTCATCGCCGCAGAGTCGAACACCGAGCGCCATGTCAGGCCCGATCGCGCCCCGAACGGCGGCAACGATGTCGACGAGGATTCGCGCTCGGTTCTCGATCGATTCGCCGTAGGAATCGGTGCGGTGGTTGGTGGCACCCGACAAGAACCCACGCACGATCGAGCTGTGCGAGCATTGGAGCTCGACACCGTCGAAACCGCCCTCTCTGCAGTGGCGAGCAACCAGGGCGTACCCGGCAACGACCTCGTCGATGTCGGCCTGGGTCAGTGCTTTCGGTACCTCACGGAACAGCGGGTCCGGCACCGGACTCGGACCCCACACCGGGAGCCGGGTGTACATCGACGACGCCTGACCACCGTTGTGGTTGATCTGGGCAAAGATCGGCGTTCCATGCTTGTGCACGGCATCGGTGATCTCGCGATAGCCCTCGATGACCTCGGGGTGGAAGCCGTGGATCATCTTCTCGTAGGGCCAGTCGGTCGGATGGACCGAATGTTCTTCGGTGATGATCAGGCCGGTGCCGCCCGCCGCCCGGGCTTCGTAGTACGCAACGTGCTGCTTGGACGGTCGACCACCCTCGGCGTAGTTGGTGAGGTGCGCCGAGAAGATGATCCGATTCGGCACCGTCACCGGGCCGATGGCCAACGGCTGGAACAGGCGTGGGTAACGACCGACTCTCATGGGTGCACCTCGTGCCGGATGTTGCCGACGAGCTCGATGACGCGGCGTCGACCTTCGAGGATGGCTTCGTAGATGGTGCGAGGAGCGACGGCGTCGCCGGCATCACCGAGACCGAGTTCGTGGTTCGGCACCCGGTGACCGGCATCGATGAACACCGCAGCGGGCAACACCTCGGTGGTGCCGGTCAGTGATTCGAGAACCGTGATGCCCTCGTTGGTGACGGCTCGGACTTCGCGATGCTTGACGATGCTCACACCGAGCTGCGCGAGTCTGGTCGAGGCCGTTGCCAGATCGCCGGTGAGCGAAAGCAGGGTGCCGGCGATTTGATCTTGGGTGATCAGCGAGATCGGGTGACGGCCGCCGGTGGCATGGGCGATCGAGGTGGCAATCGAGATCGCGATCGGGCCGCCGATCGGGTCCCAGATCACGATGGGACCATCGGGAAGCGCACCGAGGTCGAGCGTGCCGTCGAGTGCCTCGATCGCGTCATACACGCGCACGCCGTCGGCGACGTCGTACTCGGGCAAACGCCGTTCACCGCCGGTGCAGAGCAACACCGCGTCGCCTGCACTACGCCACGACTCGACCTGGTCACTCGTGACACGGTGACCCAGATGGACTTCGACTCCGAGGATCTCGCATTCGTTGGTCAGCCAGTCGGCGATTGCTCCCAACGCTTCTCGACCAGCAGCTTCGGTCCAGGTGCGAACGAGCTGGCAGGTCTGTTGCGCCACTTCCCACACGTGCACGGTTGCCCCGGCCGAAGCGGCGATCCGAGCCGCCTCGAGGCCGGCCGGGCCGGCGCCGACGATCTGCACGACTCGACCCGAGCCACTCTGCTCGGCGGCTGCTTCGGGCTCGGTCAGCTCGAATCCTGTGGTCGGGTTGACCACGCAGGACACGATCGGATTGCGACTGTCTCGAACACGGCAGCGCTGATTGCAGAGCAGACATGGCCGCACCCGCTGGCTGTCGCCTGCCGCCAGCTTGTTGGCGAGGTCGGGATCGGCGATCTGAGCTCGGGTCATCTCGACCAGATCGGCTCTGCCATCGTCGAGGACCCACTCGGCCTGCCCCGGGTCGATGATCGAACCTTGGGCCACCACCGGGGTTGCGCCGTTGACCGCAGCGCGAATCTGACCAACGAGGTCGAGGTTGAATCCGGCAGGGACATGCGAATCTGGTCGGGTGGCATCGGCGGAATAGATCGAGCCACGAACGACGACCAGATAGTCGACCAACAACGCCAATTCGGCGGCAACTCCAGCAGCGGACTCCGGTGTGAGCCCGGCCCACGGGGCGAGTTCGTCGCACGAGAGCCGAAGGCCGACGAGGCCGCCGGCCTCTCGCACTCGTGCGATCACCGCCTTGGGGAAGGCCAGGCGGTTGGCGCCATCTTCACCAAGTCCCCAATCGTCAGAACGCTGATTGGTCAGGCCCGACATGAACTGGCGAACCAGACTGAACTGACCGGCGTTGATCTCGACCCCGTCCATCCCTGCCGCACGGGCCGTTCGTGCGGCCCCAACGAACCCTTCGAGGACCTCGGCGATCTCGTGCGACTCCATTTCCTTGCCGAGCTCACGGGTGACCGTGTCGGGAATGCGCGACGGTGCCCAGGTTTCGCGTTGGGAGTAGGCACTGGTGCCCTGCATCCCGGCGTGGCCCAGGGAAGCGATGGCCAGTGCCCCAGCGCGGTGGCAGGCCTCGGCGGTTGCTCGCCAACCGGGTGAACACTGCGACGCCAGTGGGCTTCGCTCATAGGGCCAATCGAGCGGGTGGACCGAGGCGGTCTCGGTGATGACGATGCCGGCGCCACCCTCGGCGCGGCGCCGGTAGTAGGCAACGTGGGCATCGCTGATGGCTCGGCCATCGGCCAGATTGGTTTCGTGCGGGCCGAAAACCAGACGGTTCTTGGCCGTCGATCCGGCGATATCGAGGGGGGTGAGCAGCAGCACAGCCTGGTGAGGGTAGTCGATCATTTCCGTGGCTGACCATACGGCGTACGGCTGTCACTCCTGGTCGCCAGCGCAGCTCGGCATGCCCTCAGGCGGACAGGCGCACCGGGATCGTTCGTGCCGAGCGATCGCTGATCGTCGCCTTCCACTCGACCGGCCCCGCCAGCTCGAGTGTCGGGAAACGGCGCAGCAGCGCGGGGAGTGCGAGCCTCGATTCGAGTCGGGCCAGCGATGCGCCCAAGCAGAAGTGATGGCCTTTGCCGAACGCGAGATGCGGGTTCGGATCGCGGCCAAGGTCGAGCCGCTCGGGCTGGGTGAAGACCCGGGGATCTCGGTTGGCAGCAAGGATCGTGAAGAACACCGCTTGGCCCGCCTCGAACCGGTGACCGTCGCGATCATGGGTTTCGGCAACGGTGCGCATCATCGCCTTCGCCGGACTCTCGAACCGCATCAATTCCTCGACGGCGGTGGCAACGGGCACGAGATCATTGCGGAGTGCGGCCCCTGCTTCTGGATCGCTGAGGAGCGCCACCGTTGCCGACCCGAGATGCGAGGTGGTCGTGTCGTGACCGGCGAAGAGCAGGAGTGAGCAGGCACCCAACATCTCGGCCGTTGTCAGTCCGTCGGGCTTGCCTTCGGATTCGAGCAGGAGCGACAACAGGTTGTTCTCCGGCTCGGCCCGGTAGCGATCGATGAGCCCACCGAGATTGGTTTGGAGTTCGGCTCCCGCTGACCGAGCAACGGCCTCGTAGTCATCACGCTTCGTCGCGCCGAACACGACGACGCCGAACTTCTCTGACCAGTCCGCCAGCCAGGCCCCTTCGGTCGCGGGAACGCCGAACAGTTCAGCGATCACGGCAGCTGGCAGCTCATGAGTGAAGGCGTCGACCAGATCGACAACGGCCCCGTCGCCAAGCTTGGATTCGAGTCCATCGAGCAGTCGCTCGACGTGATGCTCGATCACTTCGGCCAGCGGCGCAACCGCCTTCGGGGTGAATGATCGCGACAACGGCGCCCGAAGCCTGGTGTGGTCGGGCGGTTCGTGGAACAGCATCCATCCCTCGAGGAGTCCGATTGCGCCTTCGAGCGCCTCGACACGGGGGCCCGACAGCCGAGACCGGAAGCCCTCCATCCGTTCGGTCGAAAGGCGATGGTCGGCGAACGCCGCTTCGAGTTCTGGATGGCCGGTGATCACCCAGGCCCGGTGCCGTGCGCTCCACGCAATCGGGGAGGCGTCGCGAATGCGGCCAAGGTACGAATACGGCAGGTCGATGCACTCGGGCGACAGCAGATCGATGTCAGTCGACATGTCGAGACCTCAGCGCAGTCGTGACGGCGCCATCCGCAGGCCACCGTCGAGTCGAATCACTTCACCATTCAGCATCGGGTTCTCGATGATGTGTCTGGCCAACCGACCGTACTCGACGGGGTTGCCGAACCGCGGCGGAAACGGCGTTGCCGCTGCCATGGCGTCACCGAAGTCGGCTGGCATTCCGGCGACCATCGGGGTCTCGAACGATCCGGGCGCTATCGACATCACGCGTATGCCGTGCGGTGCGAGATCACGGGCCATCGGCAAGGTCATGCCGACGACACCGCCCTTCGACGCCGAGTAGGCAACTCCGCCGTCGACACCGTCGAACGCGGCAATCGACGACGTCGTGACCATCACGCCACGTTCGCCGTCGTTGCCGAGCGGTTCGGTGTCACGCAGTTCCCATGCCACCAACCGACACAGGTTGAAGGTGCCGGTCAGGTTGACTCGAACCACTCGCTCGAACAGCTCGAGATCATGCGCTTGACGGTGGCCGACCATGCGCTTGCCCGACCCGATACCAGCACAGCAGACCAGCGCTCGGGGCACGCCTGCTTCGGCAACGATTCGCTCCATTGCGGTCACGGCCGAATCGCTCGACCCCACATCGCAGGCGACGAACAGTCCGCCGACCTCATCGGCGACCTCGGGGCCGAGGTCTCGATTCATGTCGAGCACGGCAACGGTGGCGCCGGCGGCGGCGAGTTCTCGAGCGGTGGCGGCGCCCAGTCCAGAGGCCCCTCCGGTGACGACAGCGACCTGATTCGTGAGGTCCATGTCAGCCCGCCATCGTGAGGCCGCCGGAGACGCTGATCACCTGTCCGGTGATGTACGCAGCGTCGTCGCTCGCCAGGAACAGAATGGCTCCCGGCAGATCCTGTGGTTGACCAATGCGGCCCATTGGAATACTCCTCTTGAATGCGGCGTCCAGCTTTTCGGGATTGGCTGCGCCCTCGCGAAACTCGGCGAACAGGTTCGTGTCGGTCGGGCCGGGGCACACGACATTGACCGAGATCCCGTGTCGCGCATGTTCGCGAGCGAGCGTCTTGGAGAAGCCGATCAACCCCGCCTTGCACGCCGAATAGACGGCCTCACCTGATGAGCCGACTCGACCGGCGTCAGATGCGATGTTGACGATACGGCCACCACCCCGCTCGACCATGCCGGGCAACACGACATGATGCAGGTTGAGTGGGCCGGTGAGGTTGATGGCGATCAGCTTGTCCCAGTCGTGGGGCGCGGTGTCGAGGAACGGTCGGAACAGGTCCCAGCCTGCGTTGTTGACCAACACGTCGATGGGGCCGAAGGCTTCGACGGCCGAGGCCACCGCTCCTTCGACCGCTGCGTAGTCGGTGATGTCGCAGGCAAACGCTGACGCCTGACCGCCATCGGTGCTCGTCCCGCCATTGATTGCTGCTGCCGCCCGCTCGGCCGCCTCGAGGTCGATATCGAGGATGGCAACCTTTGCCCCCTCTTCGACGAATCGGCGAGCGGTTGCCGAACCGATCCCTCCACCACCGCCGGTGACGATCACGACTCGCTCACTCAGTCCACGCATGTCGGCACCCTAGATCGCTGCCGTCGGGTCAGCGAACAGCAACACCCCAATACACCGGGTGAGCCGGGTTCACCTTGAGGCCAACGACGCCGTGGCTGGCAGTGAGGTCGGCGAAGCCCGCGTGTTCGATGGCCGAGACGGTGTTCGGCGCTGGGTCACACCCGTCACCGACGAGGCCCCAAGGCCAGCGGATCGAGCGCTGCATGCGGGCGATCATCGGCTGAGGTGAGGCAACGTGCTCGACGAAGAGGAACCGTCCTCCGGGAGCGAGGATGCGATGGATCTCGTTCACCATCGACGCCTGATCACCAACGCTGCACAAGACCAACGTCGACACCACCGCAGCAACGCTGCCAGCGGGAAGTCCCGCCTCGCGTAGATCGTCGGACCGAATCTCGAGTTCGATGCCAGCCTCGGCAGCCGCCTTGCCGAGACCATCGTGCATGGTCAGGTTGGGCTCGAACGCAAGCACCGATGCGCCCTTGGGATAGCGCCCGAAGTTGGCGCCGAACCCCGGTCCGATCTCGACGATGTGGTCAGGCAGATCGATCAGTACTTCGTCCTTGTGGGAGCGGAACGTCGCATCGACCCCACCGGCCAGATGGGACCAGAACCTGGCAAAGAACCGGTCCTGCCAACTGGCTGCTTCGTTGCCCATGTCACTACCTGTGTCGTTCATCGTGTGGTCGCTCGACGCTCACCCGGGGTGAGCGTCGAGTATGGCGGCATGAGCCCCTGAGCCTTCAACCCGTCTGCACGCCCCCAAGAACAGGAAGTACCGAACCTGTCCATCACCCTTGCCAATGTTGCGTTCGACGGCGAGAACGCACTCACCCTCTCGGCGTTCTGGTCGGCCGCGCTCGACACGCCAGTCAACGACGGAGACCCACTAGAGTTCGAGGCGATGGCCGGTGCAGGACGATCCAGGTGGGCGAGCGAATCGCTCGAGCCCGACGGCGACGAACCCGATCCGGAGCGGCTGGCCGAGTGCGCGTATTGGCGGTGCGGTGAATTGTTCGAGCGGCGCTCAGCAACGCACCGCTTCTGCCGCAAGGCCTGCCGTAGCCGCCACAACAAATGGACTCGCTCCCAAGAACGCAAGCGGCGCCGGCAGCGATGACCGGACTGGGGCCTTCCGGTTCACGCAAGTAGGGTGCTGCGCCATGCGAGTCAACGTCATCACACGCGGTTCTGGTCAGCCCATCGTCTTCCTTCACGGCATCGGTTCGAGTTCGGCTACGTGGTCCAGCGGCATGGCACTGCTCGAGGATCGCTACACCGTTTCGGCCGTCGACCTCATGGGTCACGGCGGATCACCAGTTCCCGACGATCCAGCTGAGTACACCCGAGACCGGGCGCTCGACGACATCGACGAACTCCTCGCCACCTTCGACGAACCGGCCGTCTTGGTCGGCCACTCGCTTGGCGGCTACCTCGCACTGGCCCATGCCGCCACTCGGCCGGGCATCGCCAAAGGGATCGTCGTGCTCAACACCGGTCCGGGCTTTCGTGACCCCGAGAAGCGTGAGGCGTGGAACGATCGGTCACGGCGCAACGCCCATCGCTTCGGCGTGGTGCCCCAAGCCGCCGAGCTCAACCTTCAGGAAGATTCTGTGGTCATGGAACGCGTCGCCGAGATGTCCACGCCGACGCTGGTGCTGGCAGGCGACGCCGACCGTCCCGAGTATTCCGGCGCTGGGCAGTACCTCGAACGCAAGATGCCGAATGCCCGCTTCGTATCGATTGCGGGCGGCGACCACGCCATGCATGAGGAATCTCATGATCGAGATGTGGCCGACCTGATCGCCGAGTTCATCGAGTCACTGTGAGCGGGAGCGAGCAGCAAACGACGGTGAGCGGGAGCGAGCAGCAAACGACTGTGAGCGGGAGCGAGCAGCAAACGACGGTGAGTGGGAGCGAACAGCAAACGACGGTGAGCGGGAGCGAACAGCAAACGACGATGACGAGTCCCCAACCACTCATCGTCGGCCTGACCGGCGGCATCGGGGCCGGCAAGTCGACCGTGGCTCGAGCGCTCGCCGGCCATGGCGCCGAAGTGATCGACATGGACGGCCTCGGCCATCTCGTGCTCGAACCCGGCGGGCGGGCCTATGACGGCTTGATCGCCGAATTCGGGCCCGAGATCGTTGCCGACGACACCACGATCAGTCGCCCGGCGCTCGGTGGCAAGGTGTTCGGCGATCCTGCTGCTCTCGCTCGACTCAATGCCATCAGCCATCCAGCCATCAACGCCGAGCTCCTCGAACGGTTGCAGGCGAGCACGAGCGCCATCGTCGTGCTCGACATGGCGATCCTCGTCGAAAGCCAACTCGGACGACTCGATCCGCCGTGGGGCTACTCGGTGGTGATCACGGTCGAGGCACCAGTCGAACTCCGGGTCACCAGGGCCGTCGAGCGGGGCATGGACGAAGCCGATGCCCGCCGTCGCGTCGAACGCCAAGCATCAGAAGACGAGCGTCGAGCGGTCGCCGACCGAGTGATCACCAACGAATCCGACGAGGCCGCCCTCCTCACCCAAGTCGCCGACTGCTGGATCTGGCTCCAAGCGATCCGAAACTGATCTCAGGCCTTGATGACCTCGGGAGCGACTTCGTCCTCGAAGGCCGACCGATCCCGACGGAGCGGACCGGTTCGACCGATTTTGCGCACGAAGACGATGCCGATCATCGAGACGATCATGGCCGCGACGTAGGCACGCCCGAATGCGCTCGTGGTGGCAACGCCCCCATAAACCGAAATGAGCAACGAGATCCCGAGCGCATTGCCGATCTGCTGCACCATGCGTTGGGTGGCGGTTGCCATGCCGATGGAATCGTCGTCGACCGAGTTCACGTAGATCGCACCGATCGACGGGCCGTAGATTCCCTGAGAAATCCCCTGGATGACGAGGGCGATGCCGACGAGGACGACCACCTCACCGAAAGCGGCCACCGAGAAGAGACCCATCGAAATCGTGAGCAAAACGAGGCCCGCCATCGACGCTCGCTGCTCCCCCACCTTCGAGCCGAGCTGACCACCTACTGGCGATGACAGGCTGAGAGCGGCCGGCCGCAGGAGCATCAGCAAAGCGACCGCAGAGAGCTCCCACTGGAGCACCCCACGAAGCAGCAGCGGCGTGATGACGAACGCCCCCATGTAGGCCGCACCGGCGAAGAACTCCGCCCCGAGTGGAAGGACGAAGTTCGAACGGCGAAGGAGTCCAAGCGGGAGGAGCGGCGCAGAGGCTCGCCGTTCCACCGCAACGAACGCTGCGCCGAAGATCGGGCCGCAGGCACCGGCGAGCAAGACACGAGGATCGGTCCAACCCCACGCTCGGCCCTGGGTGAGTGCAAACATGATCCCGCCGGCGGAGAGCGCGAGTGTGAGTGCTCCGAGCAGATCGAAACTCTTGGTCTGCTCCGATGGCGGCACCTCGTCGAGCACGAACCATGCGATCAGCACCGGGAGCACCGAGAACACCGCCTGGGCAACGAACACGTAGCGCCAGCCGATCAGCTCGACCAGCGGCCCACCAGCGGCGAGACCCAGCGCTGGTGAACCGGCACCGACGAGTGACCACCAACCCATGGCCTTGACTCGCTCCGATCGCGGGATTTCGCGCATGATCAGCGCCATCGAACTTGGCCCCGTTCCCGATCCGATCACCTGCGACAGCGTGCGGAAGCCGATGAGGGATACCACCGACCATGCCGAGGCAGTGAGCGCGGCCGTGAGCGCAGCCAGGAAAAACCCGATCAGGAAGACCTTGCGCTGGCCGACGATGTCGCCGAGCCGACCGAGCATCGGCAGGGCGACCGCGCCGGCCAGCATGGGCGCAGAAACGACCCAGGCAATCGTTGTTTCCGACGTGTTGAAGTCCTTGGCGATGTCGCCAAGCGACACTGTCAGGATGGTCACCGGGAACGACGTTGCGAACACGCCGACCAGACAGGTGATCAGCACCCAACGCTGGTAGGTCCCCTTCTCTCGAAGGCCGGCGACGGTGTCGGCGCGTCGCTGTTGCAGAGAGGTGGCCACTCCCAGAGGCTAGGCCCGACGCCTCGGGCGAGGACACTTCGACCTCGTCGGTTCGAGGGTGTAGAACGTCACAATGACGACCAACACACCTGCCTCCGACTCCCCGAATCGCGAATGGAGTCGAGTTCGCTACGACGAGCCGACACCCGGCGTCGGACGCATCACGCTGGCCCGAGCAGAGGCAGCCAACGCCCAGGACTACCAGATGTTGAGCGAACTCAACGAGGCGTTCGACGTTGCGGCCCGGGCAACGAACGTGCGCGTCATCGTGCTCGCTGCCGACGGCAAGCACTTCTCCTCTGGGCACGACCTGCGAGACCAGACCGACATCAACGATCTGCCGATCGTCGGCACGCACTGCCACTTCGACGCACCAGGTGCGGAGGGGTACATGGCCCGTGAAGCCGAGATGTACGTCGGCCTATGCTGGCGTTGGCGTAACATTCCCAAGCCGACCATCGCCTCCGTCCAGGGCAAGGTCATTGCCGGTGGCCTCATGCTCGTTTGGCCGATGGACCTGATCGTCTGCTCCGAGGACGCAACGTTCGCCGACCCCGTGGTCGCCTTCGGCGTGAATGGTCACGAGTACTTCACCCACCCCTACGAGGTGGGCGCCCGCCTGGCCAAGGAAATGTTGTTCACCGGCCGTGCGCTGACCGCAGACGAGGCGTACCGCCACGGCATGGTCACCAAAGTGGTGCCTCGTGACGAGCTCGAATCAGCAACGCTCGAGATGGCAGCCCACATCGCCAAGCGCCCGATGATCGGGCTCACGCTCGCCAAGCAGAGTGTCAACAACACCCTCGATGCCATGGGCATGTACACGGCGCTGCAATCGGCATTCGGCCTGCATCACGTTGGCCACAACCACAACTTGCGGCTCTTCGATTCCCTGGTGGACCCAAGTGGCCTCGACGTCATCCGCTCCGAAGCCTGAGCTGCGGGCACCGTTCGAGCATCGTTCGGCGGATGCTGGAAAAGGAACTACTGGTTCGACAGGCGTTGGTTGAATTCGACCAGGTTCCCCGACGGGTCTTTACAGAAGGTCTGCACGCAGATGCCCTCCATCGTCGATGGCTGGCCGACCTTGACCCCGGCCGCTTCGAGTTCGGTGATCACGACGCCAACATCGGCGACCTCGAAGGCGAAATGCTGCCCCTTGCCGTCAGGCACGTCATTGAGGAGCAGGTGGAGCTGTCGACCGTCCGGACAGCCAAGCCAGCG
>JBBQUN010000107.1:0-14552 GCA_038212405.1 Acidimicrobiales bacterium | reverse complement strand
CCGCACCTGCATCCCTCGAGCGAGCATTGCTGTCAGAGGCTCCGAGTAGGGTTTGAGTATGGACGCTGATCGGATCTGGACGGCCGCTGAGCTCGAAGCCCTTTCTCCAAACGAACGCGACGCGGTGATTCGCTCAGGGTTCGTGACCGACCCTGACAAGATCCCAGCTGATCTGCTCGAACGAGCGCGTCGGAAAGCCGACGCACGCATCGCTGCTGCGGAGAGCAGCCAATCCTCACGGTGACTCGCCGGAACGTCCGAGTCGACGCGCAGTTCTTTGCCGAGCTCGACGAACAGCTCAGTGAGTCACGGGGACCAGCAGGCGAGCCTTCAGCGAGCGACTTCTTGGTGATCGACCTGCCAACAATCTCCGACGCCTTCGCCGAGCATTTCGATGAGTTCCCATCGATGTATCCCGATCGTGACGACTACCGCTTTCTCGTCACCACCGGAAAGCTCGTGCGAGCCGTGCTCGTGGTCGGCCAGCTGGTGGCCGACGGCTCGATTGTCTTGTTCAGCGTCGACATCGACCCAGCCTGACGGCGGTCGCTGGTCAGGCCACTCGATGCCCCAGTGCGCCTACCTCACATGGCTCGACATCCCAGTCGAGTAGCGGGAGCCCGAATCGCTCCCTGAGAACGCTCAGATCGCAACGAGTGTGCGCGGCGTCGTGTCTTCAAGTTGTTGCGGGCGCGAATTCGGCAGATGACAACGCCGACTCACCCGCATCAAGGTAAGTTGACGGGTATGGATCCCGTGATTCTCGAAGCGCACGGAAACACGGGGTCACCGATGACGACATGTTCCATGCCTACCGCAATCCCATCCGAGTGTTCGAGATCGATGATCTCACCATGCTGATCGGCGCTGCTGTCGACTCGACGTTGCTCGAGATCGGTGTCGTTGTCGGTGAGGGTGTCGAGTTCATCATTCATGTAATGCCTGCTCGAGCGAAGTACCTGAGGTGACCGCGATGCCCCGATCGATCCAAGAGATCCTTGACCACGCCGACGAACTCGCCAAGAAGTTCGAGGACTATGAGCCCGCCGAGTCTGATGAGCGCCCGGTCGAGGAATACATGCTCGAGCGGGCGGCGTTGGCTCGGGCGCGGAGTGAGCGTCAGGTTGCTGACGCGGTGATTGCGGCTCGTGCTGCGGGTGCGTCGTGGCAGAAGATCGGCAAACTCCTCGGAACCTCGGCCCAGGCCGCCCAACAGCGATACGGATCGGTGGTCGAAGCCAGCTGAAGCGTCGAAGCCACTGCTTCCCGATTGCGTTCCACGGCAGACGTCGGGGACGCCGTTCATTGCGTCCCAAGGCCGGCGGTCTGGGGCAGGTGGGGTGCGATGACGTTCAGGCGATAGGGGATGCATGCCAGCGTTCGACCTGGGGTGTCCCGAGCGCTCGATCAGGTTTGGTACTGGTACTCGGTGACCCGGTCTCTGCGACAGGGCCGAACACTCCCGCCTCGATCGATCGCCGACCAAGCACGACCCGAGTGCCGCAACGCGGGGATCGCCGTCGACTGACTCCTCGGGAACGGCCCAAGCGTGACACCGCGATTTCTCAGCTGTATCCCCTTGGATCTGCTCCGCCAGTTCGCCGGTGACGGTCGATGGCTGTTCAGTCTGTTGGGCCGACGAACACGATCTCGTTGAGGTGCATTTCTGCGAGGTCGAAGCTCACTCGTGCGATCTCCCGCCAGCCCTCAGTTCGGTAGAGAGCAATTGCGGGAGCTGCTGTTGGTATATCGACTACGTCGAGCGCTCGGGTCCACCAAGAGACGAGCGACGTAGAGCACAGGTCTGTCGTCTCCGAGTTCGTCAACGGCCCGCATGACAGGCTCGGAGGTGGAGTCGTTGAGCGCTACGTGACCGACAACCCGGTCATCGAACACCGCGACCCACGCCGCGGTCGAGACGGGCCGACTCAGGAAGCGTCGGATATCACCGTCAGGCAGATAGATCGGACAATGGATCTGAGGCTTGGACCCGGAGCGCCACGGTCTCCAACTGATCGAAGTCAGCATCGCACCGTTCTCGAATCTGCAAGCCCGCCAGTCTGCCGGCGGTCGTGTCGCCCTGCGTCATGCTTTTGTCCGTTGCTGGGCGCGACGCGCATTCTCGACCGCGTTCGAGAAGAGGTAGGCGCGAGTCATCGGCCCAACGGCCCCGGTTGTGGTGGTGAACGCCTTCACGGTTTCTCTGGCGTCGATATCGATGTCTGGCTTGGCTTTGCCATCAACGAAGGAAACACCGGCCGTCACCACGACCTGGTCCTGGTGCACCATGTCCGCAGTGATCAAGCCGGGAGATCCCGCTGCAGCGATGACCACGTCTGCCTGCCGCACATGGCGGGCGAGATCGACGGTTCTCGAGTGGCACAGCGTGACGGTCGCGTTGTAGCCGAACGCGCTTGAGCCGAGAAGGATCGAGAGGGGCCGACCGACGGTGAGCCCGCGCCCAACGACCACGACGTTGGCGTTCTCGAACGCAACAGCAGACTTTTCGAGGAGGGTGACGATGCCGTGAGGTGTGCACGGGACAATTCCACTCGTTTCACCAGCGGCGAGCAGGCCCAGGTTGATGGGGTGCAACCCGTCGACGTCTTTGTCAGGATCGAGATGTCGCAACGCGTCGAAGTAGTCGAGGCCGCCCGGCAGCGGGTACTGCACCAGCACGCTGGTCACCGTCGCATCGTTGGACAGGTCGGCGATGGTCTTGTTCAACTCTGCCTGGCTGATCGATGCGGGCAGGCGCACGTCGCGGGATGGCAGCCCGTAGTTCGCTGATTCGGTGTGTTTCATCTGCACGTACATCGCCGAGGCGGGATCGTCACCGACGAGAACGGTCACGAGACATAGCGGATTTCCTGCGCCGACAATGGTGTCGATGTCGTCGGCAACGCCAGCGAGAATCTCGTCCGCGAACGCTTGGCCTCGCAGACGACGGGCGGGAGAGACGAACGATTCACTCATTCGCTGACACTACAAGTCCGACCAGCCTCTGAAGACAGATTGCTGATCAGGACCGAGTCGCTCGACAACGGCGCACAGAATCACGACCGAGGCCATCGGGCAACCACCCGGGAACGACCCAAGTGCTACGACACAGAATCGTGTTGCGAAACCGGTGGTCGGGGGCAGGGTTCAGGGCAGACTCGCCGAGCGATATGGGGCACCTCGCCGCTCGCGTTCTCGGGGGTGCTCGGCAGGGTCTCGGCTACCCGCCGATCAATGATTATGCGCTCCCCAACCGACAGTCGGACCTCCCACAGTTCGCCGGCTCCCGAGTGGTGCTTCGAGCCTCCGAGTTCGGGATTATGCGGGTGCTTTCTCGCCGAGCGCACCCACGCAGATGAGCCGTTACAGAGCGGTATGCCTGGTCCGTTCGCCGTGTTGTCCTGATCGACTGGCCAGACGATATTCGAAGTCCTGCTCCGTCGACGACCCCGACGTGACCGACCCCGAGATCGACGATGGCGTCGCCCAAATCAGACGGCTGCCCGGTAAGAGTCGCCTCATCGCGATCGATGGACCCGGCATGGACAGCGCAGCAGGTGGCTGCCGATCGAGGACCAACGAGCTGCGTGATCGACTCGACTCGGCACAGGCGGCGAGCATTCAGGAGCGGGTAACCGAGCGAATACGTGCCGTTGGCGCTCGGGCTCGCTCGCCGGCAGACGGGCAACCCTCAACGGCGATTGTTGGCGGAGAGTTCTGTTCGTGGGAATATCGGCGAGCCGCAGTGGAGGTTGTTCCCTCACCGGACAGGATCTCCTACGGTCACCATAGGACGTCCGGCGATTATGGTCAGCCGGTGGCGCAATCTCGCCACTCCGACAGAGAGCAGAGCAGAGCAGAGCATGATCATCCGGCTGAGGTCCCTCCGGGAGAAGTTGAACAGCAGCCTGTTCTACACGCCAATGGTTCTGACGCTGTTCGGCCTGGGCCTCGGTCAACTCTTCTTGTGGGTCGATGCGCAGGTCACGGACATCCCGACCGACCTGACGGCGACGGTCGACAGCGCGCGAGCGGTGCTGGGTGTGATAGCGGGCGCCACGATCACATTTGCGGGCATCGCGTTCTCCGTGAGTCTTCTGCTCATCTCGCTGTCATCGAGCCAATTTTCGCCCCGTGTTGTCCACGGGCTGTTCCGGGATCCATTCAACAAGCGTGTCATGGGCGTCGTGATCGGGACGTTCACCTACTGCCTCGTCGTGCTCCGCGCCGTACGCAGTCCACTCGAAGATGGCGGAAACGCCGTCATTCCGAGTCTGTCGATCGCGGTGGCAGTGCTGCTCGGCGTCACGGCGCTGCTCACCATCGTTGGCTTCATCAGTCACGCCGCCCACTCGATGGACATCTCGAATATCCTGCACGACGTCACCGAGGCAGCGATCGAACAGGTGTCGGCGCAGTGGGGTGACGAGGACACCGCTGACGCGACTCGCAACGAGACGATCGAGAAGACCGCACCAGACGACGCCTTCGTGGTCACCTTCGAACGTCACGGATGGGTGCAACAGATCGACCGCAACGCGCTTCTCGAAGCACTCGAACCGGGCGCCACGATGTGGCTCGACACGGTCTCCGGGCGCTACGCAATCGCAGCAACACCGTTGTGCCGGATCGCACCGCCACCGTCTGATCCAGAACAGGTCGAACGTCGGGTCCGTGACGCCATCGCAGTCGGACAGACGCGGACCGCTCAGGACGATGTCACCTACGGTGTGCGCCAGTTGGCCGACGTTGCACTCAAGGCACTCTCGCCCGGCATCAACGACCCCACGACGGCCCAAGACGCGATGTTCCACCTGGGTGCGCTCCTTCGGGAACTGCTCGTCCGACAAGTCCCTGCTCGTCGCCTTTCTGGCGAGGAGGGCCGCCAGCTCCTGATGTCACAGGCTTGTACTCACGCCGAGGCCGTGGGGCTGGCGTTCGACGAGATCCGATTGGCGTCGGCAGGGATGCCGACCGTGCAGATATACCTCCTCGAGATCCTGCACCTCCTCGACAACTCGCTCGGTTCGATTGCGAGCACGGAAACGGTGGTTGCGTTGCGCAGCCAAGCCGATCTCGTCGTCCAGATCAGCGAGATGTCTGACCTGCCAGCGCTCGACCATGAGCGAGTTCGATCCGCTCACCGCGCCCGCTTCGAACCAGCACGTCCGGGCTGAGCCGCCCACCGAGCCAGTCATCGCCCAACACAGATGATCGGTGTCGACGACGTTGGACACCACCTACCTCAACCGGAGGCTCGCCGCCGCTCGCGCTCAGGCCTGCTTCAGCAGAGTACGTTCGGCGATCCAGGGGCATACGGAGCCAATGTTTGGGATCTCACGACCCGGGTACTGTCCGCTCGTGATCTGGTTCATTCTCATCTTGCTGGTTTTCGGATTCCTGTTTGGTCTGCTCGCCCGGGCCGTCGTCCCCGGCGACGACTCCATGTCGCTGCTCCAAACGTGGGCGCTCGGCGTCGGAGGGTCTTTGCTCGGCGGCTTCCTCGGCGCAGTGATCTTCGGGTTCGACTCCGAAGACGGCGCCCTCCAGGCTGGCGGGCTCGTGGGCTCCATCGTCGGCTCGATCCTGCTCCTGCTGATCGTCCGGTTCATCCGTAGCCGTCGAAGTTAGTTCTCAGATCGGAACGGCGACATCGGGCGGGTGGCGGGCGGCCGCCGTCAACTTTGGGGATGTCCCGCCGCCGAGTCGACGCCGGCCGCAGTCGTGCCAAACCTGAGCGAGTCGTCTGCGCCGCATCAGCTGACGATATGGGTGTCCTGGGACGTCAAGCCTGATCGCCCCTCCGTCGACCCCTCAATCGTCTAGGAGGGACCCTCGACCAAGGCGGCGGCCGCCGACATTCTGATCGGGCAGCCGTGAGGAAGAAGTGCCGATCTGCTCGGCTCAAGCAGCTCCTGGGCACGCGCGATATGAGTGCCGATGAAACGGCACATCGGGGACGCCCTTGTGCCGTTGTCCGGCGAGTTGCGGGACGCGTGCGGGTTCCAGGCGAGTCCGGCCGGGGTCGCGCTGTCCGTGAGACGCTGGACGACGTGTGCGCGCACGCGCACACAACCGGAGCCTTTGGGAGGAGACGCCGATGCAACGCAATGGACCAAGAAGCGGGCCGATCCTGGGACTGTTCGAGGTCAGGCCGAAGCCGGGCTGCGCGGCGGAGCTGCTGGCGAGATTCGCGACGACCTCGGCGCAAGTGGTCCGGGGCGAGCCGGGCAGTGAGGGGTACTTCTTCGGCCGAGAGATCACGGCCGAAGGAGAGACGGTCATCTTCGCCTCGTTGTGGCGGGACCTCGACGCGGTGAAGGCGCGGTTCGGGGACGATTGGCGGGTTTCGTTCCTGCCGGAGGGGTACGGAGCGCTGATTGAGACCTGTTCCGTCCGGCACGTGGATCTCAGCGACGGCTGATATCTGGAGCCGTCGTGACGAACTTCCCGAGGGAGCTGTGGCGCCGCCTCGAACCCTCCACGCCGTCACGTACTTTGCGCCCGAGCCTCGCGAAGCGGCCACGGCGCTCGGTATCGGAGGGTTCTGGCGCCGCTACTTCGGTTATCGCGCCGCGCCGCTCGGCGCGTGTTCGGCCGGAACGGTGACCGCTGCGTTCTTCGGGTTCGCGCCATCGATGGTCGAGCGCGCCGTCCCCGCGATCTGGGATCTCGCATCCCCGCCGCCGCTGATCCAAGCCCGATCGACGAGTGCGGCGGCCACGCTCCGCCGCCTGGCCGGGGAGGAGCTCGACGCGGTCCTGGCCGACGACTGGCTCCTCGCCGCACTCGACGCAGGCAGCCACAGCGGATCCCCCGGCGGGCGACCGCTGTTTGCGGCAAACCGCAACCTCGGCCGCCCGGACGATCCGGTCGCCGCTCTGTGGCAACTCGCGACCAACCTGCGAGAACACCGCGGCGACAGCCACGTCAACGCTTGGGCAACCCACGGGCTCACTGCGCTGGAGGTCGCCGTGCTCTTCGTGTCCGACGGCGGTAAGGCACGCGACGCGTTGCAGCCCAACCGAGGCTGGACGGACGCCGAGTGGGCCAACACCACCGCCCTCCTCGAACAGCGGTGCCTGCTCACTGACGGCACCATCACCGATCACGGCGTGGCCGTCCGCGCCGAGGTCGAACGAGTCACCGACGAGCTGGCCGAGCAACCATTCGAAGGTCTCGATGTCGACGACCGGCAGCGATTGCGCGACGCCCTCGAACGGCCGGCCCGCGCCGTCGGCCGATCATCGATCATCCCGGCCATCAATCCAATGGGAGTCCAGCTCATCTGTTGAGCTGCCAGGTCAACAGTGCTCAAGGCGCCCCACAATGCTCAACCGGCTGCGCGTCCGGGGGGGACCTATCGCCGGATCACGGGCGCATATCAACATCGGCGGCGCAGGCTCGGACTCGAGCAGGATCCGGCACGACGATCGGTGACTGATCCGTTCGGGTCGAGTACGGCGCCGCACATTCTCGAGCGCTTCGCGGCCCGAAGAAGTGCCGATACAGAGCGGTGGATGAAGGCTTGCGTCGTCGGCATTCTGGAGCGGGTGTTGAGTGTCGGGGTCAGTCGGAAGGGGACCCAAATGACCAGCGGCCGGTGGCCTGAAAGCCCTCCCGTCCAGCCCACCCCGCCGATCGCCACACGATCACCCTCGCGGGCTCGACGGTAGTAGACGGCCCGTACTCATCGACCGTGTAGTTCCAGTCGTACTTGGTGTTGTACACATCCAACAGCCGGCTGTCGAGGGTCGCGCCGGCCGTTGTGCCCTCGACGATCACGACGTCGTTGATGCTGCCGAGGTGAACGGTGACCGGCCCGTCGGCTTCAGTGTCCGCCTTGAGCCGGGGACTTCCGATGCTCAGGCAGAGTTGGTTGTGATTCCAGATTCCCCAGACCGGTCGCGGATGGGGGTGCTCAGTGCTGGGGGTCACGATCCAGTACGCCGCTCTGCTCCTGGTCGATGATCAGGTTGGAACGATCGGCCTCGTCGTCGAGTACCCCGGCATAGGTGCGCATCAGCACATCGACGGAGTGACCGAGTCGCCGAGCCACCTCGGCCGGCATCACGCCGGCACGCAGCATGAGCGTGGCCGCCGAATGGCGGAGGTCGTACAACGTGACGTCAGCAAGGACCGTCGACCCGGGCCAGAGGTGAGCCCGTGCCCGCTTCCAGGCCACGCTGTAGCTGGTCGAACTCATCGGCGTGCCCTTCGACGTGGTGAAGACCCGGCCATCAACCGATGGAAACGCGACCAGATGTTCCTCGAGCAGGGCTACCAACACCGGGGAGAGCGGCACGCCCGCACGGCACCAACGGCGCGTTGCTTCAGTTCCTTGTCTTCGAACACTTCGTCGTCGTTCGTGAAGCGAATGCCCGGTGTCGTGGTTGCTCCTCGAAGTGTCGCCAGGCCCCAGCCCTGGGTCGGCAACGTCAGATCATCGACGCGAAGCCCCATCGCTTCAGAAGGTCGCATGCCCGAAAACCCCACGCACCCAAACAGGGCTGCATAGCGGCGAGACGCCGGGGGTCCCGACTTGGTGAAGTCCACGATCGCGGCGATGTCCCTGAACGACGGTACCGCCGAGATATCGACGGCAAGTGTTCGATCGGGCACCTTCCATTCCACCTTCTCCAT
Organism: Acidimicrobiales bacterium; assembly: GCA_038212405.1. Lineage (GTDB taxonomy): Bacteria > Actinomycetota > Acidimicrobiia > Acidimicrobiales > SZUA-35 > JBBQUN01. The sequence goes on along the minus strand of JBBQUN010000107.1, from coordinate 5,909 downwards.
GGGATTCGCATCGAGATGGCCGCGGCGAACAGCCAACTTGAGCACGGCGTTGAGCGTCGTGCGGCGGCGACGAATCACCTCGACCGACATCGCCTTGCCATCAGCGCGTGTGGTCGCACCGGTCAACGCCGCCTCGAGCACCCCGGGCTGCATGTCGTTGAGCCGCACCGAACACCGGTCGAGCCATCGGGCCATCTCGCCGTCTCGATCGAGCTCACCACGAAGCTCGAAACCCTCCGTTCGCAGCCAACCGCGTAGATCGCCGGGTGGCTTGGGTGCTCCGGGACGCACCATGAATTGGCGTGAGGGCGACAAGCGACTCGACGGCCGATCGGCGCGAGTTGCCGGACCATCCTGGCCACTTCAGCTGCAACCATTGGCGGCTCCACGTCCACCACGTCTCGCCGCTCGACACCCAATCCGCAGGCAGGCCCGACTCGAAGTCGAACACTTGACCGGCCATCACAACAGTCTGCAACTGTGCTCGCAAACGTTCGGCCTCTGCTCTTGCACCCCGCTGCCTGTGTTACCACAGTGTTATGGTCCCCTTTCGAAGCCCCAAACGAGAAAGACCCTGACCGGTTCGGCTTCTGTCGAAACCATACCTGATCAGGGTCTTTGTGGCGGAAGATAAGGGATTCGAACCCTTGGTAACACGAAGTGCTACAACGGCTTTCGAGGCCGCCCCATTCGTCCGCTCTGGCAATCTTCCGTTGGCGAGGCTACCGCCTTCAATCGCTCCCACCGACCTCATCGAGTCCCGGACCCTCGTCTCGGAGGAACGCCAGCAGATTCGCCGCCTCGGCGTCCTCGATCGGGCCTGTCGGCGAGACCACGCTGCCGGCAGTCACGAACGCTCGGCCGTTGGCGGTGGAGGTCCACCACACCATGGACAACAACCCCGGCTCGGAGCCGCCCTTGAAGGCGATCGTCTCCCAGTTCGGCGAGTTCGACGGCGGCCCTGGATCCAACGCAAGGATCTCACGGGCAGTCGGATCAGCGGTGAGCCAGACCATGGCATCACACATCGCAACGGGACTCGCGAACCATTCGACTTCCTCTACCAACACCGGCTTCGACGTGTCGACCAACGACAGGTCTGGCAACGGTGTTGCGGCAACGTCATCCGCAAGTATCGAACGCCGTTCGGTCTCGTCGGCAATGGCGTATCGCTCACCCAGTGCAGGGTCAGCGAACTTGAGGATGAAAAGGTCCCGAGTCGTGAGGAACGGTCGGTTGCGTTCGATGGCGTCGTTTCCCATCGGCACCAGGATCGCTTCGACTGCGTCACGACCGACCAGATCGATCAAGTGGTCGGTCGCGGTGTTGTCGGAGATCGAGATCATGAGCTCGGCCAATGCGCGAACGCTCATCTCGGTGCCGGGCTCCACATCTTGCGTCGTGCCCGACGGCAGGCTGTCGAGGTCGTCGCGAATGGCCACCGGCGTGTCCCAGCTGATCGAGTCGTCGTCCATTGCCTTCACGACGGCCCCAAGCACATACAGCTTGAAAGCCGAGCCGAGCGGCATGACCTCGTTGGCCGCTGCGTCGACAATGGGTGCGCACGCACCATTCGAGGCATCGGCAACAACGGCACGAACCCGACCGAGCGCAGCGAGTCTGGTGAGTGCATCCTCGACGCTCTCCGGCGGCTCGAAAACCTGATCAGGTGAGAAGAAGAGACCAACGATGCCCTCGCCCGCCGGGCTGACTGCCACATCGATCAGCAAGATCTCGCCACCAGGAGCGCTCATGACGTAAACCGCGGTCGTTACAGCCTCGGATCGTGGTTCGCCGAGGGTCCACGGCCCGTCGGCACCCACCTGAGCGAGCACCGCCGAAAAGTCATCGAATTCAATCGCATCACGAAAAGTCATGGCGAATTTCGCTTCGAATTCAGCCTCGGTCAACTCCGAACCGTTGAGCAGTCCAATCACCAACCCTGCCGCTTCGGCAGGCGTCGCCGGAACCTGTGCCAACTCGACGGCCGAGGTTGACGTCGAGATCGTCGTCGTGGCGGCCTCTACCGGTGCCGTGTCACGCTCTGGCGCGGACGAGTCAGAAGCACAAGCGGTGAGGGCGAGCGTCGCTCCGAGAAACAGCATGAGAGGCGAGCGGGTCATGGGGACAGTGTCGCAGGCCGAGGCAATCGTTACCCCGCGACCGTTGCCGGCTTTCGCTCCCTGGCGCTGCCACTTCAACGAAACGGTTACGTCTGATGAGAGGCCACCTCTGCTAGGAACGACTCGTGCCGCTCACCCTCACCGATCGCCTCCCCGAACTTCGAGACGACTTCGAGGCGGCCGCCGATCCGCAGCGAGCCGCCGAGATGGCGGCCTACATGAAACACCACTTCGAGTTCCTCGGGCTGCCGGCAGCAGTTCGGCGGGCGGCCCAGAAGCCGGTTCTCACTGCGTCGGGCGGCGCCACCAGTGGCGAGCTCCTGTCATTCGCTGCGGCGTGCTGGAACGAACCCGAACGCGAGTTCCAGCTGGTCGCAACGGACATCCTGCGCAAGCGAGCAGCGACGTTGGACGTTCGTGACCTGCAAGAGATCCGCGAACTCATCACCACCAAGTCCTGGTGGGACACCGTCGATTCTCTTGCGGTCCACGTTGTCGGTGTGCTCGTCAGGGCGCATCCGGAATTGGGCGACGAGATGGACGCCTGGATCGTCGATGACAACCTCTGGGTGGCGCGCACGGCAATGCTCCATCAGCTCATGTGGAAGTCCGACACCGATGTGGAGCGGCTCTTTCGGTACGTCCGTGTCCAAGCCGATCATCGGGACTTTTTCATGCGCAAGGCGATTGGGTGGGCGCTTCGCCAGTACGCACGAACCGATCCCGACGCCGTTCGAGCACTCGTCGCCGATCTCGACACTCAGCTATCGGGGCTCTCGAAACGAGAAGCTCTCAAGCATCTCTGACTGGAAACAACGTGCTGCTCGAAGCCCCTCAGCCAGGCTCATGGCCGCGACGCTGGCCTTCGACTACTCGCTCGACATCAACGTTGGGCGGCGAAGAACTCAGAGAGCAGGCTGGAGCACTCCGTTTCGAGCACGCCCGGCACCACTTCGATTCGGTGGTTCAGCCGGGGATCGTCACACACGTTGTAGAGACTCAGGCAGGCCCCCGCCTTCATGTCGGCGGCTCCGTAAACAACCGTGTCGATCCGGGCGTTGAGCAAGGCGCCAGCACACATCACGCACGGCTCGAGCGTGACGACGAGCGTGCAGTCGCCCAGCCGCCAACGACCCAGGCGTTCGGCCGCGTCACGAAGAGCGAGCACCTCGGCGTGGGCCGTTGGGTCACCCGTCAGCTCACGCTCGTTGTGCCGCGAGCTGATCAGTACATCGCCTTGAAAGACGAGCGCACCAACGGGTACGTCGTGGTGGTCGATGGCCCGCTGCGCTTCGGCCAGGGCCAAACGCATCAAACGTTCGTGTTCGGCAGTGACGCCAAACCACGACGACGCCTGCGAACTCGGCGGTTGATCGGCGGGAGCGGGATCGGTCACCGGCGCAATCTAGCCCCAGGCATCCGCAGTGGCGAACAGGCCCCAAGAACGTACCGAGTCGGCACCGCTGCGGTGCCGACTCGGAGCGAATCTGGCCCAGTGAGCCAGCTTTGGCGGAGGAGGTGGGATTTGAACCCACGGAAGGTTGCCCTTCACACGCTTTCCAAGCGTGCCGATTCGGCCGCTCTCGCACTCCTCCAGCATCGCGTGCAGGGTTGAGCTGCCCACGAATCCGATAGGCTAGCGGACGTTCCACCTGCTTTGGCAGGTGACGGTCGGACCCTGTGCGACTGAACCCCGTGAACCGAGTCAGGGCCGGAAGGCAGCAGCTCTCAGCGGATCGTTCGGTGCGCCGCAGATCGTCTGGCCGTCACTTGCGAGAGCAGGTGGTTCTGCGTTTTGGCCCCCCTCGAAGGACCAGGCATGGACCTGGAGTGTCAACGATGCCGAGAGACGAGGCAGCCAGCGGTCGTGTTCCAGATCGGCGAAGCCACGTAGCGACAACGAAGTCAAAGTGACTGTCAGCCCCCACCGGTAGGCTCGAATTTGTGGCGTACCAGTCTCTCTACCGCCGATACCGGTCTCAGAATTTCGCCGAGATCAAGGGTCAATCCCATGTCACCAAGGCGCTCCAGACCGCGGTAGCCGAGGGCCGACACAGCCACGCGTACCTATTCAGTGGGCCGCGTGGCACCGGCAAGACCAGCACGGCACGCGTGCTTGCGAAGGCGCTCAACTGCGAGAACCTCACCGACGGCGAGCCGTGTGGCGAGTGCAAGAGCTGTATCGACATTCAAAGCGGCACCTCGTTCGACCTCCATGAGCTCGATGCTGCTTCGAACAACAAAGTCGATGACATACGCGAGCTCATCTCCAAGGTTGCGCTCGGATCGCCGGGACGCACCAAGGTCTACATCCTCGACGAGGTGCACATGCTCACCTCCGGCGCCGAGAACGCACTGCTCAAGACGCTGGAAGAACCGCCGGAACACGTGGTCTTCGTGCTGGCAACGACCGAGCCACACAAGGTCGTTTCGACCATTCGCAGCCGCACCCAGCACTTCGAGTTCAATCTCTTGCCGGGCGACGATCTCGATCAGCATCTGCGCTACGTCATCGCCGATGCCGGGCTCGACATCGACGAAGCTGGCATCGAATACGCACTCCGCCAAGGCGGAGGTTCGGCTCGGGACACCTTGTCGGCGCTTGATCTGGTCGCCGCCGCCGGCGGCGTTCCCAAGGGATCCGACATCGGGGTCGAACTCGCACTCGCCATCGGCGATGGAGACGCGCCGGCGACGATTGCGGCCGTCGAGCGAGCCATCGAGGCCGGGCGCGAACCACGCATCATCGGCGAGACCACGGTCGAAACCCTTCGCAATGCGTTCTTGTCCTCGATGGGCGCACCGCTCAACCAGCTGAGCGAGAACGCACGATCAGCATCGGCAGAACTGGCAGGCAAACTGGGGCCAGCCACGATTACGCGATCGCTGGAGATGCTCGGCCATGCACTGGTCGAGATGCGCCAGGCCCCTGACCAGCGAGTGCCGCTCGAGGTCGCCCTCTTGCGCCTGTCACGTCGCGACGGCAATGACACCGCCGGACTCCTCCAACGGATCGAACAACTCGAAGCGCAAGTCGCTGCGTTGTCGTCCGGCGGAGCCTGCGCCTCAGTAGCAACGAGCCCCGGTACGACGCCCACCCCCGCTCCAGCAACCTCCAGTGCAGCAACCTCCAGTGCAGCGACCTCCAGTGCAGCGACCTCCACTGAAGCTGGCTCCGAAGGAGCCGTCTCCGATACGCCAACTCCGGCCCCGGCTGGCTCTCCCCCGGCTGGCTCTCCCCCGCCTCCCGTTCGCCGCAACAGCACCGCCCCCACCGCTCCCGTCCCGGCTGGCGCAAGCGGACGAGCCGATCGTGCTCGAGCCAATTTGGCCGAGACATTGGATGAATCGGCGCGAGCGTCAACGTCGCCAACGCCTGCTCCATCAGCCCCAGCCTCACCAACTGCGTTCGCGGCGACGGAAAGCCCAAAGCCGTTCTCGCTCGACTCGCTCGTGGCAGCACTCGACAGCGGCCTCCTCGATTCGGTCTCACAACGAGCCCGGGTCCGCTTTGCTGCGGCGTCGCCCGTCGCCGCCGACGAGACCAGCGATAGCGCAACGTTCTCGGTCCCCAACAACTACTACCTGCCGCGCTGCGAAGACGTTCGTTCCGAGATCGAAGGAGCGCTGGTCGAGCGATTCGCACGACCGATCACGATCACGATCATCGTCGATGCCAACGCCCCCAAGGCGGTCACCCCACCCCCAACAGATGCACCAGCCGCTGGCCCGACAAGCACTCCACCAGAACCCGAGATCGATGACGAGGACGTCGGCGACATCACC
>JBBQUN010000106.1:0-14832 GCA_038212405.1 Acidimicrobiales bacterium | reverse complement strand
ATCGCCCACCCTGTCGTTGCCGATCTCTCACGGCCCGCCGACCGGGCCCGGTTGATCGACGAGGTCGTGGCTGAACTCGGACCGATCGACATCCTCGTCAACAACGGCGCAGTCACGTTCTTCGAGCCAGTCTCTGACATCGCCGAGAAACGGTGGCGGCTGATGTTCGAAGTGCAGGTGCGGGCGCCCTTCGAATTGGCCCAGCTCGTCATCCCCGGCATGCGAGCGCGTGGATCAGGTTCGATTCTCAATATTTCCTCGAAGGCAGCGCTGCACCCCGAGCCCGATGCAATCACGTCGGGAGGCGCCGGCGCCGGCGGCACGATCTACGGCATGGTCAAGGCGGCGCTGGAACGGTTTTCCACCGGACTGGCTGCAGAGTTGGCGCCCGACGGGATCACGGTCAACGCACTGTCACCGACCTCGATCGTCGCGACCCCGGGCGTCGTGCACCATCAGCTGATCACCCCCGACCGCGAACAGTTCGTCGAAGACGAATCGATGATGGCGAGAGCGGCCCTGGCCCTGGTGTCGGGCGATCTCACCGGCCGAGTGGCGTACAGCCATCAGCTCCTGGCCGAGCTCGGCCTCGAGGAGCCGCCACCCGCTTGGCTCTTGGTGAACGAACACCCTCGGGCCAAGCGAGCGCCATAGCCCCCGCACGCCTCTGTGTTCAGGGCGAGACGGTGTCGACGTCGACCGGGCTCGGGGCCGTTCCCGCCAAGGCTCGTCGTCCACGACACCGGCCAGGATCAACCGCTGCAACGAGGTCGTACCCGGCTCCGGCGTAGGTTCGCGCGGGATCAGCTGTTGAGCCAAGGTTGGCTCGGCGTGTAAGGATGGCCCATGGCAATCAGACGAGTGGTCACCGGTCATGACGAATCAGGCAAGGCAATCTTTGCCAGCGATGAACTCGTCGAGCCCACCACCATCGACTTGCTGCCAGGGGCAGACTTCTTCCGCCTCTGGGGCGCCGACACCACTCTCAGTTTTCCCGGCAACGGCTCGGCTCCCTCTGCAATGCAGTACTTCCCGCCGGTCGCAGGATTCCGATTTGGGTTGTTCAGCGTTCCGCCCGACGCCTCGGTCGGCTATGACGACCTCGATATCGAATCCGCCCTCGCCAAGATGGAATCGGCCCTTCCGGGACTTGCTGCGCACATGGAGCCCGAGACTCCCGGGATGCACACGACCGCAACCGTCGACTACGAGTTCGTCGTGTCCGGTCGAATCGTGCTCGAACTCGACGACGGCGCAACACGAGAACTCAGTGCCGGCGACACCGTGATCCAGAACGGCACCCGCCATGCGTGGCGCAATCCGTTCGACGAGACCTGTCTGATGGTGGTCGTGTTGGTCGGAGCAAACCACAGCGGCCTGGGCTGAGGTCGATCCATGGAACCCACGTTCGAGTTCGACGCGCCGCTGTGGCTCCATTCGAGCGGGTCTTGGGTGTTTCTCACCGTCCCCGAAGACGAGACCGAGGTCATTCGCGATCTTGCACCGCACATCGGCGGGTTCGGGTCGGTCAGAGTACGCGTGTGCGTCGGCGACATCGAGTGGAAGACATCGGTGTTCGCTCAGAAAAATGCCGGGCCCTACCTCCTCCCGGTGAAGAAAGAGATTCGGAAGCGAGCAGGTATCGATGTTGGCGACGTCGCCAACATCACGCTCACCGTGCTGATCGACTGACCGCACTCAGTGCCTTTGTCAGCTGACCTCGATCGTGGCAATCACTTGATTGATCTCGTCGATGAACGACGAACGCGACAGGTGGCTCCCGACAACGACGTAGAGCGCAAATGCTCGTTGGTTGTGATGGAAGAATTTCTGCGCCCCCGACTGTCCACGGATCGGGCGCTGCATCCCGGTCGGTGAGAAATCATCGGCGGTGAGTACTGGCAACCCTTCATGGTCGAACAGACGCGACCCGATGACCGAGCCATCTTCCTCGAGCAGGCAGATCAGCACATCCCCCGACTGCATCCGCTCGACGGCGCCACTTCCGAAATCGCCCCGATCCGGTGGCAGGGCAAAGTTGGCGGCATGCACGCGAGGCGTTGCCACCGTCGGTCCGGCAGCTTCCGCCTGACCCGAACCTGCGTCGATTTCGGCCTCCCAACCCGGCGGTAATCCAAGTTGCATCGAAGCCGTTCGCATCATTGCGAAGGAAGCAGTGTCGTCAGACTGCCTCACGGGCGACGTCCTTTCTATGCGCCGTTGGCAGCAACAGCCGCGGCGAGGGTCAGCGCTGCCAAGGCAGCACGAGTCAAGAATCGGACCGAGCCAACCGAGCGATGAAGTCTTCGATGGAACTCGACGAGGCGTTCGGGGCTCGTGATCGACCGGGCGAACAGAATCGACGATCCCCGCACCAACCCAAAGGTTGCACCGATCCCGATGGCAGCAGGAATCGAACCGACGACGACCATGGTGAGGAGCCAGAGCAACACCGCCGCAGCGGTGACATAGGTGGCGACCCCGGCTCCGAGCTGAACGCCGAAGCCCACTCCGTAGACCCACCCACGAAATTCCCCGAGCCAGTTCTCGTTGACCTGACGTTCGACCGAGGGCAATGAGCGGCCGCTCAATTCGAAACCGAGGGCGACCACGGCGACCACCAGCACCGCCATGAGCCGCACCTGTTCACTGTCAGGGATCACGATGGCATCGAGTGCAGCACCGATGCCACCAACCACGGCACCGGTCATCGCCCCGCCGACGACGCTGCCGATGGTGAAGGCCCAGGCCGTTGTCGCAAAGTTGTTTCGTCTACCCCGCTCACCGAGGGGGTGGATGCTCGAGAGCATCGACTCACCTCAGGGCGACCAGGTGGAGCGGATGGCGCCGAGGACCGCCGCAGTCAAACCGATGAGGAGAACGGGGGTACTCACTCGGAGTCGACCGGACCGTGGTAGAGCCGGGGATCGCCAGGAACGATGCCGGCATCACGCAGATCGAGATCGACTCGATCGTGGCGTCGTCGACCGAGCAGGACGTCTCGCCGACGCATCTCGCCCTCGGCGTACCCCGCGTCGGCCAGCGCTCGCTCGAGCAGCTGAGAAACCAGGGCCCAACTGTGGGCCGCACCCTCGCCGGCGACGATGCCACGACGGCCATCGACGAGGACGAAATAGGGAGCGACAGGGATGCGATAGTCATCCCACGCTTCGCTCGACGCAATCGTGACGACGCCCGACGGCGCCATTGCCGCGATGTCGGCGGGGCTTTCCTCGTTCCCGCCTTTGGTAACGATCACGAGTCTGGTGTCGGCTGGCAACGCGACGCCGCCGGCGAACTCCGACCAGAACGTCGCACAGGTGGCGCATCCCGTGGTGAGAAAGGCCAAGAGCGTGGCGCCGCGACCGTTGACCGCAACCGTGCGAGCACCGCCGGTCGGCGTCAGACCAACGAGATCAGGTACTCGCGTCCCGGTCAGGTCGACCGGACCGGGAACCCCATCAATCGTGCGAATCGTTGGGGCGGTGTCAGAAGTGAACTCGACGGTGGGGCGAAGATCGCTCGTCGCCCGACTGGTTACGTGGCCGTCGGGGTCGAGGTCGATACCCGCGTCGTAGAGCGCACGAAGAATCACTGCGTGGCTGCGCAGCAGTCCCACCACGAGCAGCGACAACAACCCTACGATGGCGACGAGTAACCAAACGACGATGTTCATGGGGCGAACCTCGCAATCGCACGAGCGAGATATTCCTCGCTACCGGAGAGGAATGTTGCCAGCTCGAGGTCGTCCTCGACCAGGAGCTGCTCAGCCCAGTAGTCGAGTCCAGCCTCCTCAGGCTCACGATCGAGGAATCGGAGGTAGAGGTTCGTGACTCGGCGGCGGCGGGATTCCGCCGAGGAATAGAACGACTCGGCGATGCTCAGCCGATCGTCGTCGGTTTCGACCTGGACGACCCAAAAGTCGAGACCGTCCGGTTCCGGTTCGCGACCCAATATCTCTTGGTACAGACGGGTGACATAGCCAACGACACTGCTCGAGCCGGCGAAGAACTCCGCTGACCCGTAGAAGAGTGCGGCAACATCCGCCGGTGTCAGACCACCGATGATCTGGTTGGTCCAGTAGTCACGGCCGTCGGTGTCGGCAGCTCGGCCGAAGACCGACAGATAGATGGAGTCGACGAAGAAGCCCACGTAGACCGCACTCGCCGCCAACGACGAGGAGATGCGACTGCGGCTCTCACCGCTGACGAAACGTGTTGCGTACTCGAGTTGTTCCGAGTCGGTCGGCGGCCGCTCGAGATAGTCGATGAAGACCGCCGACGCGAACGCCAGCGCTTCGGTTGTCGCCTCGACAGGCGCTTCGAGGCAGGGTCGATGATGAAATGCGGTAGCCGGGTCGGTTCGAGCCACGGTCGAACACCCGGGATCGATCTCCCACGGCTTGGTGCAGGTCACGACGCGACACATGATCGGACCGACGCAGGCAACATCGTTGTTGCAGTTTCCGTAGCGAAACGTTGTGCACCCATCGGCCCGGCTATCGCATGATCGGCATCCACACGTGCTGTCGGCCGGCCGGCACACCCCTCGATCCCCACAACTACAACGGGGACTGGATTGGTTGCAGTCCATGTAATAGCGCGCGGCGCCATCACAGAATGTCGAATTGTCGACCTTCCACCAGCCGGCAAGGATCGAGTCGGTCGGGCACGAGTTCTCGCCGTAGATCTGGCAGCAGAATTCGGTGTAGCCGTCACAACAGAGATCCCCGCAACCGCAGGCCTGTTGGTTGCCTGACACCGCTTGACGAGGACAGCGGCAAATAGAGGCGTAAGCAGTGCCCGGCCGAAGCACATAGTCGGTGCCACTCACGGCGACGGCACTCCCAACGATGGCAGTGCGGCCAACGAAACCTCTGCGACTCGTACGGCGATCGAGCACCGAAGCGAAGTGATCCGTGAGGGTCATCGTGAGCGTCATTGGCGAATCCGTTTCGAGATCGCGAAGGTGGGAACCGACCGAGATGCCCCCGATTGCGCCTGTCGTAACTCGGTGACCAGCGACGGCGTGACAAGGAGTAGCCACCCACCAACAACAGCAGACGACACCAGAGGAATGGCGATGCCAGCATCGGCGAGCAGGTGGCGAAGCGGCTGTTCGCTCGGAAGCAACACCATGGAGAGTCCCATACCAATCGCCAACCCAGCAGCGCCAAGGTTGGCTACGACATGCAGCGGGCCGCTGACCGAACCGCCGAAGCATCCACAAGAACCACCGGGGCTGATTCCTTCGATTCGCTTGAGGAAGAGCGCGAATCCCGCGTACAGCGCGGCCACCAAGAAGACCGCGGTCAACGCTGCGACATCGGTGGAACCAAGAACGAGAATTGCGTAGGCAGCTGCCATGGCAATCACGAGTTCGACTGCGCCCAGGGTGCGGGCGAGCATGAGGCTCCTACGATGCCGCCGCCTTGGCGATGACCCTGGCACGAACCCGGCTGTCACCAATGCCCGTGCCGCTCCCACCGGACGAACCACCTTGTCGGCCCCTGACAACAACAGCGCTGCCAGGAGCATCGAGAAGGGACCGGCGAGGATGCTCATGACTGGCGAAAGCATAGCCAAGCGAACTCGGCAGCCAAGATCAAGGAAGCGGGTTCTCGGAACACCGGTCGTTGAAGCAGCACTGTTTCCCGACGGTCTACTCGCTTCGCCGGTCGCCCGGAAACGCCTGCCGGGCTGATGCGGACCGAGCCAGCAGTGCCCGCACCTCGTCGAGCATTGGATCGACGACCTTCGAGCCAGGAAGCTCAACGACCAGTCTGGCCTCGATGCCCGCCGCCCGCCGATGTCGGACGCAGCAATGCGTGATCGCAGCCTTCCCATCAGGACTGATGTCCTCGGCGTCATCGAGACCTACGGTTCGCCTCGATGTCACCGAGTGTGGTGGCGAACACGAACCAGGACTCATCATCGAGCGGTGCGACACACCTACTGTCCACAAAGCCCACAGAGTTATCCACAAGACGAAGGGTTGAGTATCCAAGCTTCTGACCCTGTTTTCCCCCGAAACTCCACTGATGTCATTCTCGCGCCAACAGCGGCGACGCACGCGCGGTTCGCGACATGGTGGTGAGGAAACCGCTGCCAGTGACCGTTTCTCAGCACTCAACGCGCGCAGTCGTTCGGACCCGCCGGTCTCGACGGCAGGAATGTCGACCGTTAGCGTGGCGCCCGTGACCACCAGCCTCGACCATCGCCTCGCAACCGCCAGATCCAACTATGTCGCGAAACGGCCGACATCAGCGGCAATGGCCAGCGAAGCCGCTCAATACTTGCCCGGTGGGCACACCCGCACGGTCCTGCACTTCGATCCTTTTCCCTTTCGAGTGGCGACCGCCGAAGACGCCCTCCTCACCGACGTCGACGGTCACACCGTGGTCGATCTCCTCGGCAACTACACCGCTGGGCTTGCCGGCCACTCCCCTACCGCCGTCGCCGATGCTGTCACCGCCGCACTGCATTCGGGCTGGGCGCTTGGGACCACCCACCCAAACGAGATCCGCTTCGCCAAACTCATGGTCGATCGATTCCCGTCGCTCGAACGAGTTCGGTTCACCAATTCAGGAACCGAAGCCAACCTGATGGCCATCTCGACCGCTCGCCATGTCACAGGTCGCTCGGCCATCATCGTGTTCGATGGCGGCTATCACGGCGGCGTACTGACCTACGGTGCGAGCGGTCAGGCCATCAATGTGCCGTTCGATACCGAGATGGCCACGTTCAATGATCTCGCCTCGGTGGCGGCCATTCTCGATCGCCGCGATGGTGAGATTGCGGCCGTGCTCGTTGAGCCCATGCTCGGTTCGGGCGGCTGCATCCCCGGTGATCGCAGCTTTCTCGAGGGACTACGCGTCCTCTGCCACCAACATGAGAGCCTGCTCATCTTCGACGAGGTGATGACCTCTCGGCTGGCGCCCGGCGGCGCCCAGCAACGGTTCGACGTGATGCCCGACCTCACCACCTTTGGCAAGTACCTCGCTGGCGGTATGAGCTTCGGCGCGTTCGGTGGTCGGGCCGACATCCTCTCGGTTTTCGACACCAGTCGATCCTCGTCCGACGGACCCTTTGCCAACCTCGAACCCCTCGGTCACGCTGGCACGTTCAACAACAACGTGCTCACGATGGCAGCGGGTGTCGCAACCCTCGAAAAGGTCGCGACGGCTGATGCCATCGGCGCACTCAACGACAAGGGTGAGCACCTTCGCAGCAGGCTGTCGTCGACGTTCGAACGGTCTGGGCTACCCATGACGGTGTCGGGACTCGGATCGTTGATGAACGTGCATCCCGTACCCGGCCCCATCCGCTCGCCTGCCGACCTCGTGGATGCCGATGAGCGTTACCGAGAACTGTTCTTCTTCGACATGCTCGACGCTGGTTACTACCTCGCTCGTCGCGGCTTCATTGCCCTGTCGATCCCGGTCTCGGAGCGACAGCTCGATGGCTTCTGTGAGGCCGTTGCCGCGTGGTGCGCGTCGTTCACGAACGACTGAATTCACGCACCGTTGAGGAACCAAGCGTCGACCGCTTGGGGAAGCGACATGATTGCTCGATCGGCGATCCAGGCATCGATTTCGGCATCGGTCGGGCTGGTGTCACCGAAGAGCGCCATGAGCCCGACGACCTCACTCCGTTGGCCGGTGATCCCGATGAGTTCGGCTCCTTCGGTGAACTGCACGACAATCGTGCCCCGCGTGACACGACCGGCTGCCAGTTCGGCCAACCAGTAAACCTTGCCCGCTTGGTCGGGCTCGCGAGACAACACATCTCGGTAGAGCTGATCGACGAAGTCGGAGAATGCGAGGCTTCCGTAGCGGGCCTGGAACTCGTCGCCGTCGGCGAAGTAGTCAGCGATCTCGGTGACGGTCTCGCCCGAGGCGCGAACCTCGAGCCAGTATCGAAGACCGCCGAAGTCTGGGCGTCGAAGGAAGTACGCGACGTACAACCGATCGATCTGGGCCACCGAGGACGAGCTATCGACGTAACTCGTCAGCGCATTGGCGAGCCCACCGCTGACGACGGCTTGTGCGAGTGAAGCAGCCTCGGCCGATGTTGGCGGCCGACCTTTCAAGGTCGTGAATACGTCGTTGCTCAACGCGAGCGCAGAATTGAATGGGCCCAGCAGGCTGGCAGGGATCGAAGGCATGCCAACCCGAATCCTGGCGGCATCGACGCTCGGGGTCGGATTGATCGCCAACCCATCGGGAGTTTCGATCTCGAAGTGAAGGTGTGACCCGGCGTACTCGGCGTTGCCGGAATCGCCCATGAACCCGATGAGCTGCCCAGCAGTGACCCGCACGCCGCGGTCCATTCCTGGGGCGAACGCGAACTCGAACAGGTTTGCCCCGTCATCGGTTCCCGGCGTGTCGTTGTTCATGTGGGAGTAGTGATAGACCCAGCCATCGTCGCCGGTGAGTTCGAGGTAGTTCCCCCGAGCGTTGTCGTGGCGGAACCAGGTGATGACACCACTGGCCGCAGCCAAAAGCGGCGTACCTTTTGGTCCCATCATGTCGACGCCCTCATGGAGGCGCCCGCCACCGCGAGGTGCTCCCCACGTGTCTGACCAGTGGACCTTGTCGAGCGATGCTGCGTCGACTGGCAACACGATGTCGTGGACAACGACCTCGGCTCCCACCGGAGCGACTGGCACGATCACGACGGCCGAGGCGAGGGCGCTCATTGCAACTGCGACACCGGTAATGCGTTTCTTCAACAAAGGATCTCCTTCACAGACGTCGTCGACCACCACGTGGTACGACCTTTCGCCTTGAACGGGTTTCGTCACCGTATCGACATATTTGCTCACCTTGCTCATAGGTCATTTGCACCATCCACCGGTCGACCGGTTGGGCGTGGTTACCATTCTGTGCACACAGCGGGTGGAGGACCCTCGTATCACCGCGCTCACACACCGAGCTTTGGTGCTGGGTTCGGGTGGAGCCCCGAGGTTGGACCGCTACCATTTGGCGGTCGGTTGTGACCATTCGGTCCCTGCCATTGGAACGTCTGCCAGTCGAACGTCTGAAGAGGTCACCGCCATGTCGATGGTCTGCCAAGTAACCGGTCGCAAGCCGAGCTTCGGTAATAGCATTTCCCATTCACACCGTGTCACCAAGCGCCGTTGGGATCCGAATATCCAAACACAGCGTTTCTGGCTCCCCAGCGAGAAGCGGTGGGTCAAGCTGACGGTCAGTGCCAAAGGCATCAAGACCATCAACAAAAAGGGCATCGAGATCGTGGCCGCCGACATGCGCCGCCGAGGAGTGAAGTTCTAATGGCAAAGTCAGGCGACAAGCGCCCCGTCATCAAGCTCCGCTCCACCGAGGGCACCGGGTTCACCTACACGACCCGCAAGAACAAGACCAACACCCGTGAGCGCATCGAACTGCGCAAGTACGACCCCGTACTCCGTCGCCACGTGATCTTCAAGGAAGAGCGCTAGTCGATCACCCTTCCCGCTCGTCACCTGGAGCGGTCACCGACCTTCGACAACAACGCACCCTCGGGTGCGTTGTTGCGCGTCACCGGCAGTCACGCCCAACTCGCCGAGCAAGCCACTAGCTTTTGACCGGTGAAGGCGATGAAGCGGCGAATCCAAACCATTTCCGCCGTCGTACTCGCTGTGCCCGTCTGGTTCGTGTTGTCACCTCTGGTCGTTCCGTGCGTTGTGCTCTACGACGTGGTCACCGGTCGCTTCGACCTCCCGCTGCTCAGGCTGTGGCTCTTTGCTTTGGTCTTTTGCGCGCACGAGTGGATCGGCATCGGCTACGCCTTCTTCCTGTGGCTCACCGGCGGCTTCGGACGACGGATGGACTTCGAGGCCCACGTGTCGATGCAGGGCTGGTGGTCAACCTCACTGCTCAGCTGGGCCAATCGACTACTGGCAGTCCACCTCGACGCAGGCACCGATCCCATGCCCTCCGGCAACGTCATCGTGCTGAGCCGTCATGCGAGCATGGTCGACGCCATCATTCCCGCGCACCTGTTCCCTACGCACTTCGGTCGACCTGTTCACTACGTGATGAAGAAGGAACTCGAAGCGGTTCCCAACATCGACATCTACGGCCACCGGCTCGGCAATCACTTCGTTGATCGCACTGGCAATACCGAGTCCGAAGTTGCCCAGATCGCCAAACTCGCCGAGCAAGCGCATCCCGACGCCGGCCTTGTCATCTTTCCTGAAGGGACATACGCAACGCCGGCGGCCAAACGCCGTATTGGTGCCGCTCTGACTCGCAGGGGCGACGAAACGGCGAGTCGTCTCAACGACGAGCTGACGCATCTACTGCCGCCGAAGCCGGCCGGTGTCCTGTCCCTGCTCGCTCAGTGCCCCGACTCCGCCATCGTGATCCTGGCCCATACCGGACTCGAAGGTGTTGCAGAATTCGGCGGGCTCCGGCGACAGCTTCCACTTCGGCATCCGGTGCTGGTGCGGTGGTGGGAGATCGACCGGTCGACGGTTCCCACCGAACCAGCCGAACAAGTGGCCTGGCTCAACAACCAGTGGCGTCACCTCGACGACTGGGTCACCGAGCATCGCCGGTACTGACCCTCGACTGCGTGCGGGACGACCACGCGGTCATCAGGCAGCCAGCAAAATGCGGCGACGGTGTCCGCCGGTGGCCTGTTGCGAGGTGCCAGACTCTAGGAATGCCTCAGCTGTCCAGTTCTGAGTACCGGCGCCTCCTCACCCAGGAGACAGCGCGGCTCCAGTCGATCTCGCTCGACCATCTCGATATGGACCTCCCCCACATCGAGGGGTGGACGGTGGGGGCTGTGATCGGCCACACCGGCTGGGTCTTCCGCTACGTGACGCTGGCACTCGGCACAACACCCGACCAACCGCCGCGTCGAGCCGACGTGCCAGAGCCAGCGATTGGCGAAGCAGTTCTCGAGTGGTTCGCAGAATCAGCAGCCGGGCTCGCCGCTCAACTCGACGTTGTCGATCTCGAGCGAGTGGTCCCCACATTCACTGGGCCTCAGCCGGCCAGCTGGTGGCTTCGCCGTCTTGCGCACGAAACAGCGATGCACCGTTGGGATGCCGAGTCAGCCATTCGATCGCCTCAACCAATCGATGCCGAGCAAGCACGCGACGGCATCGATGAGGTGTTCGAGACCTTCGCTCCGACACGTCTGAGTTTCGAAGCACTCGCAGGTAAGGGCGAAGTCATCCATCTCCATGCCACCGACATCGACGACGGCGAGTGGCTGATCACGCTGGGACCGTCCGAAATCTCCTGGACCACGGGCCACGCCAAGGGCGATGTTGCTGCCCGGGGCCCGGTATCAGACTTGCTGCTGGCGATGTGGAGCCGAATACCCCCAAGCCGTCTCGAACTCTTCGGCGATGCCAGCTTGCTCGATCGATGGCAGGAAGCCACAACCTTCTAGACCCGCACTGATCAGACGGCGATCACCGGCAGGAGGGGCTCTTCGGGTACGTCGTATTCGACATCCCAGCGCCCGAGGCGGTTCTTCCAGTTCGACTCATCGCAGACGGCCTCGGCGTAGGCGGCTTGGCGTTTTGCCACTCGCCCAGCGGGCTCCACGGGGCGCTCGTCGTCATACTGAGCCTCGATACCCAGCTTGAGATTGCGCAGCGCTTCCGAACGAAGCTGACTCACACGTGACTCGGTGACGCCGAGAAAGCGAGCGAGTTCCTCCGAGGTACGTCCCTCGAGGAAATAGCCAACAACCACGAAACGCTGACGCTCAGGCAAGAGGCCAACCGCATCGCGCAGATAGGAATGCAGCTCACGGGTCTCGAGTTCCTCGAGCGGTTCGATCGAATTGCGGTCCTCGAGCACGTCGACCAGGGTCAGTTCCTCGTCGCCTTCGTCGCCGGTCTCGTGATCGAGGGCCAGCACAACGGACCGGAAAAGGCGATCCTGCAGCTTGGTGAGCTCGTCCATCGAGACGCCGAGTTCGCTGGCCATCTCCGGAAGAGAAGGAACTCGCCCGAGTTCCGATGCCAACTGCTGTTCGGTGGCTTCGAGGCGGCGCGCCAGGAGGCGAACCGAGCGGGGTGCCCAGTCGGCTGCTCGGACCGAATCGAGGATCGCCCCCCGGATGCGCTGCGCTGCGAATCGCTCGAAGGGCACACCGCGGCTGGCATCGAATCGCCGTGAGGCTTCCACCAGACCAAGAGCACCGGCCCGAGCCAGGTCCTCCCGATCGACGTGACGAGGGAAGTGCACCGCCACCTGGAATACCACGTGCTTCACCAACGGAAGGTTCGCCTCGATCCGTCCGTTGATTTCAGCCTTCGTCATTTCGCCCATTGTCGTCATCCTCTTGTTGTCCTCCATACGCCAAAGGTTCTCGGCATGACGGACGACGAACTTGAGGACAAATCCAAAGTATTTCCCTTACGGTCTAATCGGCCACCCAGAGTGATTCCTTGAGAGAAATATCGCACGACCGGTGAGATTTCGATGGAATCCGCTAGAGAAGACCCGCCCCTTCGTACGTCTCCACCCGCAAACCTCGCAGCTTGATGGCTCGCAGAAGTTCGAGTCGACCCGGGTGTTCGGCCAACCCGAACGCACCAGCAGGCCGATTTCCTCCAGCCAGATCGACCCCACACACCGCCGCAACCGTGCCAGCAGCCAACGATGGATGATCAGCGACCCCGTACACCAGGGTCTCCACCCGATTCGCTCGCCGCCCTCGTACCTCGACACGAATGGCGCCAAGGCCGCCGTCGGCGTGCGGAGGGCGCAGCATGGGCAACCTCGACGTCAATCGATCACGACGCGTCGCGGATACCCGAGAGGTGAGACGAGTGGCGTCAGGAAACACCCGTTGCAACAGCAGCGGGCTCGGAAGATCAGCCCGATAGCAATCGCGGGCCCCAATGGGGTCAGGAAACCACACGAGCTCGCGACCCGAACCACCAGATCGCATCACCCAATCACCATGGTGGAACTCGTGCCCTGCATTCTTCATGGCTCGATGATGCTCGCGAGCGCAAGCCGGTCCTCCCGTCCCACTCTTTGCCACCGAGACGAACTCGACGACATCGAGGTGATCTGCCGCTCGCCGTGCCAGCAGACAGCTCAGGCCCGGGGCGAAGCCTGCACCGACGACTACCGTGCAGTCCGCCGCCTCGGCCTCGGAACCCAGATCGAGCAGCGCGGCGACGTCACCCGGATGATCGCTGATCGACACGACGTGGCGCCCACCCCGCACAATCGATCGGGCAAGCGATGCGTGGGTACCCCCTGGAGTAGCGAGAACCACGACATCGGCTTGCTCGCCAAATGCCGTTCCCGGTTGACAATCCCCGAGATCTCGATGCTCGAGTGCAGCAAGCACTCGTCGCTCATCGATGTCGAAGAGGTGGAGAGCTTCTGGATGGCTGCTGGCGAGCTGTCGAGCAGCGTGAATGCCAGCGGCCCCGAGTCCGACCACGGCCAGTCGCATCAACGAAGATCGTCGTCGGTGACCTCACGCCAACCTCCACTACGAGGTGGCGTGCCGCCGGTACCGCGCAAGCGAAAAAAGGTGGCAACCATGCCAGCCATCGAGATAGCCGCCACGACTCTGCGCACCAGGGTGATCATTGGGTCACCGTAGCAGTGGGTCATCGACCCAGTGGCCCGCAAGTGTCGAAGCCAACAAGTGTCGAAGCCAACAAGTGTCGAAGCCAAAACTGCGAGATGCCACCCGAAAGTGGCATCTCCCAACGCATTCGTGGGGCTAACAAGAGTTGAACTTGTGACCTCACCCTTATCAGGGGTGCGCTCTAACCAACTGAGCTATAGCCCCGAGGCGAACGGTTACGATACCGCTCGCCAGCGGATCCAACTACTTTCGATCTGCGGTGACTCGAACGGTCTCCTCTTCGATGACCGTGATCCGGATCCCGCCGACCAGATCGGAGATCAGATTGAAGACCACCGTGAGAAGCACGACCAAGACCGACGACGCAAGTGTCAACATCCCGGCAATGATCACCGCCGCTCGGAAGACCTGTGAGGAATTGATCTCGAACGTTTCGTAGTCGGCGAGTTCGCGGATGAAATTCTCGACGTTTTCCACGGTTCCTGCAGCAATCGCCGCATTCCACACCAGGACGCCAGCCAGCAACATGGCAGCGAAAAACGCCAAGTGGAACAGGATCGAGAAGGTCAACACCGACCAAGGGTCGATGTGGCGAATCACGCGGCGAGATTTGCGCGCCCGAAGTTTCTTGTTGACCGACGTCGAGGGCTCGATCCTCGACTTTGACCTGGCGACAGCAGCGACACCGCTGTCGAACGTGGGGCTCGTAGGCGCCGCTTCACCGGGCAAGAGATCCGGCGCAAAACTTCGGTCGAGTTCGAACTGCTCGCGCTCGCGCTGGTCGAGGTCGATCGTGTCGACCCTGGCGTCGGGGCCAGTCAAGTCGAGCGAGGTCGTCGGGTCGCCGTCGACGAACTCGGCATCCGCAACAACGACTTCGTCGTCTCGATCAAGAAGACCAGCCTCAGCGTCAAACAATTCAGGGACGGACGAGGCGTCCAGTTCCTGATCATCGGCCGCTGAGGGCAGCGCGTCGATCAGATCGTCGACTGTGTCGTCAACAGAGGCCAACGAGGCACTTGGAAGATCGTGGCTCGATGCCTCGAGTGCAAACTGGTCGTCGTCGGTGAGCTCGCGATCGACCACGTCATCAGATGAGCTCGCGGCGACCTCGGCTTCTGACGAGAACAGATCTCGCGTCGATCCGGGTTCCGCATCGATGACGGATTCAGCTTGGCGGCTGAAGAGTCCTCGAACCCCGAAGCGCCCCCGAGATGGTCGACCAGAGACGCCGGCATCGGATTCG
>JBBQUN010000105.1:0-15056 GCA_038212405.1 Acidimicrobiales bacterium | reverse complement strand
TCGGCATCACCAGCTTCCTCGAGAACGGCCCAGGCAAGGCCCAGTTCACCGGAACGTAGGCGTCAGCCCCCACCGACGAGCCGATGCACCGTGCGTGCGGCAACAGCAGCACAGGCAGCGAAGAGGCAGACGGCGGGAACGGTCCAGTACAGGGGGTCATCGGTCGGTGATGACTCGGTGCTCCAAACGCCGAAGCTGATTCAGCATCGCGCCGGTGACCCACAGCTCACGGCAAGGCTGGCCATCAGCAAGAACGCGAGTTGCGTCGTTGGCTGTATGCAGCCTCGAAGCCGGTGGTGAGTCGATCAGTTTCCGAAGCGCACTGGCATGGTCAGCTGCCGAGGACGAAGACCAATATGTGAAGATCGTCGAGTGCGGCGCTCCTCGAGGAATTGCCGACGGTTCGCTATCTGGCGCTCTCGGCGTCGGACTCTCCCGAAGACCGATGCCGAACTCGATCGGCTGTCACCAAGGGAGCGGGAAGTCATGCAGTTTCTCGCCAGGGGCTACGCCTACAAAGAGATCGCCGGCGAGCTCCACATCTCGGCTCGCACCGTCGAGAGTCACGCCTCAGCTGTCCTCCGTAAGCTCCAGCTTTCGAGCGGTCATGAACTGACGCACTGGGCAGCACGGCATCGCATCGTCTGCACCACACCGACGCGTCCGAGGGTCGAACGGCCTCGGCAGCGCTACCGTCGCGGTGTGCTCGACCCGTACCCCCAAGATGGTCATATCGGCGAGATCTATCTCACCGAGGCCGAGATCCAAACTCGCGTGCGAGAACTCGGGGAGCAGATTGCCGGCGACCTGGCGGGCGAGGTGCCGCTCCTGATCACGATCCTCAAGGGAAGCGTGTTGTTCGCCGCTGACCTGATGCGGGCGATTCCCGGTGCCGTCGAGATCGACTTCATGGCCGTGTCGTCCTACGGCGACGAGACCAAGTCGAGCGGCATCGTCAAGATCGTCAAGGATCTGGATGAGTCGATCGCCGGACGTCATGTGATCCTCATCGAAGACATCGTCGACTCCGGTCTGACCATGACCTACCTCCTCAACCTCCTCGGCAGCCGAGAACCGGCAAGCATTCGAGCGTGCTCGTTGCTCGTTCGCGAAGGACAGCAGGCCGCAGGGGTGACGGTCGACTACATCGGCTTCGAGATCCCGCAGGCCTTCGTCGTCGGCTATGGCCTCGACTACGCCCAGCAGTTTCGCAACCTTCCGTACATCGGTGTCTACACCGGCCCAGGTTCGGGTGCCGAGCACTGAACTCCGTCGTCCGCTAACGTCGACGTCATGCCTTTGACCGGTGAGTACATCCCCAGCACGAGCGATTGGGTTCGCGAGCAGATCGAGACCTACGAAGCCTCCGGGGGAACCGAGGCCAATACGTTGATGAAGACCGGAATCCCCGTCATCATCGTGACCTTCCGAGGCAAGGAGGAGGGCGTGATTCGCAAGATCGCCCTCATGCGCGTCGAGCACGACGGCGAATACGCGCTCGTTGCCTCGATGGGTGGAGCGCCGAAGAACCCGGCGTGGTACCACTCGCTGGTGCGCAACCCCAACGACGTCATGATCCAAGACGGACCCGAGCCGTTCGACGTGACGGTTCGCCTTGTGGAGGGCGAGGAGCGTCAGGCCTGGTTCGATCGCGGTGTCGAGGTCTTCCCCACCTACGCCGACTATGCGGCCAAGACGGAACGGACCATCCCGATTTTCGTCACCACCCGCGTCTGATCCAGTCCGACCTGCCCAGCGAAGGGTCGTTTCGACAATTTCTGATCGGTTTGGTCGGGAATTGGTCTAGGGTCGTCCCGCACACGATTCGATGGCGCCTGGCGCCACACGACAGGGGAACGATCACATGACTGACGGCTGGGGATTCGAGACCAAGCAGATCCACGCAGGGCATGAGCCCGATTCGGCCACTGGCGCCAGGGCCGTGCCGATCTATCAGACGACGGCGTACGAATTCAAGAGCTCCGAGCACGCTGCCAACCTGTTCGCGCTCGCCGAGCCTGGCAACGTCTACACCCGCATCATGAACCCCACGCAGGGCGTGCTCGAAACCCGAGTTGCGGCCCTCGAAGGTGGCCTTTCCTCAACCGCCGCCGGTGTACCCGGTGCGCTCATCGTTGCCTCGGGTCAGGCAGCCGAGACACTGGCCATCATGAACATCGCCGAGGCCGGCGATCACATCGTTGCCGGTGCTGCGCTCTATGGCGGCACCTACAACCTGCTGCACTACACCCTGCCGAAGTTCGGCATCGAGACCACGTTCGTCGAAGACGCCGACGATCCCGAAGCGTGGAAGGCCGCTGTCCGCCCCAACACCAAGCTGTTCTACGCCGAGTCCATCGGCAACCCGAAGAACTCCATCCTCGACATCGAGATGGTAGCCGGTGTCGCTCACGAGGCCGGCGTACCGCTGATCATCGACAACACTGTTGCCTCGCCCTACCTCATCCGTCCGCTCGAATGGGGCGCCGACATCGTCGTGCACTCGGCGACCAAGTTCCTCGGTGGACATGGCACAGCGATCGCCGGGGCCATTGTCGACGGCGGTTCGTTCGAGTTCTCCGACGCCGAGAAGTTCCCCAATTACAACCAGCCCGACCCCAGCTATCACGGTCTGAACTACTGGCCGATGCTCGGCGCCGGTTCGTTCATTGCCAAGGCTCGCGTCCAATTGCTGCGAGATTTCGGTCCGGCCATCAGTCCGTTCAATGCCTTCCTCGTGATCCAGGGCATCGAAACGTTGTCGCTTCGCATGGAACGCCATGTCGCCAACGCCCAGCGAGTGGCCGAGTTCCTCGAAGCCCACTCCCAGGTGGAGCGGGTCAACTACGCCGGTCTTGCCTCATCGCCCCATCACGCCGCCGCCGAGAAGTACACCGGCGGTCGTGGCGCCGGATCGGTGCCGTCGTTCATCATCGCCGGCGGCAAAGAAGCCGGCCAGAAGTTCGTCGAAGCCCTCGAGCTGCACAGCCATGTCGCCAACATCGGTGACGTCCGCTCGCTCGTCATCCATCCGGCATCGACCACCCACTCCCAGCTCACCGAAGCCGAGCAGCTCACCGCCGGCGTCGAGCCGGGACTGGTGCGTTTGAGCGTCGGTCTCGAATCGATCGACGACATCCTGGCCGACCTCGAAATCGGTTTCGCCGCCACCAAGTAGCCAGACCCGCCTGCGACTGGAGTGGATCACCCCCGAATTCGAGGGTGATCCACTCCAGTTTCGCGTCAAACGGGGGTCATTCGCTCCCATCGAGCTCGAGGAAGATACGCAGATCGGCAACGACATCGAGGGGCCGGTGACGAATCTCGGCATAGCCATAGCGAGCGAGGCCCCAGCCTTCCTGACGGGCCGTGCGCTCTCGGGCACGGTCGCGCTCCATGTCTTGGGTAAGCGAGTGCCACCGCCGGCCATCGATCTCGACGATCTTCCGGGTGTACGGATTGGCGAAGTCGACGATGCCCTGTATTCCGTCGTACCACGGTGGCTGGAACTGGGGAATGAGGCCGGGAATCTCGTGGGCGATCGTCAGCAGCAGGAACTCGTGCTCGAGAGCACTCAGATCAACCGGTTGGTCGCTGACTTGATCGAGCAGCAAGCGTCGGTTTGGCCCGCCGCGGGCGCCCGATCGAAGGAGCGGCTCGATGCAAGCCCGTAGCTCTGAGGCCGAACAACGCTGTTCCTTGATCGCCCAGTTGGCCAGAAAGATCGAACGATCTGCTCCAACCATGCCAGCGAGGTCGGCGAGCGTCCGGGCGATGGTCGTTGCCCGAAGGTCCTCGACGACCGTGAGGTCACTGGCCGGGAGCCGTCGGCTCTGACGCACCACGGCGGGCGAGGTGCTTGCGCGACTGTTGCCGTGCGGGACGATGACGTGGGGAGCCCACGCAATGTCGCCCATGGGCAGGCCGTGTAGGAATCCAGCAGCGACATGGCTGAGTGCGCCAGTGGGGTGTGCGAGCAGGCAGGCTCGGGCCAGCTGGCGATGGCGGTCCGGAGCGGCGATCAGTCCGACGACGCCATTGCCGAAGGATCGGAGCAGACCGGATTCGAGCCGGCGATCAATGGCGCTCGATGAGATGCCGGCGGCGGACAGCTGTTTCCTCGTTGCCACCCAGTCGGTTTGGCTGAGACGAGCGAGCAGGAGCGGATCGATATTCGTGGTCATGGCGATCGGACTTCCGTGAGCGTGGTGCACGGCGATGACGATCGCGAGTTGTCGACGGTAGGAGCATTCACCTCGCTCACCAACCTGAGGACCGAGCGGAGAGGATCGACACCAGTTGGCCGGTTTCTGGGGAAGATGATCCTCGCATCCGGGGGCGAGGCTCTCCAGAAGGTCATTGGGTTGGTGGGAGGGGAGGGGAACGGTGCCAGACTGACCTGATCGTCCTCGCCCCTGTGGCGGGGCGACAGCAAACCCTCGTTCCCAACCAAAGGACACCCCACGTGCCCGAGTGCCCAGCAGTAGACGGATCCAGCCCCCGCCAGACGAAGTTCGACGGCGAGTTCGAGATGTGCATCGACCCGGCGAAGCGTTACACCGCCGAGATGGTCACCTCGATGGGCACGATGGTGCTCTCGCTCGACCCGATCAAGGCGCCGAAGACGGTCAACAACTTCGTCTGTCTGGCTCGCTACCACTACTACGACAGCATCATCTTCCACCGGGTGATCAAGGACTTCGTGCTCCAGGGTGGCGATCCCGAAGGATCGGGCCGCGGTGGCCCCGGTTACCGTTTCGCCGACGAGTTGCCAAAGGCTGGCCAATACGAGCTCGGCTCACTGGCCATGGCCAACGCCGGTCCGAACACCAATGGCAGCCAGTTCTTCGTCATCAGCGGAAAGGCTGGCATGGGTCTGCCCCCGCAGTACAGCCTGTTCGGCAAGGTCGTGAAGGGCCTCGACGTCGTCGAAGCCATCCAGAACGTCCCCACCGGCGGCGGCGATCGCCCCAAGACCGACGTCGTCATCGAATCGGTCATCGTGACCGAACACGACGACTGACTCTGCTGCTGTGACCTGCTTCGCAGGTCACTCTGCTGCTGTGACCTGCTTCGCAGGTCGAGCTTCGCTCATCCGAGTCGAGCGTTCGTAGCTGCTACGTCCCTTCGCAGCCTGACTCCGCAGGTCGAGCTTCGCCCAGCTGAACTACTCGGAGGGTCGGGGTTCGTCCCGGCCCTTCGTCGCGTTCGAAGGGTCACTACGCTGATGGGATGAGCGAAGTGATCCTCGAAGTCGATCTGCTGGGGTTCGAAACTGGCGACACCACGACTCGTCGAGCGGTGGTCGATGGCGTCATGCGCTCGCTCCGGTCAGGGTTCGTCTTCACCAGTCACGATGTCAGCGACGATCTGATCGACACGGCCTACGGCATGCTCGAGGCCTTCTTCTCGCTCTCGCCGGACGAAAAGCAGACGGCCTACGCTCCCGGCACGTTCGGGCAGACGGGCTACACGGGTCTCCTCGTCGAGACGGCCGCCATCAGCGACCACCCCGACTGGAAGGAGATGCTCAACTGGGGTCGCACCATTCCTGCGGGTCATCCGCTGCAACGCAAGTACCCGACCCGTTACCCGGATCAGGTGCTCCCCGAAGACCTGGTGCCGGGAATATCTGACGTGCTCCAGCATTTTCATGACCGTATCCACGACACCCAGCGCCGATTTCTGCGGATCATCGCCGAAGGCATCGGCTGTCACGAAACGTTCTTCGACGCCATGACCACCGATGGGCCGACGCTCAGCCGAGCGATCCACTACCCATCGATGGAACAGGCGCCGAGCAGCGATGGTTCCGGCAGCTCCCATGTCTGGGCAGCCGAACACGGTGACATCAACCTGATCACTGCGCTCCCGAGAGCAACGGCCAAGGGCCTTCAGGTGAAGACCGAGAACGGCTGGACCGACGCCACTCCTCCCGACGGAGGGATGATCATCAACACGGGCATCATGCTCGAACATCTCACCAACGGGGTCATCCCCGTCGGTGTCCACCAGGTGGTGGCCGATCCCGACGATCGGGATGAGCGATACTCGGTGGTGCAGTTCTGCCACCCGACGCCCTGGACGATCCTCAGCCCGGTCAGCACCTGTGTCACACCCGACAACCCACAACGGCATGCCCCCATTTCGGCAGCGGATCGGCTCGACCTCGTGCTCTACGAGATCAACTTGGTCGATGACGCCCGTCGAATCGAACCCAAGCACAAGAAAGAGCACCATGAGCAACGCTGATCAGACCAAGACCTTCGATCCTGCCGAGCTGCGCAAGCGGCTCACTCCCGAGCAGTTCCATGTCACCCAGACTGCGGGCACCGAGCGTGCCTTCAGTGGTGAGTACTGGAACGTCTGGGACGACGGGACCTATCACTGCGTGGTGTGCGACGAGGCGCTGTTCGACTCCGAGACCAAGTTCGACGCCGGTTGCGGTTGGCCGAGTTTCGATCGGGCACTGTCGGATGACAAGGTGACAGAGAAGCGCGACATCAGCCACGGCATGATTCGAACCGAAGTCGTTTGTACCGGCTGCGGTGCGCACCTCGGTCACGTCTTCCCCGATGGGCCAACCGAGACAGGCGCTCGCTACTGCATGAACTCGGCCTCGCTCAGCCTGTCGAAGGGCGAGCAAGCCGCAGACTGAGGTCGCGGCTCGACCAACCCAGCGCAAGAAGCCGAGAGCCAGAGCGACATATCGCTTGGCTCTCAGCTTCTGTCAGGCCAGGGTTTGTCAGGCGAGGTGGTCGACGACGTAGTCGATGCTCGTGGTGAGGGCCTCGACGTCGGCTGGGTCGACGCTCGGGAACATGGCCACCCGGAGCTGGTTGCGGCCGAGCTTGCGGTAGGACTCGGTGTCGATCACACCGTTGGCCCGCAACACCTTCGAGACGAGGTCGGCATCGATGGCGTCGTCGAGGTCGATGGTGCCGACCACGTGGCTGCGCTCGGAAGCGGTGGCAACGAACGGCGTCGCATAACTGGTCCGCTCGGCCCAGCCATAGAGCGCTTCGGCCGAGGCGTCGCAGCGACCGGCGGAGAACTCCATGCCGCCTGAGTCGTTGAACCACTCGACCTGTTGCACCGCCAGGAAGATCGTGGCCAGCGCAGGAGTGTTGTAGGTCTGATTGAGCTTGGAGTTGTCGAGGGCGATCGCCAGATCGAGTCCCGGCGGGATCCAGCGAGGGCCGGCGCCGATTCGCGCGATGCGCTCCTGCGCTGCCGGAGAGCAGCAGGCGATCCAGAGACCGCCGTCTGAGGCGAAGGCCTTCTGCGGGGCGAAGTAGTAGCAGTCGACTTCGCTCGGGTCCCAGCGGAGGCCGCCGGCGGCCGAGGTGGCGTCGACCGCAACGATGGCATCACCCGATCCCTCGGGCCGAGTGAGCGTCATCGCAACGCCGGTCGAGGTCTCGTTGTGGGTGAGGGCGTAGAGGTCGACGCCGTCGACGGCAACGGCGGTCGGATGGGTGCCGGTGTCGGACGAGATCACGACCGGGTCGGCCAAGAACGGTGCGGCCGCCGTGCATGCCGCGAACTTCGAGGAGAACTCACCGAACACCAGGTGCTGCGACTTGGCGTCGACGAGGCCGAACGTGGCGGCGTCCCAGAACAGCGTGGTGCCGCCGTTGCCGAGCACGACCTCCCAGTCGTCGGGCAGTCCGAACAAGGTGGCGATGCCGTCGCGGAGACGGCCGACCATGTCCTTGACGACGGGCTGGCGATGCGAGGTGCCGAGGTAGTGCGGGGCCGCTGCGGCCAGGGCAGCAACGGCTTCGGGGCGGATCTTCGAGGGGCCGGCGCCGAACCGGCCATCGGCGGGAAGAAGATCGGACGGAATCGAAATTGACGGTGGTGTTTGGCTCACAGGCTGAGAGGATTGCAGCTCGGACCACGAGACCCACCCAATTAGGGAGCAAACCATGGCAACCGGTCGAATTTCTGCACGAGTCGCGTCGATCGCGCCCTCGGCCACCCTGGCGGTCGACGCCAAGGCGAAGGCCCTGAAGGCGGCGGGCGAGCCCGTCATCGGCTTCGGCGCAGGCGAACCCGACTTCCCGACGCCGGACTACATCGTCGAGGCTGCGGTCGAGGCCTGCCGGAATCCGAAGCATCACAAGTACAGCCCTGCCGGCGGACTCCCCGAGCTCAAGGAAGCCATCGCTGCGAAGACCCTGCGCGACTCCGGACTCAAGGTCGACGCCAGCCAGGTGGTTGTCACCAACGGTGGCAAGCATGCCGTCTACAACGCCTTCGCCGGCCTGATCGACCCCGGCGACGAGGTACTGATTCCCACGCCGTACTGGACCACGTACCCCGAGCCGGTGAAGTTGGCCGGTGGTGTGCCTGTCGAGGTGCCAACCGATATCGACGCGGGGTTCAAGGCCACCGTCGAGCAACTCGAAGCTGCCCGGACGCCAAAGACCAAGGCGCTCGTGTTCGTGAGCCCGTCGAACCCGTCGGGCGCGGTGTACGCCAAGGAGCAGATCGAGGCGATCGGCCAGTGGGCCGTCGACGCCGGCATCTGGGTCGTCACCGACGAGATCTACGAGCACCTCACCTACGGTGACAACGAGTTTCACTCGATGCCGACGCTGGTTCCTGCGCTCGCTGACCGTTGCATCATTCTGAACGGTGTCGCCAAGACCTACGCCATGACCGGATGGCGAGTGGGTTGGCTCATCGCCCCGAATGACATGGCCCAGGCGCTCACCAGCCTCCAGTCGCACCAGACCTCGAATGTTGCCAACGTGGCCCAGATCGCGGCGCTGGCCGCAGTGTCGGGCGATCTCGCCGCGGTCGAAATGATGCGCGAGGCCTTCGACCGCCGCCGCAAGACCATGTTCGCCATGCTGAGCGACATGAACGGCGTGTCGGTGATCGAGCCCGAGGGTGCGTTCTACGCCTTCCCATCGTTCGAGGCAGTCATCGGCCGGACCATCGGCGGCGTCACCATCGAGTCGACCACGCACCTGGCCGATGCCATTCTCGATCAGGTCAAGGTGGCGTTCGTGCCCGGCGAGGCCTTCGGGAGCCCTGGCTATGGTCGCTTCTCGTTTGCCATGGGCGACGACGACATGGCCGAAGGCCTTCGCCGCATCGGCGAGTTCCTGGCCTGATCGATGCCTGAGCTTCCCTACGGTTCGTGGCCATCACCCATCACTGCCGACCTCATCGCCGCCGGCGGCGTTGGGCTCGGCGGCCCCGCGGTTCGCGGGAACGAGCGTTGGTGGTCGGAGTCGCGTCCGTCTGAGGCCGGTCGTGTCGTGCTCGTTCGCTCGGTCACCGACGCCGCTGGCCGGCAGAGGATCGCCGACGCGCTGCCCGAGGGATTCTCGGCCAGGACTCGAGTGCACGAGTACGGCGGGGGAGCGTGGTTCCTCGGCAAGACCGACACGTACTTCTCCAACATGGCCGACCAGCGGCTCTACCGGTTGCCGCCTGCCGATGTCGCTGAGGCCAGTGTCGTCGAAGCAGCCGAGGCGGTCCCGCTCCCACTCACGCCCGAACCGCCGCTCCCGGCTGCGTGGCGATTCGCCGACGGGGTCGAGACACCCGATGGCGAATGGATCATCTGCGTCCGCGAATCCCACGTCGCTCCGCCGCCCACGCCGCCGAGCGGTCTGTTCGACGACGCTCCCGCTCCCGACCGGGCAACAACGGCGGAAGCGGTTGAGTCAACCGCTGACGACGGGGACGCAGCGATGCCGTTGTTGCTCGACGAAGCGATCAACGAGATCGTCGCCATTCCAGTCGATGGATCAGAGCCGCCGCGGGTCGAAGCCGGCGGCAGCGACTTCGTCTCGACCCCTCGGGTGTCACCCGACGGACGTTGGGTGAGCTGGATCAAATGGAATCACCCCAACATGCCGTGGGATGGCACGACGCTGTGCGCGGCGCCGATCTTCGACGGGTGTCGCTTCGGTAACCCCCAGGTGATTGCCGGCAACGAACACGAGTCGATCGTCGGCGCCAACTGGGCCAGCGATGGTCGGCTGGTGTTCAGCACCGATCGGTCGGGCTTCTGGAACCTCAGCACCTGGCGCCCGGGTGACCCGTCGGCGACACCGTTCACCCGGTTGGGCGACGCCGAGATCGGTGGGCCGCCATGGAACTTCGGACTGCAACCGTGGGCTGAACTCGCCAATGGTCGCTTTGCCGTGATCGTCACCCGTCGAGCGGTCGACGCGCTGGCGATCGTCGAAGCCGATGGAACGGTCGAGGTCGTCGACGAGCGCTTCCCGAGTATCAGTTCGATCTCGGTCACCTCCGATGGACGCGTCGCCTGTGTCGTGGCGCCCGGCGACACTATGCCGGCGATCGTGGAGCTCGACCCCGATGCACCGAGGCGCGAACCGGTTGTCCTGCGGGCACCGGCTGGCGTGGTCGACGACCCCGCTTGGATCAGTTCGGCGCAACGGTTCGACTACGAAGCAGCTGACCACAGCGATCGCCACGCGTTCTTCTACCCGCCTGCGGCCCCCGACATCAGCGGGCCCAGCGACACGCTGCCTCCACTCATCGTCGTTGGGCACGGCGGCCCAACGGCGCACTCGAACCCCGCCCTGAACCTGAAGATCCAGTACTGGACCAGTCGTGGGTTCGCCGTCGTCGACGTCAACTACGGCGGTTCCACCGGCTTCGGACGAGACTATCGCCAGCTGCTGAATGGGCAGTGGGGCGTGGTCGATGTCGACGATTGCGTGAATGCCGCCCGCCAGCTCGCTGCCGCCGGCCGAGTCGATGCTCAGCACATGGCGATCCGCGGCAGTTCCGCCGGAGGACTCACGGTGTTGAACGCGCTCATCACCTCCGAGGTGTTTGCAGCGGGGACGAGTCTGTACGGCGTCGCCGACCTGTGCGCCCTCGCCACCGACACCCACAAGTTCGAGCGGCGCTACCTCGACAATCTGGTGGCCCCGTGGCCGGCTGGCAAAGCGGTCTACGACGCTCGCTCACCAATCAATCACGTCGACGGTCTCAGTTGCCCGCTCCTGGTGCTCCAGGGCACCGAAGACGAGATCGTGCCGCCGAGTCAGTCCGAAGCGATCGTCGCCGCCGTGGCCGGCAAGGGCATCCCGCACGCGGCGATCTACTTCGAGGGCGAGCAGCACGGCTTTCGTCGAAAAGAATCAATCGTGCGTTCGCTCGAAGCCGAACTCTGGTTCTACGGACGAGTTTTCGACTTCACGCCAGCCGATGCCATCGAGCCCGTCGATGGTGCCGTCGGACTCTGAGCCCGGGTCGGGTTGGTCGTTCGTGCCGTGAGCAGGCAACATGGCGGCGTGCCAGCCAACGAGACAACGTTCAGTCCAACTGCCAACCCGAGATACATCGACTCGACCGATGGGGTGAAGGTCGCCGTGCACGACTTCGGGGGCGAGGGCCCGCTCCTGGTGCTCAGCCACGCCACCGGGTTGTGTGCCCATCTGTGGTTGCCGATGACCGAGACGTTGACCACGCGGTTCCGGTGCATCGGGCTCGATTACCGGGGCCATGGTCACACCGTGACGCCAGCGTCGACCACCATGGCCTGGGTGGGGATGGGCCATGACCTCCTGACGGTGATCGATGCCTATGCCGACGGCGCGCCGACGATGGTCGCCGGGCACTCGATGGGCGGCGCTGCGATCGTGATCGCCGAGATGATTCGTCCCGGCGCTGTCGCCAAGGCATGGGGTTTCGAGCCGATTCTGTTCGACCCTGATGGGCTCGATCGGGTCCCGGCAGATGAGCCAAGCCTCATGGTGGTGGCCGCGCAGCGTCGCCGAGCCGACTTCGACTCCCGTGATGCGGTGTTCGAGCGATACGGGGCGAAGCCACCGTTGAACACACTCGATCCCCGAGCCTTGCGAGCCTATGTCGACTTCGGATTCCGAGATCTCACGCCAGAGGAGCAAGCCGAGAAAGGCCTTCCCGGCGGGGTGACCTTGCGGTGCACGCCTGCACGAGAGGCCGAGACCTTCTCGAACTCGCATTCGGGGGCCTTCGCCGCCTCGTCGACGATCGGCTTCGACTACCGCGTGCTGGTGTCAGGTGACGGAATGCCGCCGGCCATCATGGCCGAGAATGCTGCCAACTCCTTCGACCGAATGTCCCTGGTGCGCTACCCAGACCTCACCCATTTCGGTCCGCTCGAAGCGCCCGAACTCATTGCCGCCGACGTGATCGACTGGTTCGGCGAATCGAGCTGAACCAACGCTCGGAAACCTCGGCTGCCGGTGACGTGGAATTTTGGCCCGACCCTCGGCGTCGACTTGCCCTAGCCTGTGAGCGTGGTGTGGGGGGAAGTGAACTGATGACGACGCATCGGCTGGTGATCGGGCCAGGAGGGAGCGGGCGAACGTACCGCCTGCGCGTCTGGGTCGACGCACTCGATGACCAGGGAACCGTGGCGTGGGTTGCCGGCTCGAGCATCAGCGCCGTCGACGAGACCGACATCGAACGTGCCCTGGCCGACGACCCGGCCGTCCTCGTTGTCGATGATCTCCAGTGGTGCACCGACGCCGCTATCGCTGCCATTGCCGACTTTGCTCGAGTGAAGCCGGTTTGGGCGTCACGTCGGCCGTGGCCGTCAACCGAACGGCTGCGTCTGCTCGACGATCAGCTGACGAGCCGTGGTCAAGCCGAACGCACGGTCTTCGTCGATGGCGACGATTTCGGGTCGTTTCTTGCCGAACTCCAGGCCAAACCGGTTCGCAGCGATCTCGTCGATGCGTTGTTCGTGGCAACCGGCGGCTCGGTCGGCCTTGCAGCTGATGCGCTTGCCTCCAAGTGGGAGGGCGATCTCGACCGACTTCCCGAGGCCTTGATCGACGCTGTGATCACGCGGGTTCGCAAGGCGGGGAAGGATTCGGTCGCCCTCGCCAGCGTGCTCGCTGTCGAGCCTGCGATCGAGTCGGGGCTGGCCGCTCGAGCGTTGCCAGACGACGTCGAGGCAAGAGGAGCACAGCGAGGCCTTCGCGCCAGCGGACTCGTCGGCAACGATGGCGCACTTCTCCCGATGGTGGCGGCTGCGATTCTGGCCGACCTGTCATCGGTCGAGCTGGAGGAGATCCACGATCGTCTGGGCTCGACCATGACACTCGTCGACCCAGACCGAGCGGCCGACCACCTTCGCGTCGGGGGTCTCGACTCGGCATCGTCGCTTGGAGCGCTGCTCGACTCGGCCGAGCGCCTTCGCCGATCCGACCCCGAGCGAGCGCTGGGGCTCATCGCTGACTTGCCGGGTGTCGAACCAGGCGCCGAATCGCGAGCCCCGATTGCCGACGATCCCACCGAGCGGGTCGTGCTCGTGCGTTCCGAGGCGGCATTTCATCTGGGTGACGCCGACGCCATCGCCCAGTTACAGCGCCTGCCGCCACGCATGGAGTCCAGTCCACGAGCAGCGATGCTCGGCTACGGACTCGACCTTCGTGAATTGCGGTGGTCGAGCGCGGCGGCTCGTCCGCTTCCGGTCGAGTTCGGATTACATCTGCAAGCAGTGTCACTCGCGGTGATCGGACAGTTCGACCTCGTCCCGAGTTTGCCCGAGGCAACGGGACCCCTCACCTCGATGCTTGCCTCGATCGTTGCTGGACTCGATGCCATTGCTCACGGGGCAGCAACCGAAGGTCTTGCGTTGTTGGCCGCAGCGAACGACGACTACCAGCGGCTCCAACCCGACCTCACGCTCGGCTTTTCGCCGCACCTGCTCGCCTCGTTCGCGGCGGTTGCGCTCGGTGATCTGGCAGTAGCCGAGGATTTTGCCGGCATTGGGGCCGAGTCCGAGATGCCGGGTGAAGCCCGTTCGCTCGAACTCCAGGTTGCCTATGTCCGATTGCTCGATGGTCGCTACGGCGACGCACTGGCGCTCGTGCGGCAGGGCGAAGACGACGATTGGAGTGGTAGGGACCGTTTGCTGTTGGCCGTGCTCGACGCAGCGCTGGCCCGTCGTTCGGGTGACACGACGCGGCTGAGGGAGGCCTGGCGACGGGCCGACCCGGTCCTGGTGCGTCACAACGCCTCGTGGCTGCTGATCGATCCATTGATCGAGCTCCTGGCGGCGGGAGCGAAGATCGGTACCACCAATCGAGTCCAACCAGTGCTCGAAACGATCACCCGTCAGATCGAATCGTTCGCACCGTCGAGTCCGGTTCCGGCGAATGCCTGCTGGCTCCGTCTCCAACTTGGGCTGGCGCTCGACGACGCAGCTGCGGTCTCGGCCGCGGTCGAGGATCTGCAACACCTCGACGCTCCCGGTGATCGGTCACAGGCGCGGGCCGATGCCGGGCCACTGTGGGTGCGGTTGCTTTCCGGCCGTGCCGAGTCGGCCGAAGGCGATCGATGGCTGCCAGGTGAGACGGCTTTCGTCGACGCTGCTGCGGCGCTTGCTGACGGCGGCGAGTCGTGGGAAGCATCCCGGCTCGTCGGTGCCGCAGCAATCGAGTTCGACGATCCAGGGTCAGCCCGACGCCTGCTCGAACGCGCTCGCACGTTCACCAGCGACGTCGACGATGCCGGAGCCGAGGATCCACTCGTCGCTCTTGGGTTGAGCGAGCGAGAGGCCGACGTTGCACGACTGGTTGCCGAGGGGCGCACGCACAAAGAGACCGGCGCTCAGCTCTTCATTTCGCCGAAGACCGTCGAGCACCATGTGGCTCGGATCCGCCAGAAGCTTGGTGCATCGAGCCGGGCCGAGCTGCTTGCGGTCGTGCGAGAGGCACTCGACCGAGGCTGAGCGCCCGGGTGTTTCGACTTTCTTGGGCACGGAGCGTGGTCATCCCCTAGTGTTCCGGTTCTGGTCAGGGGGGTTCCCCGATTTGGGGTGTTTCGGGTCCACGTAGTGTGGGTTTCAACGAAGCACGGCTGAGAAGTGCCAGACAAAACCACACATACCGGAGGGAAACCGAAATGTCAGAAATCAATGATGTCCTCGAGTCGATCATGCGCAAGGTTCTTGGTAGCGAGACCGAGGCGTTGGCGTATTCGGAGGATCCGCATGGTTATCTCGTTGATCATGGGGTCAATGATTACGATCTTTCGTCGGTCAATCTGGGTGACACGGT
>JBBQUN010000104.1:0-15097 GCA_038212405.1 Acidimicrobiales bacterium | reverse complement strand
GGTCTCGTCGGTACTGCAGCTGTCGAGCAGTTCCTTTTCGACGGCGCCGACGTGATAGCGCTGTCGAGGAGAGAGCCCGAGATCGATTCCCGTCGGCCGTTCCGCCACCTCAGTCTCGACCTCCGAGATGCAGACGCTTGTCGATCAGCATCGGAATCACTTCGAGCGGTCACCCACGTGGTGTACGCGGCCGTTCACGAACTCCCCGGTTTGGTGCCGGGATGGAGCGACCCCACCCAGATGCGCATCAACGAGGCGCTGCTGACCAACCTGCTCGATGCCTTGCGGGGAAGCGACCTGCAGCACCTGTCGCTGCTCCAGGGGACGAAGGCCTACGGCGCCCATGTCCACCCCATCCGAGTGCCGTCACGCGAAAGCGAACCTCGCGATGACCACCCGAACTTCTACTGGCTCCACGAGGACCTGGCTCGCGAGCGCGCCAAAGCCGAAGGCTGGACGTTCACGATCTGGCGACCACAATTGATCGTCGGCCCCAACTACGGCGTGGTGATGAACATCCCGCCGGTGATCGGCGCCTATGCAGCGATCCGCCGGGCAGAAGGCCTCCCCTTTTCCTATCCGGGTGGCGCAACACGGGCATGGGAAGCCGTCGACACTCGCATCCTCGCCGAAGCGATGTCGTGGGCGTGTGACGCGCCGAATGCCGCCGGGGAGATCTTCAACATCACCAACGGCGAAGTGTTCGACCTGCGCGATATGTGGCCTGCCCTCGCTGACACGCTCGGCGTCGAAACCGGTGACGACTCGCCGTTGGCGATGTCGCACTACCTACCGGCCCGCGCCGACGTCTGGGAACGGATCGTCACCGACCGCGGCCTGCGCCAGATCCCTTTGCTCGAACTCCTCGGCGAATCGCACTACTACGCAGACGTGTGTCTCAATGCATTCGGCGAGACGCCGCCGCCAGCGACCTTCCTCAGCACCGTCAAGCTGCGCCAAGCCGGCTTCGATCGGTCCATGAACACCGAAGAGAGCTTCTGCCACTGGCTGGGAGTGCTGATGGAACGTGGGATCCTGCCTCGCGGCTGAGCGGCGACATCAGCGGGTGGCTGCGCCAAAGCCACCATCGGCAAAGATGATCTCACCGGTGACGAAGCTCGCCTCGTTCGATGAGAGGTAGAGGCAGGCGTTGGCGATATCGGCCGCCTCGCCGAGACGTCGCAGCGGGGTCTCGGCCTCACGATCGGCGACCCAGCGATCACTGTTGAGAGCGGCCGCGGCCATAGGAGTGCGGATGTAACCGGGACCTACTGCATTCGCCCGGATTCCGAAACGCGCCAACTCGATCGACAGCACCTTGGTCAGCATCCACACGCCCGCTTTCGACACGCAGTATTCGCCCGATCCCTTCAGCGCTGTGACGCCGGCCATCGAAGCGATGTTGACCAACGACCCGCCCGAGCCCCGATCGACCATGTGCTTTGCCACTGCCTGATTGGTGAGCATCACGCCGGTCAGGTTGACGTCGATCACGCGTTGCCAGGACTCGAGTGCCTTGTCGATGACGAACATGTCGCCGCGGTCCATGCGATCGCTGCCCGACTGGTCGTCGTCTTCACCCCGGCTGATGTAGTTGGCGTGCGAGATCCCGGCAGCGGCGACGCACACGTCAACGACGTCGAACGCTTCGAGCGTTGCCGAAAGCATCGACTCGGTCGACGACAACGACGAGGTGTCGACCTCGACGGCAACGGCTGAGCCCCCGGCTCCGGTGATCTCTTCGACCACGCGTTGTGCCCTTTCGGGATTGAGATCGGCGACGGCAATGATCGCCCCCTCCTCGGCGAAGCGCAGGGCACAAGCCCGGCCGATGCCCGACGCTCCCCCGGTCACCAGCGCGACCTTGCCAGCAAGGCGATCGCCCTTGCGCATGCCGTCCGGAGCGGGAGGTGGAGTGGTACTCATGGTCATGTCGACTCGATTCAGGTTGATTGGTGGTGGTCAGAGAGGTGGTGTTGACGGCTGAAGTTGGCTGAGCGAGTCCGATCGATGAACGACGTGACAGCCTCGTCGAACGCTTGCGGTTGCTCGACGTTGATGGAGTGGCCACCGTCGAGGTCGACGATCTCGAGATCGGCGATACCTCCACGCGCGAGTGGCAGGCTCTTCTGGAAGGCCTTTTCCCACTTGCCATTCACGAGGAGCGTCGGCACGGCCAGGCCAGCGAGATCGTCCTTCGAACTCCAACCGTGAGCGTTCGACCCGAGATGGGCGATCGCATGCGCAGGCATGGCATCGGCAGCGGCGACCATCTTCTCCTTCAGCTCTGCGGGAAAGCGCTTGGCATGGATCGGGTGCGTCGGCATTGCCCGCCGCTCCTCCAACGTCGCTGGTGGAGGGGGTTCCTGGCTGCGACGAGGCAGACCGAACATGGCGCGAGAGTTGGTGACGACGAGCCCGCGAACTCGATCCGGATGCGCCAGGGCGTACCGCGCCGCGACAGCACCTCCGAGCGAGTGACCAACGACCCAGACCCGTTCGAGCCCGAGATCGGTTCGAAGCTGCTCGAGGTTGCCAAGTACTGCGTCCCGCCCGTACACGTCGGCCTGATCGGGTCCGATCGAGTGGCCGTGCCCCGGCAGCTCGACGAGCAGCATTCGGAAACGTTCGCCGAGTCGCTCTCGATTCAGGTCCCACTGCGCATTGCTCGACATGAATCCGTGGATGAACACAACGGGCTCACCCGACCGATTGCCGACGTCGTCGACGTGCAGCATCAGAGGCCCTCCGGTCGCTGTTTCCGGACCGGGTCGCCGTGCTCGCCGGACATGAGTCGGTCAGCCGTCGTGTCACGGAGGTAGGCGAGTGCCTTGACCGGGTCGAACGAGGACGGATCGAGCAGCCACTGGTAGCCGATGCCTCGGAGTCCGGCGACGATGAGCTCACCTTCGCGATCGGGCGACGGGCCACGGCGCACCGAGCCGTCTCGTTGACCTCTGCGTACGAAGCCTGCGAAGTCGGATCGCATGCTCTCGTGGAACTTGGCAAAGCGACGCCGGAGATCCTCATCAGACCCGGTGGCCTCGTACATCAATGAGTAGAGCACTCGTAACCCTCGGGGGTCCTTCGCTGCCTGCACTCGAATCGCTTCGATGAGGGTGATGGCTCCTTCGAGACCACTCCGCCCCTTCGTGCGGGGTATCACGTTGCGATGACTCCAGGTGGTGACGATCCGATCGATGAGCGCATCGATCAGCCCGTCTCTGCTGCCGAACCGGGCGGTGACCATGCCGCGGCTGTAGCCGGCACGGTCGCCGATCTTTGCGAACGTCAGCGCCGCGA
This sequence comes from Acidimicrobiales bacterium, assembly GCA_038212405.1. Lineage (GTDB taxonomy): Bacteria > Actinomycetota > Acidimicrobiia > Acidimicrobiales > SZUA-35 > JBBQUN01. The sequence goes on along the minus strand of JBBQUN010000104.1, from coordinate 11,794 downwards.
ACCCACCTTCGACGATCAACTCGGCTGCGGCGTCGAGCAGCGCGTTGGTCGATCGCTCGGCCCGAACGTGCTGCTTGTTCGGAGACGGCTCTGTTTCGTCGTCGCTCATACCAAACCTCTGATGCGGTCGAGAACCGGGTGAAGATAGCGAGCAAAGGCCACCGGGTTCTCTTGCATGGGGAAGTGGCCGACACCAACCATCTCGGTGTGAGTGGAGCCAGCGATGGCCTCGTGCGCGGCCCGGCCTCGGCTCACCGTGCCGCTGTAGTCGTATTCACCGTTCAGGATGTGGATCGCCACCTGTTCCGTGTCGATGTCGCCGGCACGCTCACGAAGGTCGTAGTCGACCATGTAATAGTGGAGGTCGCCAAGAAAGGCCGGTGGCCACCCAGCGGCATACACATGGGAGACCTCCTTCACGTAGGCCTCGGGTGACGTCGGCGAGCAGAGACCCTCCATCAACCTGGCCTTCGATGCGTTGCTCACCTGTGGATGCCACATACCGAGTAGCGCGTCCCAGTCACCGCCGATGTGCAGCGCCCCTTCGAGCGCTATGACCGCCCGGAACTCGGTGGGATGATGCAGCGCGAGGTCGAGCGCCAGCAGCCCGCCGACCGAGCAGCCCATGAAGACCGGCCTGTCCAGATCGAGGGCGTGGGCGACCGCGAGGGGGACCTGCCGGAGGAACGCTCCCTCGAGCAGGTACTGCTCCTCCCACCACCGTTTGTCGACCGGCGGCACCGACTTGCCATGGAACGGGAGGTCGTAGGCGATGAGTCGAAAATGGTCGGTGATCTCTGGCATCTCGAACAGGTGACGCCATTGGACGCTGTGGGCGCCGGCGGTGTGTTGCAGCAGCAGCGGGATGCCGGTGCCGAACTCTTCGTAGTAGATCCGATGATCGAGGCCGTCGAGATCCACATGCAGGTACCGACCGACCGGGCCGTCGAAGCGCGGCAGCGCCGGGGCCGCCGAGTACTCGAACATGGGTCCTCGCTCACCGCCTGGCTCCCGCAGGAGTTCGGCGGCGCGCTCGACTGCCGGGAGGTACTGCCACCACAGCAATGGGTCGGTCTCGCCCCGTCCGAGTCCTCGTTCCCCCGAACCGGCAAGCACCGAGATCTGGGCGAATGGCGCAGGCGCCTTTTCGAACAGCGGCGCCCAGGATGCAGCGGGCCCGGTCAAGGTGATCACTCCTGGGCCCGGCTCGGGCAGACCGACACCGACCACACCGTTGGCGACGGTGAAACCAAAGAGCTGGTCACCGACTTCGAAGCGTAGGCCGCCGGTCCAGTGGCGAACCGCAAGCAGCAATTCGGGATCGTTGCGGCAGGCATGGCTGAATGCAGTTGTCATCATGCTCGGGTCTTCAACACCGGGTGGACGCAAGAAGATCGACGACCGACACCGAGTCCAGGTCGGCGAGTTGCTCACCCAGACGTTCAGTCGACTCGTCGCCCAGGATCGGCCTCGTCAACGCCTCGAACTTGCGCCGCAACTTCATGCCCTGGTCCTCGAGATCATCGGAGGGCCGGTTCACATCGATCGTTGCGTGGTGGTGTCCGCTGCGGGACTCGACGTCGACCTTGGTGACCATGTTGGTGAGCGAGGCATCGGTCTCGATGCGCACCTTTGCCATCGCCGCTCGCACCGACGGCCGATTGATCGGCCCATCGGTGTAGGTGCCGATCGCCGCCGTGTCGACGCCGTCGATCAGCAACGCTTGGGTGCCGCGAAGACTGAACTTGGCTTCGAGCCCGGTCTTCGGCTCGACGATGCCGCAGACGTCGAGAATCGAAGGCTGGACGGTCAAGGTGATCGATTCGATGTCGTCGGGCACCAGTCCGGCATCGAGCAGCGATCGGGTGGCCTCGATACCGGCGTGGGTGAGATGACAGGCAGCGTGGAACTTGAACAGCGTTCGAGGGGTTGCCCAACTGGTCGACCAGCGCTGCATGCGTTCCTCGTCGAGCGAGCCAGAGCCTGCGGCCTGGGCGAAGCCCTGATTACCGTCGAGCGCGGCACTGTTGGCGGTGAACCCTCGTGCGGCAAGCCGTGCTGCGAGCACGCCCCGCTCGGCGGCTTGACCGGGATGCAGGGGCTTGGTCATGGTCCCGAAGTTCGCCTTCAGCCCCGACGCATTGCTTGCCGCGATACCCATTGCCGTGCCGAAGGCCGCAGCGTCGAGACCGAGCAACCAGCTCGCCGCGGCAGCAGCGCCGAAGACACCGATCGTCGGCGTGGTGTGCCAGCCCTTGTTGTAGTGCTCCGGGCCGATCGAGGTACCGATGCGGGATTGGATCTCCATGCCAACGACATAGGCGGTGATCACGTCGGCTCCTGGCCGATCGAGCTCCTCGGCGACAGCGAGCACGGCGGGCAGCAGCGGCACCGTGGCGTGGCCGCCCATCACCATCGAGGTGTCGTCGAAGTCGAGCGCATGACCGGCAGCGCCATTCACCATCGCTGCTCGAAGGACGTCGGTGCGTTGGCTGGTTCCCACCAGCGAGCAGGCTCCGACGTCGGAGGCGAACTCGTCTCGCAGAATGGCCGACAGTGGTTCCCGACTGCCGGCGATGGCGCAGCCGAACCAGTCGAGGATGCAGTGCTGGGCGACCGTGGCGACATCGTCGGGGAGGTCGCCTCGTTCGAGCGAACCGAACTGCTCCCACAACCTGTTGGTGAGTGTGCTCATTCTGCTTCCTTCCTCGGGCCGTTGGCCGGGGTCATGTCACCGCTGCTCTGATGGTTGCCAAACGATCGACGCTTGCCGTTGCGTCGCCGACGACGACATCGTCGAAACCCATGTCGCCCAGCCGTTGCACTCGGTCGATGGTCGGGTTCAGGTCGTCACCGGCTTGCACGTTGGTCACGATTGCTCGCTTCCCGCCGGCATCGCGGAACCGCTCGATCGCCTCGGACAGCTGATCGTCGTCGGCGTAGGCACCTGACGCAATCCAGCCGTCGGACTCAGCGGCGGCTCGTTGCACCCAACGACCCCGCCAACCGGCGAGCAGGAGCGAAGGCCCCCCGAGCACCGACGGCCACGGCTGCAACTTGCGATCGCCAAGCGATCCGCCTGCCACCCACGACTGGAGCTCGGTCCACTGTGCTTCGAAGACTTCGAACCGAGTCGAGTAGGCGGCTCCGAAGGTCGAGAAGTCGGCTTCGGTCGATCCCGGTCCGACACCGAACAGCACTCGTCCGGGCGCCATCAGTTCGAGCGTGAACAGCCGATGAGCGACCTCGGCAACGTTGCGTATCGGCAGCTGCATGATCCCGGTGCCGAGTTCGATGCTCGTGGTTGCGGCGGCAACGACCGCCAAGGCCATCAACGGATCGGGCAACATGAAACCTCGCCCGATCGCATCGAAGGTCCATATCGAGGCATAGCCGAGCGTTTCGATCGTGCTGGCGGCGGTGGTCAGGCTGTCAGCGCGCAACGCTGTGCCGTCGAGGTCACGGAACGGGAGAGAGACACCGAGTCGCATCAGTGCAACGCCGCAATCAGTCGATGAGCCCGCACTGGCGGGCCCGGTCGATGGTGACTTGAAAGAGGCGGGTGGTGGCAGCGTCGACCATCATCCCGTTGAAGCTGGCGGCCCCCTCGCCCTTGGCCTCGGCCTCGGTCACGGCGTTGATTGCACCGAGCGCATCGTCGATCTCGGCCCGGCTCGGGGCGAAGACACGGTTGGCGATCTCGATCTGACTCGGATGGATGCACCACTTCCCCACCCCGCCGATCATCGAGAACGTGGCCGCGCTCTTCTCGTAGCCACCGGGGCTGGTGAAGTTGGCGTACGGACCGTCGATGGCGTCGATACCGGCCGAGCGACAGGCGACGATCATCTGGTGGCGGGCATAGTGCCAGACATCGCCGGGGTAACGCAGGGCACTATCGCCATCGGTCACCCCGATGTGCCCGAGCCGCATGCCCTGGCTCGCCGAAAGGTCACCAATCCCCAGCACGAGCGCTTCGAGACGCGGGCTGCACGTTGCGATCTCATTCACCGTTTGCAGCGCCTCCACCTCTTCGACCAGGCACTCGATGCCGATGCGGCCGACTTCGAGACCGAGCTTCTTCTCGAGCCCGGTCAAGAGGTCATCGACGAACCACACCTCGCGAGGTCCCTTGATCTTGGGGACCATGATCACGTCGATGTTGGCACCGGCGCCGGTCACGACCTCGGCGATGTCGTCGTGACACCACTGGGTGTCGACACTGTTGATTCGGTACGAGCGGATCTTGGTGCCCCAGTCGAGCTCGTTGAGCCCGGCGATGATGTTCTTGCGGGCGCCGACCTTGGCGGCGGGGGCGACCGCGTCTTCGAGGTCGAGGAACACCATGTCGGCATCGCTCTGGGCGGCCTTGGCGATCATCTTCTCGGAGTGCCCCGGGGTCGACAGCTCCGAGCGGCGGATCCGGTCGACCTTCTGACGTTCGTAGTTGCTCATGGTGCAGTGGGGTCCTTCTCGTCGTGGTCGTGCTCGTTGTGGTCGTGGTGTTGGTGCCCGTGGTGTTCGGGTGGCGGTTCACCGATCTCGGCGAGGATCTCGTCTCGGTGTTCGTCGAGGATCGGTGGTCGGCGGTAGATGCCGGCGGGGGTTGCGCTGAAGCGGAGCGGCGTGTTCGGCAGCACGGCAGGGCGGTCCGAGCCAGGGTGCTCGACGCGAACGAGCATTTCTCGGGCTCGAACGTGTTCGCTGGCGAACAGTGCAGGCGCATCATTGACCGGGCCGACCGGCACCTGACCACCCAACAGTTCGACGACTTCGGCCGTGGTGTGCGCCGTCGTCCATGCCTCCATCAATTCGTTCACGAACGCTCGATTGTCGGCGCGTCGGCGACTGGTTCGGGTGCGGTCGTCGTCGACCAAGTCGGGACGTTCGAGGTGGTCGCACATGAAGGCCCACTGGCCTGCGGTGAGCGATGCGATCGCACAGAGCCCATCGGCGGTCGGATAGATGTTGAACGGTGACAGCGACGGGTGCTCGGTGCCACGCGGCGCCTGGACCTCGCCGGTGTAGGCATAGCGCCACGTCACCGACTCGCACAGCGCCATCACCGAGTCGGCCATGCCGACGTCGACGAACTGTCCCTCGCCGGTACGCCTCGCATGATGCAGTGCGCCGAGGATCCCGACGGCACACATGGTTGCCGGGTAGATGTCGCCAACCGACGGGCCTGCGGTGACCCGATGGTCCTCGTCGTGCCCGGTGCAACTGACCAGACCGCCCATTGCCTGGGCGACGACGTCGAACGCGGGCCACGACGCATGCGGGCTCTCGCCGCTCCGTGGATCGCCGAAGCCTCGAATGGTTGCGTACACCAGCTTGGGGAAACGCTCGTGCAACACCTCCCAAGAGAGGCCGAGTCGATCCATCACGCCGGTCTTGAAGTTCTCGACGATGATGTCGGCGTCTTCGAGCAGTCGGAGAACGGTGTCGATCCCTTCGGTCGTCTTCAGGTCGATGGCGATGGCACGTTTGTTCCGGTTGATGCTGGCGAAGTACCCGCCGAAGTGGTGCTGGTCGTCATCATCATGGAATGGCGGGCCGAAGCGAGAAAGATCGCCCGCGGGTGTCTCGACCTTCACCACGTCGGCTCCCATGTCGGCCAGGATCATGGTGGCGTACGGGCCGGCGAGGGCCTGGGTCAGGTCGATGACTCGGACATCATTCAGCGGACCGGACCGACTTTCCTGCATCGGCACCGCCCGCTCGTAGGCCGTTCGGAAGTCGTTCTCGGTCATCGGTCGCTCCAATGACTGCGCCGTTTGATCATCACGATGCGTTCCAGCTCGCACACCACGTCGCCGTGCTGGTTGCGGCCCCAGTGTTTGAACCGGACCAGCCCGGCGTCATCGTGATCTGGTGCGGCCTGCACGCTCAGCACTTCGGTGTAGGCCGAGATGGTGTCACCGTGATGCACCGGTTTCTTGAAGCGGACCTTGTCGAGACCGACCTCGGCCAGGGCGTTCTCGGCGGTGTCCTGGCTCGTGAGTCCAACGGTCATCGACCCGGTGATGAGGCCGAACACGAGCCGACCGTCACCCAGCGGCGACCCGCGCATGATCTCTTCGTTCCAGTGCGCCTCGGCGGTGTTCATCACCTGCTTGGTGATGAAGTTGTTCTCGACCTCGTCGATCGTTGCGCTTCGAGCGTGCTTCATCCGCTGCCCGACTTCGAAGTCCTCGAAGTAGTTGGTGTCACCGGTGAGTGCGGAAACCTGCATGGGTGGGTCCTCGGAGTTCTGGGCTGGCTGCTATCGGTGCGGGGTCGGAGGGAGGAGACAGTCGGAAACCAGTCGGAGCATGATCTCGCTGGTGCCCTCGAAGATCTTGGTGAGTCGAGCGTCTCGCCAATACCGCTCGATCGGGAAGTCGGTGGTGTAGCCGGCTCCCCCGTGGATCTGCAGCGCTTCCGATGTGACCCGCTCCGACATCTCGGCCGCGAGGTACTTGACCATCGCCCCTTCCATGTCGGGCGTGGTGGTGTTGTCGTAGCCCCCCAGATCGGAGTTGGCCGCCACCTGGTACATCAGTGCCCGGCACGATTCGATGTCGGCGGCCATCTTGGCGATCTTGAACCGGGTCACCTGGAAGTCGCCGATCGGACGACCGAACTGCTCGCGCTGCTGCACGTAGGCGATCGAATCTTCGAGCGCGCCTCGAGCAAGGCCGATCGAGCGGGCTGCGGTGTGGATGCGAGGAATCGTCATGCTCTTGGCCGCCCTGATGAACCCGGCGTTGCCATCTTCTTCCACACCGGCTTGATCACGTTCGAAGCCGCACAGACCGTCGTCGGGGACGAAGCAGTCGTCGAACGACAAGTCGAAGGTGTTCCAGCCGTGATAACCGATCTTGCGGATCGGATTGCCGGTGCAGCCGTCGGGGAACGTGCCCGGTTCCTTGTGGATGATGAATCGGCGGATGCCCCGGTGTCGATTGTCGGGGTCATACGGTGTCGCTCGGGCCACCACCAAGATGGCGTCGGACTGGTCGGCGAACGTGCACCACATCTTCTGCCCGTTGATGACCCAGCCCCCATCGACCTTGTCGGCCCGGGTGCGAATCGAGGCGATGTCGGAGCCGGCGTCGGGTTCTGACATGGCGAAGCTGCCGAGCCACTCGCCCCGCGCCGCCAGCGGGTAGTACTTGGCCTTCTGGCTCGGGTCGAGAGCCGACGCCAGCCCGGATCGGGCGATGATGCTGGCAACGCTCATCCACGCTCGGGCCAGTTCTTCGGTGATCAGCGCGTACTCGAACACGCCGAGTCCGAGACCGTCGTACTTCTCGGGAATGGTGATGCCGAAGAAGCCGAGCTCGCCCATCTCTCGGCGAAGCGAATCGGGGATCATTCCGTGTTCGGGGTCGAGCTCGTTCGCGACCGGCAACACCTTGTTCATCGCGAAGTCTCGGGCCATCTCTTGGATGGCGACTCGTTCGTCGGTGCGATACGCGGCGGGAATGGGCGGCCGGGGATCGACGATCTGACGGGGCATCAGCCTGCCTCCTGCTCACGACGCTTGGCGACGAGGTTGGTTCGTTGGTAGTCGACGACGAGTTCGCCTCGTTGGTTGACGGCCTCGGTGTGCCAGGTGACGATCCCGACGTTCGGCCTGCTGTCCGACGTTCGGGTCTCGATCACGCTCGACGTTGCCCTGATCGTGTCGCCAGGAAAAACCGGCTGATGGAAGCGCACGTTCTCCATACCGAGGAAAGGTCCGCCGGCTTCACTCAGATCTTCCACCGAGAGCCCGACGACGGTGCACAATACGAGCATCGGGTTGAGCACGACATCGCGATGCCCGTGTGCTCGAGCGAACTCGGCGTTCAGATGCATTGGGTTCCAGTTGCAGGTTGCCGTCGAGAAGATGGCGTTGTCGCCATCGGTCAACGTGCGCCCCCAGTGATGCGGAAACTCCTGGCCTTCGTGGAAGTCCTGGAACTTGTTGCCCTTGACCGCCAAGGGGAAGGAGTCGAAGTCGATCTCCTCAGACACTGTCGTTGGACTTTCTGCGCTCATCCAGATCTCGATGCATGGCCGCAACCTATGACCGGTCCAGATAGTTGTCAATCGACCAACAACTCGAGAAAGGCGCTATCGATTCGAGAGATCGGATCGGGCACGGGCCGCACCCCGATCGTCGTGGTCGGTCTCGTGAACGTTTGCGCCGCGTTCGGCCCAACGAGCGGTGACGATGGCGAGCGTCATGAAGATCACGATGGCGATGCTGAAGGGCAACACGGTGTCGCCCAATCGAGCATCGACCATCGCGCCGAGCAACGCGCCGCCTGCGGTGCGAATCGCTCCGGTGAGCGAGGTGGCTGTTCCTGCTACTGCACCCATGGGTTCGAGCGCAGCGGTGTTCAGATTCGGCATGAGGAACATGAACATCGCAAGCATGATTCCGAGGAGCGGCATGTAAATCCAGAACGAGGGGCGCCCATCGGCCAGAAGGGCGATTGCCAGTAAGGCAAGTGCCATTCCCATGGCTGCTGCGAGCATCACTCTGATGATCCGATACATGCCGAAGCGGCCGACGACCTGTCCGTTGATCAGCGCTCCGACCCCGAAGAGGACAGCGACGGCGCCGAAGACGATGGGAAACTGGTCGCCTCGGTCGAAGATGTCGCTGATGATCCGTTCGGAGCTCCCGAGGTACGCAGTGAAGACCGCCTGAAGGAACAACGTGGCAATGGTGTAGCCAAAGGTCATTCGATTGCTCACCACCACCTTGAAGCCGGCTGCGACCGAACGGATCTCGAGTTCTCGTCGGTGCTCGGGCCGAAGCGTTTCGCGCAGACGAAGGCTCCACACCATGATGGCGCCGGACCAGATGAGGCAGAACCAGAACAACGATTGCCAGCTGAAGAGTTCGATCAGGAGCGCTCCGAATGACGGTGCGAAGACTGGCACGAGGACGAAGACGGCCATGATCTGCGACATCGCTTGGGCCATCTTGGAACCCTCGAAACTGTCGCGCACGATGGCAATGGCGACGACTCGGGAACCGGCAGCACCGACACCCCAGACGAAGCGGCCGATCAGCAACCAGGCAAAGCTGGGCGCCAACGCGGAAATCGCTGCTCCGAACGCATACACGCCGATGCTGGCGTACAGGATCTTCTTGCGCCCGAATCTGTCAGTCAGCGGCCCCCACGCCAGCTGCGCGACCGCCAGACCCAGGAAGAAGACGGTGATGACCTGAGAGACCTGGTTGGACTCCTCGGGCAGGTCGAACGCAAGGCGGATGTCGTCGAAGGCGGGCAGCAGCAGATCGATGCCCATCGCAGTGAGCGCCATGATCGACGAGATCATGACCAGAAGCTCTCTCGCTCCTAACCCACTCGGCGATATGTCGGCGGGTGCTTCCTGGCTTCGGGTCACGGTCACTGGTCAACCATACCGACCGAGTCGTTCGACCCTCCCGACACTCAGGCCCGAGTGAGGGTTTGGTCGGCGACCAGAGCGTCGACCTGGCGTTGGAGCGCCTTGGCCCAGTTCGGATGAGTCAGCACCCAGAACCGGTCGGCCCCGATGGCTTCGAGGACCAGGCGACCGACCTCGTCGGGGTCCATGCCCTGTTCGAGCATGGCTTGGATGCCCTTGGCGCTGCGGGCCGAGGCGTTGCCGTCGGCCTTTGGCTTTGCCTGCCCGGGACGAAAGCCAACCGAGTTGCGGCTGATGTTGGTGTTGATCGGCCCCGGGCACAGCACCGATGCGGTGATGGGACTCTTGCGGCCGCGCAGGTCGCGCTCGACGGTGGACATGAGTGCGACGACACCGAACTTCGCAACGTTGTAGGCGCCCATCATCTGACCGGCGATGAGTCCGGCCATCGATGCGGTGGCATTGATGTGCCCCTCGCCCTGTTCTTCGATGAGCGGCAAGAAGACGTTCACGCCGTAGATGGGCCCCCACAGGTCGACGTCGAGGATCCACTTCCAGTCGTCGAGCTTCATCTTGTGCGTCATGGTCGGGATGCCGACGCCGGCGTTTGCGCACAGCACATTGACCTTGCCGTACGTGTCGATCGCCATGTCGGCCAGCGCCTCGTTGTCGCCGAGTTGCGACACGTCGGTCCGGCGACCAACCACGCTCGCGCCCGACGCCGAGAGGTCGGCGACGACAGCGTCGAGGGCCGTGGTGTCGAGATCGCCAAGGACGAGCTGCATCCCTGCCCCGGCGAAGGCTCGCGCCATACCCAGACCGATACCGCTCGCAGCACCGGTGATCACCGCCACCCGTCCGTCGAACTCGGTCATGCCACGGGGCTGCTGGGACGGCTGGTCTGACGGCTGGTCTGATGGTTGCTCGCTCATGGGGTCACTCCGAAGGTCGAGGAAGATCACGGGACATCGAGATTCTGCGCGTCGCGTGGCCAGTCCACAAATGCCGCGACACATTCCGCGTTCGGACCGAGTGCTGATTTCCTGACGATCGGGCTTCGAAACCCGCGACATGACCGCACTAGGGTCAGCGGTATGAGCAACTTCGCACTCGCCGAGACCGACGGCCGCCTTTTCACCATCACCATCAATCGCCCGGAGGTGATGAACGCACTCCACCCCCCAGGCAACGCTGCGCTCGCCGAGCTGTTCGACGAGTTCGAGAACAATCCCGACCTGTGGGTGTGCATCATCACTGGTGCCGGTAACCGAGCGTTCTCGGCGGGCAACGACCTGAAGTATCAGGCCGGTGGCGGCGACCGATCGGGAATGCCGGCGACGGGCTTCGCCGGGCTCACCTCTCGTTGGGATCTGAACAAGCCGGTGATCGCTGCGGTGAACGGCGTTGCCATGGGCGGCGGGTTCGAGATCGCCCTGGCCTGCGACCTCATCATCGCCTCCGACAACGCAACCTTTGCGCTCCCCGAACCCAAGGTCGGACTGGCTGCGCTGGCCGGCGGCGTGCACCGCTTGCCCCGACAGATCGGGGTGAAGAACGCCATGGGCATGATGCTCACCGGTCGTCATGTTCCCGCCGAAGAAGGCAAGCTGCTGGGCTTTGTCAACGAGGTCGTTCCGCAAGCAGAACTGATGGGACGAGCACGGGAGTGGGCCGAGATGATCCTTGCCTGCTCGCCCATGTCGATCCGAGCCACCAAGGAAGCCGCGTACAAGGGTTTGGACGAGGCGGGTGTTCGGGCAGCGCACGAGAAGAGCTATGACGCCGTTCGCGCCATGGCAAAAAGCGAAGACTTCGTGGAGGGCCCCGTCGCCTTCGCCGAAAAGCGAGCGCCCCAGTGGAAGGGCCGCTGAGAAGGAGCGGGCCAATCAGGCAAGCCCCGCGAGGCGATACAGCACGAGCGAATCGACCACCGCAACATCGGGGCTTGCGCCTCGGCCGACCATCGGGATGTCGACGACATCATCGAGGATCGGCCAGACCTCGTCGGGAATGCCGTGGCGTTCGTGGCCCAACAACACCACGGTCCGCTCTCGGGCCGGGTCGAGGCGTGGCAACGAGATCGCTTGGCGGATCCGGCGCTGGCGTCGCAGCTGGCGGGGGCTGTTCTTCGCGCCCGGGCTTGTCGATCAGTGAGGCTACAACGCAGGCGGTGATCGCTTTCGGCTAGATGTTGGTCCCGGCCAACGGGTCGGCCAACTCGGGCACTGCGGCAATGCCGCCACGACCAGCGAGCCCCGCGGTGACACCACGACCGAAACGTTCGGGAAGCGGTCGACCGTCATCGAGACTGATCCACAACCTGAGCAGGTGGCGTTTGCGTTCAGGCTCAGGCCAGTCCTCATACGACGTGCGCGAGTGCATCGTCGAATAGTTGCAC
>JBBQUN010000103.1:0-15145 GCA_038212405.1 Acidimicrobiales bacterium | reverse complement strand
AATGACGATGGCCGTCGCCAACCCACGCTGTCCCAGGGATCGCCTCACCCCTACAGTGTCGGCTCGAACCTCGACCGAGTGAGGACCCGGCGAACCGTTCTAGACGAGGCCCGGGGTGTCACATTTGATGAGCGACATCTCCCGCTCGAAGTCATCGACCCCGGTGAAACCCTTGTAGACGCTCGCAAAGCGCAGCGCCGCCACTTGGTCGACATCGCGTAGGCGCTCGAGGACAGCAAGGCCGACCCACTCAGAGGTCACCTCGTTGCTCTCTGCTCTGGCTGCCTCTTCGATGCCACAGGCCAACGACTCGAAGAAGCTGGCCTCGAGCGGTCGCCCTTTCGAGGCTGATCGCAGGCCACCGATGATCTTTTCCCGACAGAACGGCTCCCGGACACCGTCACGCTTGGTCACGACGACCGGCGCCTCTTCGACGCGTTCGAACGTGGTGAACCGACGATCGCAGTGCCCGCAGTAACGCCGGCGGCGAATGGCCGAACCATCATCGGCACCACGCGAATCGACGACACGAGTGTCATCTGCATGGCATACCGGGCACATCATGCTCGACAAACTAGCCGACGACGGCTGGCGGAGGTCAACGCCCATCCATTTTCCGACGATCCTTCGACGCTCGACCAATCGCCGTTGGTGTTGCCGGTTGGTCGACCGAAGAGTTAGTCGAGCGCACCAGCGGCGATGACCACCGAGCCATCGGTCACCAGTAACTCGCCAGGAATGACGAGCAGATCGCCCGCCCGCAGAGTCGAGCCGCCGTTGCGGTCGGCGAGGGCATCGACGACCGGTCGGGGGTCACGACCTGGGGCGAGATCGTTGGCAATGGCCCAAAGGGTGTCCCCAGCAGCCACGACACGCACGGCTTCACCCGATTGGGCGCCGGCCACGCCGGCACCAGCGGACCCGTCGACGACTGCGGATACCTCGGCCGGTGCGGCAGGCGGCTGACCCTGCAGCATCCGCAGGCCGGCAAAGAGACCAAGAACCCCGAGCACCGCTGCGACCATGACGAGAACGGAACGATCCCGTGCTGGCACATCAGCGCCGCCACGAATCAGGCGCAGCTGCGGAGGCGACGCAACGCTCGCGGGGAGCGGGCGGCGGGGGAGATGAAGCGATGAGGGGGTGATCAGTGCAACCATGTCGTCATTCTCCTCAGGGGGTGTGACAGCCCCCAGACGGGGCTGACCGGAGCGAGTTGCCAGACAGGTACCTGCCAGGCTTTCGAACGAGTGTTCGTTCCACTACTCAATCCAAACATGCGTTCGATTGCAACCCGCAGATCGAACATTTGTACGAGTCGTTGTGGCATACTCCAAACACCACCGCCGCCAGACGCCACGTTCTCACCGTGGCCCGATCAACGGGAGACCCCATGGCAAAGCAGCACCAGCTCAGCGACCGCCAACGCTCCATCCTCGACTTCATCAGCAAAGAGATGCGAGACCGCGGCTATCCCCCGTCAGTACGAGAAATCGGCGCCCACGTCGGCCTGACCTCGCCGTCAACGGTCCACTCACATCTGGCCAAACTGCAAAAGGAGGGATACCTCCGGCGCGATCCCTCCAAGCCACGAGCCATCGAGGTTCGCTGGGACGCCATGTCTGGCGCCACCGACATCGAACGACGTCCGGTTCATCACGTCCCCCTCGTTGGCAGCGTCGCTGCCGGCACTGACGTGCTGGCGCAGGAGAACATCGAAGAAACCCTTCCCGTTCCCGCTGATCTCACCGGCGACGGCGATCTCTTCATGCTCACCGTTCGCGGCGATTCGATGATCAATGCCGGCATTCTCAACGGCGACTTCGTCGTTGCCCGGGTGCAACCCGAAGCCCGCACCGGCGACATCGTGGTGGCGGGGATCCCCGGCGAGGAAGCAACGGTCAAGGGCTACTACTACGACCCCAAGGCCAAGCAGGTCGTTCTCGTTCCCTACAACCCCTCACTCACCGAGATGCGCTTCGCCCCCGACGAAGTCACGATCTACGGCAAGGTCGTCACCGTCATGCGTCGTCTCTGACCTTCGACCTTCGACCTTCGACCTTCGACCTTCGACCTTCGACCTTCCGGGCGTCGAACCGGTCGACGAGCGTGATGCAATAGAGGAGTGACCGCACCTCCTCGACTCGTCATTGCTGCGACCGGATTGCCGGTCGAAGCAGCGCGAGCGAGCATCGAGGCCGAAGTCACCCACGGCGCCGTGGTCATCCGTGCCGAACCCGGGGCCGGCAAGTCGAGTCTCGTCCCGCTGTTCGTCGCCGACGCATTGGCCGCGATCGCTGACCAGGCGGCCTCGGTGATCGTCACCGAACCGCGGCGCCTCGCGGCGCGAGCCACCGCCAACCGTCTGGCTGCGTTGCTTGGCGAGCCGGTCGGGCGGACCGTGGGCCTGACGATCAGGGGCGAACGAAAGGTCAGCAGCACCACGCGGATCGAAGTCGTGACCGAAGCCGTGCTGACCAATCGCCTCCAACGCGACCCTGAACTCGTTGGTGTTGGCGCCATCGTGTTCGACGAGTTCCACGAACGAAACCTCTACAGCGATCTTGGACTGGCGATGAGCCTCGAGATTCGAGACACGCTCCGCGACGACCTCCGCCTCGTCGTCATGTCAGCAACGCTCGACACCGAACGTCTTCGTGACGTCATTGGCGCGCGCCGCGTCATCGACGTGCCGGGTCGCACGTTCGCCGTGACCACTCATCATCGGCCCCGCCCCGATCGGCGCCACTTCGCCGCAGCCGTCGCCGATGCCATTGGTGTTGCCCTCACCGAGGTTCGAGGCGATGTGCTGGTCTTCGTCCCCGGACGACGCGAGATCGACGACGTCCTCGGGTCGCTCGCCAACCGCGCCAAGTCGAACGATGCGTTGTCCAGCATCGAGCGCATCGGACTCCACGGCAGCACGCCGGTCGAAACGCAACGGTCAGTGCTGCGAGGAGGGCAACAGCGCCGGATCGTCGTTGCGACGGCCGTTGCCGAGACCTCGATCACGGTGCCTGGCATCGAAGCGGTGGTCGACGGCGGCCTCCTACGGCGGGCCCGCTTCGATCCCGCCACCGGTCTCGGTCGTCTCGAAACCGGCCATGCCACTCAGTTCGCCGCCGAACAGCGCCGCGGCCGTGCCGGGCGGCTGGCGCCCGGTCGCTGCTACCGGCTCTGGACCGCTGATGACCACCGGCATCTCGATCAGGCAACCCCACCAGAGATCATCGACGGGGATCCGCTTCCCGTGGCGTTCGAGCTGGCTCGATGGGGCGACCCGTGGGCGACGTCACTACCGCTGCTCGACCACCCAGGATTGCTCCGCCTCCAGGCAGCACAGCGAATCCTCCAGCTTCTCGGACTCACCGGTGACGACGCTCGGTTGACACTGGCCGGCGAACGGGCGGCTACACTCGGGCTCCATCCCCGCCTGGCTGCTCTTGCGCTGGCAGCCGAGGCCACCAATCAGGGCGGGCTTGGCGTTCGCACCGCTGCGCTTCTCGACGACGACACCTGGCCGCGGCGACCCGACCTTGCCGCCGAACTCGACCAACGTTGGTCGTCGCTGGCCCAAAGCACCAGGCGCTTGGGACGACGACTCGGATCGACGCACGATGCTTCGCGATCCGACATGGCCGAACTCGGTTTCCTCCTGGCCACCGCATGGCCGGATCGCATCGCGATGGCGCGGCCTGACCGCCCGGGCCGCTTTCTGCTCGCCATCGGCCGCGAAGTGGAAGTCGATCCGGCCGATTCGCTCGCCGGTTCACCGTTTCTCGTCGTTGCCGAGGCCGATGGCAATCCACGTGCCGCCCGAGTTCGACGGGCGGTTGCTGTCGATCGGGCCACGGTTCTCGAGGCAACGGCCGACCGCATCCAGTGGATCGACCACGTGGAATGGGACCAACGAGATGACACGTTGCGAGCAGAACGCCGGCAACAACTGGGCAGCATCGTGCTGCATCGCCAGCCGCTCGACCGTCCACCGACGTCGGCGGTTGCCTCGGCTCTACTCGATGGGTTACTGGCCAGCGGGCTCGGTCTCCTTCGATGGGGCGAGAAGGGCGAGTCGATCCGCACCCGGCTCGCCTGGCTCCACAGCGAAGACCCGGCAACGTGGCCCGACTTCGACGACGAGGCGCTGTTGGGCCGGCTCGACGAATGGCTCGACCTCACCCGTTGCCGCTCCGTGGCCGATCTACGGCGGCTCGATGCCACCGAGGCCATGCTCAGTCTGCTGCCATGGGACCAGCGTCGACAGATCGATACGCTCGCTCCCCCATCGCTCGCTCCGCCCTTCGGTCGCGAACGTCCGATTTGCTACGACTCCGGTCGCCCCGTGTGGTCGGTGCGGATCCAACATCTGTTCGGCATCGATGTGCACCCGACGGTCGGCCCGAACCACACACCGGTCACCATCGAACTGCTCTCCCCGGCCAACCGCCCGGCCCAGATCACCACCGACCTGCCCGGCTTCTGGCGCGGTTCCTATGCCGCGGTCCGCTCCGACCTACGCGGCCGCTATCCCAAGCACAAATGGCCCGAAGACCCGCTGGCCTGATTCGGGCCCCGCAATCGCACCGAAGGATCAGATGGCGAGGAGGTGCTGGAGCGCCGACCAGGTGCGTTCGATCGAATCGCGCTCGAGGTGTTCATCTTTTGTGTGGGCGATCTCGGGGTCGCCGGAGCCGAAGTTGGTGGCGGGAATCCCGAGGGCAGCGAGGCGAGCGACATCGGTCCAGCCCAGCTTGGCCCGAATGGCCGGTGGGCCGGCGGCACCGCCCTCGACCAGGCGTTGCAGGATCGGGTGGGTCAACGAGGGTGCGCACGCCAGCGAACGGTCGATCACCTCGACGGTGTCTCGGTCATCGAGATGGGGTGCCAGCAAGTCACGAACGAATGTCTCGGCCTCGATGTCGGTGCGATCGGGCGCATAGCGATGATGGATACGCAGCGTGGCCCGGTCAGGAACCACGTTACCCGAGACGCCCCCATCCACGTGAACCGCCTGCAGGGTTTCACCGAACGTGCAGCCATCGATGGTCGGCGTTCGAGATGCATACGCTGCGAGCTCGGTCAGGATCGGTGCCAAGCGATGCACGGCGTTACGACCCATCCACGGTCGAGCAGTATGGGCGCGGGCGCCGGCGAGGGTGACCTCGAACCGGAGCGCACCCTGACAACCGGCCTCGATATCGCCATTGGTTGGTTCCCCCAGAATGGCGCAGTCGGCGGCAAGGAGTTCGGGTCGCTGCTCGATCAGTTCGGCCAGTCCGCTGTGGATTCCGGCGACTTCTTCTCGTGCGTAGAACACATAGGTGAGGTCGACCCAGGAATCGGTCACGGTGCGGGCCAGTTCCAAGAAGCAGGCCAACCCGCCTTTCATGTCGGCCGATCCAACACCCCACAGCGTGTTCCCCTCGATGCGGGCGACGGCGTTGTCGTTGGCGGGAACGGTGTCGGTATGGCCGGCGAGCATGAGCCGCATCGGCTTGCCCCACGAGGTGCGAGCGACGAGGTTGTCGCCAACCCGCTCGACCTCGAGATGGTCGGTTGCTCGCAGTTCCGCTTCGAGCCAGTCGACGAAGGGCCCCTCGGCGAAGGACTCCGACGCCATGTTCACCAGGTCGGCCGTCAGCTGGAACACGTTGGTCACCCGACCACTCTATTGGGCCACCTACAGCGCAACGCCGTGGGTCCGTAGCGCGTCGTTCAGCGCGGTCTTGTCGTGGCGCTCCCCCTCGGCCAACCGTTTGATCACGAGGGCGCACGGCAGACCAAAGGTGCCGCCAGGAAATTCTCGTGGCCGAGTGGCGAAGACCGCAACGCTCCAATCGGGAACCACGCCGCGACTGATTTCATCGCCGGTCTCGGCATCGATCACCGGAATCGATGAGTTGAGGATCACTCCGGCGCCGAGCACCGCCCCGATTCCCACGCGGGCACCACTCGTGACCATGCATCGACTACCGATGAACGCGTCATCGCCGATCATCACCGGGGCCGCTTCCGCCGGCTCGAGAACTCCGCCGATCCCGACCCCGCCGGCAAGGTGGACGTTCGCACCGATCTGAGCGCACGAGCCAACCGTCGCCCAGGTGTCGACCATCGAGTTCTCCCCGACATAGGAGCCGATGTTGCAGTAGCTGGGCATCAGCACCACACCCGGGGCCTGGTACGAACCCCATCGGGCCGAAGCACCGGGAACCACCCGAACCCCGCGAGAGGCGTAGTCCCTCTTCAGAGGGATCTTGTCGACGTACTCGAACGGTCCGACTTCGACGGTGTCCATCGCCGAGAACCCGAAGAAGAGCAAGATTGCATACTTCAGCCACTCGTTCACGAGCGGCGGCTCACCGGCGAGGCCGGGTTCGGCGACTCTCGCCTGGCCTGAGTCGAGCAGCTCGATCGCTCGAAGGACCGGCGCAAGGGCACCAAGGTCATCAGCGGAAAGCTGGGACCGCTGCGACCAGAGTTCGCTGATGGTGGCGGCCAGGTCGGCGTGGGGATCTGGTGCGGAAGGTTCGGCCATGCGGTCAAGGTAGTTGGCCGGTACCCCCAATCCCGTGCCATCGCCCTTCGGGTAACGGCTCATCGGCCGCGGCTTGGCGTGACCAAGGCTCTACTACGGTGCGACGATGGTTCGCTTCCGTTCGTTCATCACCGCCGTTGCGCTCGCCGTCGGCGCTGCGGTCATCGCTCCCCCGCCGCCTGCCGGCGCCGCCTCGCTCTATGGCGAGCGATTCGCAACCGAAGCGGTCTTCGTCGACCAAATGTACCGAGACTTCCTGTCTCGGAGTCCGGACCCGGCCGGCCTTGCCTATTGGTCTGGCGAACTTCGTCGTGGCGTCGATCCAGCGGCCCTCGTCGAGTTCCTCCTCACCTCGCCAGAGTTCGAACAGAACACCGCACCGATCGTTCGGCTCTACCACTCGATCTTCGACCGCACGCCCGACATCGGCGGCCTCCGCTTCTGGGTATCTCGCACCGCATCCGGTATCCCGCTCGCCGACACCGCCGATGCCATGCTCGAGAGTGCCGAGTTCGCAGCACTGGCCAACGCCTCGAACACCGACGAGATCGTTGCGGCGGTGTATGGCCGTTCACTCGGCCGAACACCTGACGCCGGCGGACTCGCCTACTGGCGAGGCGAGATCGACGCCGGTCGCCTTACGTTGAGCGAATTCATCGTCGTCGTTTCGGAGTCACCGGAACATCAGGCACTCCTGGGCGGCGAGGTCGACTCGACCCTCCTCTACGTTGGCATGCTCCAGCGAGTGCCCGAGGCCGGCGGACTCGACTACTGGACAGGGCTGCTCGATGGCGGCACCAAGATCCGCGATATTGCCGCGGCCTTCCTCGAGCAGCCCGAGTGGCGCAACCGCTTCGCGGTCGCACCAACGTTCACGGTCACTTCCATTGCCGGCTTCGACCACCCGTGGGACGTCGACTCGCTGCCCGATGGCACCGTCCTCGCCACCGAGCGAGCGGGGCGGCTGGTAGCGGTCAAGAACAAGGCAACGGCATCGACCATCACCGCGGACTTCTCCGACTTGTTCGCCGGCGGTGAAACCGGGTTGATGGGCATTGCCGTCGACCCTGACTTCGCCAGCAACGCCCGCATCTACACCTGCCAGGGATTCCGCCAACCCGGCACCTCGGCCGGGGTCGACATCCGCGTCGTTGCCTGGACGCTCGACGCTGGGGTTACTCGGGCGACCAAGGTTGGCCCGATCGTCACCGGCATGCCGCTGTCGTCGGGGCGTCATGGCGGCTGCCAACTCGAGTTCGCAGCGGACGGCACACTGTTCATCGGCACCGGCGATGCCGCGGTCGGCACCCACCCGCAGAACCTCAGCTCACTCGGCGGCAAGGTGCTCCGGGTCAACCC
This sequence comes from Acidimicrobiales bacterium, assembly GCA_038212405.1. GTDB lineage: Bacteria > Actinomycetota > Acidimicrobiia > Acidimicrobiales > SZUA-35 > JBBQUN01. The sequence continues at coordinate 7,251 of JBBQUN010000103.1, read as the reverse complement.
GGGCGACGGTGCACCCGCCGCAGGCAACCCCTTCATCTCCTCCACCAATGCCAGTACCCGCCTGATCTACACCTACGGCCACCGCAACGTGCAGGGGCTGAGCGAACGACCGGGTACGACCGAGATGTGGTCGGTCGAGCATGGCCCGGGCCGAGACGACGAGATCAACCGTTTGGTATCGGGCGGCAACGCAGGCTGGAATCCCGTGCCCGGCTACAACGAGGCGGTCTCCATGACGAACACCTCACTACCGAATACGTTCGCCGCCGCCTACTCGACTGGCTCGCCAACGCTCGCACTCTCGGGTGGCGAGTGGTTGAGCGGCGACGCATGGGGCGCCTACCGCGATGGCCTCGCTGTCACCTCGCTCAAGGCCAGCAGGGTGCAGGTGTACTTCTTCAATCCTGAGGGGCTCTACCTCGGATCATCGCCGACGCTCTGGAGCGGTGGCCGCATGCGTGGCGTCCACGAAGCCGCCGATGGCACCTTGTGGGTCACCTCCGACAACGGCAACAACGACACGGTCACCGCCATCGTCCCCAACTGAACAACTCGCTTGCCGGTCTCGAGGGACCGGCAAGCGTTCGATCAGAGCCGATCGAGCGCGAGCTGAAGCCTCTCGGTTGGCTGCACGACGGCGATGCGAACATGGCCGGCGCCTGCGTCGCCGTAGAACTCCCCGGGGCTGACCAGGATTCCCGCCCGCTGCGCCAACAACGCAGCAAAGGCCCAGGCATCACCATCGGGTGCCGGGGCCCACAGATAGAACCCACCTTCGGGTAGCGCGGCATCGACACCGAAGGCCGCAACCAGCCGTTGCGCCATCTGGAGTCGTTCGAGGTAACGAGCCTTTTGGATCTCGACGTGTTCCTGATCACCGAATGACACGATCGCGGCCGCCTGCACCGGGCCGGGCACCATGAATCCCGCATGCTTGCGAAGCTCCGACAAATAGTGCACGAGGTCGGCGTCGCCGCCGTAGAACCCAACACGAGCGCCGGCGAAGTTGGAGCGTTTCGACAACGAGTGCACCGCAACGACGCCGTCGGAGCCATGTTCGAGAATCGATCGCGGCGGCCCATTCCAGGTGAACTCGATGTAGCACTCGTCAGAGAAGACAGGCACGTCGTTGGCCCGCCCCCAGTCCGCAGCAGCGCCCAGGTCGTCGATGCCCCCTGCTGGATTGCCTGGTGTGTTCACCCACAGGCACAACGCTCGAGCAGCATCGGTTGGATCGATCTGACCGAGATCGATTCGCCACTGATCATCAACCGGAACAGCAACGGCTCGGCAGCCGGCAAGCGTGGCGCCCATGGCATAGCTCGGATAGCTGACGGCTGGATACAGCACCGTGTCTCGGTCGGGTGATCGCAACTTCAACCACTGGGGCAAACCGGCAACGAACTCCTTGGTACCGATGGCGGCCGCGACGTTCGCAGGGTCGAGGTCGGACCCGACCAACCGGTTGATCCAACTCGCCGCCGCCTGTCGAAACCCGACGGTGCCAATCGATGGCGGGTAGCCACGCTCGGCATTGGAATGACCAAGTGCCTCGACGACCGCAGCAGGTGGTGGATCGAACGGGGTACCGATCGACAGGTCGATCAGGCCGCCATCGTGGGCCTCGGCCAGCGGCTTCAACGTGTCGAGCCGATCGTAGGGATAGGGCGGAGGCACGAAACCGGTGCTCATGACAGACCTTGATTGTTCGGATCACTGTTGTTCGGATCACGGTCGTTCGGATCACGGTCGTTCGGATCACGGTCGCTGGCGTCGCCCAGCAATCGCAAGCCCGGCGCGTTGCCGACAGTGTCCACGATGAAATCTTGCATTCGTAGCGCCGACGCTGGCTCGAGCCGGGCTCGAACGGCGATACCCGACGACTCCGAAACCTCTGCAAGCACTTCGCCTTCGCGATGCGTCGCGGCGAGCATGTCGCCCCGACTGTAGGGAATGAACAGATCGTAGATCGACGAATTCGCTCGCAGACCTTCCGCGATCGCTTCGAGCACGTCCTCGAGACCCTCACCGGTTGCGGCCGAAACAGCGACCGAACCGGGATAGTGGCGAACCAAACGTTCAGCGGCAATCGGATCGAGGTCGGCCTTGTTGAAGATCAACAGCTCCGGCACCTCGACTGCACCGATCTCGGACAACACCGTGCGGACCGCGTGCATGTGGCCTGCGGGATCGGTACTCGACGCATCGACCACGTGCACCAACAGATCGACTTCGGCAGCAACCTCGAGAGTCGACTTGAAGGCCTCGACGAGTTGGTGCGGGAGCTTCTTCACGAACCCCACGGTGTCGGTCATGAGAATCGTTTCGCCCCCTGGCAGCTGCGTTTGCCGCGTGGTGGGGTCGAGGGTGGCGAACAGACGGTCTTCGACTTTGACCTCGGCCCCGGTGATGGCGTTGAGCAGAGTGGATTTGCCGGCGTTGGTGTAACCAACGATCGAGACACTCCGAAACGGCGAGCGGCGTCGAGCTTTGCGCTGGTTGGCTCGCCGGTCGGTGATGCCTCGCAGGTCTCGTTCGAGCTTGTGCATTCGCCGGACGAGGCGCCGACGATCGACCTCGATCTGGGTTTCGCCCGGGCCGCGGGTGCCGATGCCGCCGGCCTGCTGGCTGAAGTCCTTCTTGCCCCGCAGACGGGGAAGGTTGTAGCGGAGCTGGGCCAGCTCGACCTGGGTCTTGCCCTCCATCGACGTTGCGTGCTGGGCAAAGATGTCGAGAATCACTGCCGTTCGGTCGAGGGCCGTCCGCTTGAGAATCCGTTCGAGGTTGTACTGCTGAGCCGGGGTGAGCTCGTCGTCGAACACCACGGTGTCGGCATCGAACATGAGCGCCGACTCCAAGATCTCGTCGACCTTGCCTTTGCCGACGAACGTGGCGGGATCGGGCCGATCGCGCCGTTGAATGACCCGATCGCATTCGTCAGCGCCTGCGGTGTCGATGAGCAGCGCCAATTCGTCGAGCGACGCCTGGGTTTCTGCTTCGGTCTGACCCTCGCGGGTCATACCTACGAGCACGATTCGCTCCCGGAAACTTCGGTCGAGGAAACCGCCGCGTATCTCGCCGCCATAGTCACCGAAGGCGCCACGGTGAGATTCGTCGTCATCGACGAAACCGACAGCGTCGTCGTCAAAGGTGTCATCGGCGCCGTTGTCGTCGGCGAGGCGGTGCGACTCAGGTTCGAAGATCGTCTCTTCGACCTCGTCGTAATCATCAAACGGACCAGTTGGCATCAAACCTCTTTGACTGTTGATTTGGCGTGCGAGTTGGGGGCGTCGTGCATGGTGATATCGGCGATGAACGTGGTGGGGCCGGTCAGCAACAGGTTGCCGGCTTCGGTGCGCTCGACCGTGGCCGTGCCACCAGGCATCGCGACCTCGACGATCGGACCGGTGAGGCCCCACGCATTGGCAGCTGCTGCTGCCGCGCACGCACCGGAACCGCACGCCTCGGTGACGCCGGCTCCTCGTTCCCAGACCCGCAGGTCGAGGGAGTGGTCAGAGGTGATCGAGATCAGGTGCACGTTCAGGCCCTGCGGATAGTTGGCTTCGACGGCGGGACCGACAACGGCGAGATCGTGCGCCGATGGGTCACCGACGACCGCAACCAAATGGGGATTACCGATGTCGAGTCCGATCTGTCGGTCGACATCGACCCCGAGCGAGGCCCAATCATCGAAGGTCGGCGGACCGGGCCGGACCGGACCCATATCGGCACGAACCTGCGCCTCGGGGCCGTCGATGCTGATGATGTCGAGCACCCGCAACCCCGCAGCAGTGCTCACGTCGAACCGGCTCGGCGCACCCTTGCCGCAATGGCGAGCGAGGGCTTGCCCGACCGCACGCACACCGTTGCCCGAGATCTCCGCGCTGCTGCCATCGGAGTTCAACAGCTCCATGTTCCACTGGCCCGGTGCCTCGTCACTCGGGGTGAGCGAGATGAGGCCGTCAGCCCCGATGCCGCCGCGGCGGTCGCACCAGGCAATGGCATCGGCCGGCGTGAGCGCGCGTGGCGGCGCCACCGCAATCAAGAAGTCATTGCCGAGGGCGACGTGTTTGGAGAGGTGAACCGAAGTCAAGATCTACAGTCTCGCATCACTTCGCCTGATCACCCCACCAGTTTCGGACTTGCTCGTCCAGATCGCCGGCCAAAGCGTCGAACCAGGTGATGCGAGGATCACGGCGGAACCACCGCTGCTGACGACGAGCGAACCGTCTGGTGCGCCGCTTTGCCTCATCGAGTGCCTCGTCGAGCGTGCATTCACCGTCGAGATGGGCTGCGAGTTCCTTGTATCCCAAGGCCTGCGACGCAGTCCTCGACCAGCCGGCGGTGCGAACCCGCTCGACCTCGTCGAGAAACCCGGCCGACATCTGCGCTTCGTAGCGAGCGTCGATACGTCGGTCCATCTCGGCCCGATCGATCTCGAGTCCGGCTTGAGCGAACCGAGTCTCGCCGTAGGCGTCGACGCCTGGACCGTAGGTCGAGAACGGCTGACCGGACCCGATCGTGACTTCGAGCGCCCGCAGGATGCGCCGCCGATTGGTCGGCATCATCTTTGCTGCTCCCGCCGGGTCCAGCTCACGTAGCCGCACCCAGAGGGCCTCGGTGTCGGGGTCATCATCGAGTTCGGTGACCACATCGGGAAACTGCGGCGGGATCTCGAAACCATCGACGACCGCTCGAACGTACAGACCGGTGCCACCAACCAGCACCGGCGTGATGCGGCGCTGCTCGAGATCATCGAGGATCGAGACCACCTCATCGGCGAATCGGGAAACGGCATAGTCTTCGGTCGGCTCGATCACGTCGATGAGATGGTGCCGCACCAGCGACTGGTCGGCAGCCGTGGGCTTTGCCGTCCCGATGTCCATCGTGCGATACACCGCCATGGCGTCGGCCGAAACGATCTCGATCGTGCCCAACTCCGCTGTTGCCAGGGCGAGTGCGAGTGATGACTTGCCGGAGGCAGTGGGTCCCACGATGACCAGTGGTGGACGGCGAGCGGTCACGGCAGGAGGAAACTGGCGAGCAGGTAGTGATCGAGGCGGACCAGGTCGGGGTCGATCTCGTACGCCTCGAAGAAGGCGAACACGGCGTCGGGGCCGAAGTTGCGATGGATGCTGTACTGCGCGATCGCCAGGTCGAGATGGCGGTCGGCCAGACACAGGCGCCCAACATCGACCCAACCAACAACAGCGGGATCGATGATCAGGTTCGGGAGCGACGGGTCGCCGTGGCACAACACCAGGTCTTCTGAGGCCGGTCGCCCGTGCCGCCAGATCTCGACGAGTCGCTCGGCGGAGTATCGGGAGTAGGGGTCCGGCAGCTCGGCAGGATCCAGCGCGCTGACTCCCGCCTCGATCTGATCGTCGATGGCTTGCCAGCCGACACCGAACGGAACGTCGTCGACCTCGACCGGCAGCTCGTGGAGTGCCCGCAGTGCTCGAGCGAAGGTGGCCGGAACGCCCTGCATGTCGCCGTGGGCGTCGATGCGATGCGAGGGATGACCTGACAGTCGCTGGGTGATCACCCAGTCGAACTCGTCGTCACTCACCACCAGTTCGACGGCGGCTGTTGGTGCCCGACGGACGAGCCACGCCATCCGTTCCGCTTGCGCCCGACCGACACCGAGCGGTTGGCGGGAAACAACGAGATCCCTGGCGAACCAGACGTGCTCGCCTCGGTCGTTGCTGGCCTCGGCTGCCTGCCACGCCTCGACCGGCCCCGCGGCGGCCACGACATCGTCAGGTGGGAGAAAGGCCATCGTCGCAGCGTAGACAGTCGAAAGCGCAGAGCCAGCCCGACGGTGGGACTCAGGCATCTGCGACGTGGTCGGCGGTTTTGTCGTCGCAACGGTCGATGAGCGACAACAAGATGCCGGCAACGGTGACCGGATCGACCACGATGTGGAGATGCTCGCCATCGAGACGAGCGACCGGCCAGCCAGCTGCCTTCGCCTGCTCATACGACGGCTCGTACATCTTGCCGGTGGCGAGGAACGCCCAGCGGACGGTGTCGGGTAACGCAGGCACCTCGATCGGCTGATCGAAGAGTGCACGCGGGACCGGCTTCGCCTCGCTGAACACTCGCTTGCGAATGTCTTCGCTCGGCACCATGTCGAGGATCATCGACCCCCACCAGCGGTGCCACGGCGGGAGATAGTCGTTGGGGCGGACCATGCCATCGAGCAGATCACGCAGCGGTGGGTCGGCCTCGATTGGCGACAGTCCGTCGGTCCATGCAATTCGGCCGTTCACCGCGATCATCGTGTGCACGTCACGCCCGTTGTCGATGAGTCGGCGGGCGACCAGTGGAAGCCGCGGACACGACGCCGAATGAGCAACCAGCACGACCGGCCCCTCGGCTTCGGTCATCGCCGCCTCGACGACCTGATCGACCCAAGGACCAATGTGATCGGTGTCGCGCGGCGTGGTGGTCGCGGGCGAGGCGATCACGCTCTCGTAGCCCAACCGACCGAGAATCTCACCAACACCGTGCCAGGTCTCGGGTCCCAAGAGGAAGCTCGGAATGAGGACGAACGACAACGGGCCACGATCAGGGATTGCGTCAGATGTCGGCGGACTCACCTCGAACTGGTTGTCGCTCACGTGGACTCCCGCTGCCAGTCGACTCTGCAGCACTGTGACCATAGTCACGACTGCCGAGAATGGAGAATTGACCGGCAGCGGGCTGCTCCGCTCAGCCCGCTTCGCTGTGCGTGACCGGTTCTTCGCCCATCCATTCGCGAAGGGTGTTCTTGAGCTTGGTCTGCTGGATGAACAGGTCGGACTCGGCCGGCTGATCACCTGCGGCCTGCGGAGCCTTGAGGTAGAAGCTCAGCCATTCCTGCACGCCGGACTGACCGGCACGCATGGCGAGGTCCATGAAGAGCGCCAGGTCGAGCACGATCGGGGCAGCCAGGATCGAGTCACGGCACAGGAAATCGATCTTGATCTGCATGGGGTATCCCATCCAGCCGAAGATGTCGATGGCGTCCCATCCCTCTTTGTTGTCGCCTCGCGGTGGGTAGTAGTTGATCCGCACCACGTGATCGATGTTGCCGTAGAGCTCGGGGTAGGTTTCGGGCTGGAGAATGCCGTGCAGCACGCCGAGCTTGGACTCTTCCTTGGTCTTGAAGTTCTCGGGAGCGTCGAGCACCTCGCCGTCGCGGTTGCCGAGGATGTTGGTGGAGTACCAACCGCGTAGCCCGAGCATGCGGGCCTTGAGCCCGGGGGC
>JBBQUN010000102.1:0-15187 GCA_038212405.1 Acidimicrobiales bacterium | reverse complement strand
CGACATCGAACAATGAGACTTCGAGCCGCTTTCCTGCGTTCTCCGGACCGATCTCGGCCAGATAGAACTCGCTCGACCCGCCGCTGAGCGATGCATACAACGACAGATCCTCGACCGCTGATACCTGAGGGCAGGAGGCGTCGTACTCGAAGGCACTCGTGAGCGTGGAACACAGCGAATAGTTCGCCCCACTGAAGGCCCGCAATGCGAACCCGTTCGACCCGGCCGACTCGGTTCCTCCGCCTTGCGTCGTCACCCGCAGGTAATACGTCCCGGGCTCGGGGTCAGGGATCGTGCCCAACGGCCGCCAGGCCGCCACATGACTGGGGTCGCGTCCGCTGATCACGACGTCGGCCAGTTTCGTATTCGAATCGATATCGAAGGCGGTGCCATCGGCATCGAAGAACTCGAAGCGAGTGTCGAAGTTCGACGGTTGCACCAGTTCGCTGTCGGTGCCGATCCCCGACCCTGGCGAGTAGGTGCCATCGAAGACTTCGAGTTGGACCGGTGCGGTTGGCTTGTCACGAATCGTGATGGCGTAGACGTACGCCCCGGAGTAGTCCGGGTTTGGGGTGCCGAAACAGGGGTTCGGCGGATAGAAGCCACCGGGGTAGGCGGCCATCCATTCGGCAACGCGTAGGTCGCCGTTCTCTCGAACCGAGCACTGGCCCGAGATGGCAAGCCACAACGCTGGACCACCGAGTGTGTTCACCGGACTCCCGAGGGCCAAGGGTCGGTTGTACTCGGCGATGGCTGAGCGAGTGATGGCGAATTCGTCGAAGAACAGCTGAGAGAACCCGAGGCGGCTCTTGGTCGCAACACGGACTTTCACTCTGGTCTGGCCAAGTACGGTGATCTCGACCGACGAGTCGACCCCGGCCTCGAGGCCGTTTCGGCGGACGGCTTCGTTGGCGACGGTGACAGCAGCATCCTCGTCGGGAAGCCAGACGACAGCGGCGAGCGAACTCGCATCGGCGATGCGTTGGTTCTGCTGCGCCTGGAGATACCACACACCGAGGTCGACCCCGATCGCGGCGATGGCCAGGAGCGGAAGCAGCAGAAGGGCCAACATTGCCAACGCGTATCCCGATTCTCTTGGCTGAGCCTCAGCAGAAGAAGCCATGTTCGTGGTCACGGCTCGAACCTCGGTTCGACACGCATCACGGTGGTGTCGCTGATCGTGCGGTCAGGGAGGAACGGAGCGACACTCTCGTGTCGGATCTCGACACGCACCCCGATCCAATCGGTGCCCATCCCCTGGTCCGTCTCGCGATCGAGCGGGCACCAGAACCAGTCGGGGTCGAAGACGCCGCAGTTCGTCGTTCCCGTGAAGGACGACGGCGTGAGGGCCAAGTCGGTTCCGTCGTAGTGGTTGCAGACGTCGGGAATCGAACCGTTTTTGCAAGCGGTGGGAAGCTCCCCGTCGATCGTTGGTACGAAAACGATGATTCGCTCGATCGCCGCCACATCGAACGCCGACAGGGGCGCGGCCATCGTCATGAGTGCGTCGTAGTCTGACAGCCTGCTGTTCCCGCTCGATGAAACAACCCGGGCGCCGGCTTGTGTTGCGGCAGTGATGCTCTGTGTATCGCGCACATGGAGACCCAGTTCGGCGACACCGAGCACGAGCGTGGTCAGCAATGGCACGACCATCGCCACTTCGAGCATGACGGCGCCGCGTTCGCGACGCCGTCTCATAGGTCCCTCGGTTCGATGCGCAAGATGGTGGTCGACCTCAGCGTCTGGCTGTCACCGAAGAAACCGGTCACCATGGATCGCTCGAACTCGAGATACACCCCGATGTAATCGGGCGGTCCGCCGGTGGCTGCGCTTTGGGCAACGACACGTTCGCTCGGGCACCAGAACCGGTCGAGGTTTCGGTCGGACTTGCATCCGAACTTGCTGAGGTCCTCGCCGTACTGCAACGGGATGTAGCGATTGCACTGTTCAGTGCCGTCCTGAGAACCAACGAGACATGCGGCCGGGACCGGCGTCGACGGACCATCAGCACGAAAGATCACGATCTTGTCGTTGTTCTCCTCGGCGATTGGCGACGCGCTGTCCATCACGACCTCGAGAATGTGATGGTCGGCGTCTTGGTTGTTGCCACTGATTGCCGCCGCACGAACCGCGTCATGGCCGACCGCATCGAGAGCGACCCGATCGCGCAGCATCAGGCTCATCTCGATCACACCGAAGATCAACATGAACAGCAGCGGCGCGGTGATTGCCGCTTCCACCATCACCGCGCCGCGCTCGGATCGCCGGGCCCGCATCGTCATCCCCTCGGCGGCACGAAGACCGTGGTCGTCGTGGTCGGGATCGTCGTGGTTGGCGCCGCGGTCGTTGTCGTCGTTGGAGCGATGGTGATCGTGGTGCTCGTACCGATCACCGTCGTGTCCGTTGTCGGCACCCCAAGTGTGGTGGTCGTCGTTGGCACCGTGGTCGTGGTCGTCGGCGCCGTGGTCGTTGTCGTGGTCGATGGCGCCACGGTCGTTGGCGCAGGCGGTGCGGTTGTTGGGGGGACGGTGGTCGTCGTCGTATTCGGCAGCCACACCTGTTCGCGGCCGACGTCGTACGCCGCGTCCTCCTGGTACTCGGTCGCGCTGTCGCCGAGAAGGCCGACGATCTGCGTCGTCCCGACGACGAACAGGAACAGGAGCAGCGCGTACTCGACGAGCACGGCCCCGCCTTCCTCTCGCCCTCGGCCGCTCGAAAATCGCCTCACGATTAGATATCGACGCCCTTTACTGCTACTTGAGGCTCCGTCGGGGCTTTCTCATGGGTAGATATGTGTCGTGAGCACATGCTCTTGACGCGGCATGAGTGGCCTGGTCTGTCCGCTGCGAGGTATCCACATCGTGACTTGAGACACTGCAACCATGGCCTTTGGACAACAATCCGGCCCACCAGCATCGAGAAGTCAGCTGAGCGAACTGAGTGAGCTCCTCGAAGCTGCCGGCCACTCCGACTTCAGAGACGCCCGTGGACCCATGGGGTTCACCCAGCGTCAAGCAGGTGGCAAGTTCACTCGCGATGAAGCCGAGGCCTTCATCGAACAGCTCCGGGCGGGGGCAGAGAGCGAAACGGGCGAGCCGCCGCCCGCCGCTGCGGTGAAGGCCTCTGCCGAACCCGAGCGAACCGTGACCAAGCCAACCGCACCGAAGCCAGCAGCGCCGAAGGCGGGCGGCCAACGAACAGTACTGACGGCGGCGGAGAAGCAGCTACGGCGTATTCCGACGCCCGAGCTGGCGGCCGAACTCCAGCGCCGGGGCTGGATCGTGGTCGAGCCCTGAGTGCTGCTGCTTCAGCAACACTCGATGGCGTCGACGCTGAGGATGCCTTCGGCGGCTGCGAGCTTGGCCAAGGTGTCAGCCGGGACCGGTGTACGCGTGGTGATCACCATGGTGGCGGAGTGCCCGCCTTGGTCACGGCCAACGGCCATGTCAGACACATTGAGCTCGGCCTCGCCGAGCAGGGTGCCGACGGTGCCGATCACACCGGGGCGATCGTCGTTGCGAACCACCAGCATGTTCTCGCTTGGCGGAATGTCGAGAGCGTGGCCATCGATCTCGACGATCCGTGCTTCGTCGCGGAGCCCGACGAGTGTGGCGGCCAGCGAATGCCCGCCACCTTCGATCGTGAGCTTGTTGACGAAGTCCCGTGAAGTCGAGGAAGCGACCGGTGTGACCGTGATGCCGCGCTCGGCCAAGAGCGGATTGGCGTTCACGTAGGAGACGGGCTCGGATGCACCGACCGACAGCAAGCCTTTGATGGCTGACAGCGTTGCGAGGCGGTTGTCGAAGCCTCCGATTTCGCCTTCGAAGCGAATGGTGATGGCGCTCGGGAGTTCGCGAGCAAACGAAGCGAAGATGACGCCCAACTGCTCAGCGAGCGGCAGGTACGGCTTCATGGTGCCGGCGACTTCGGCGGCGTCGATGTTCACGGCGAAGGGGACGAAGTCGCCAGCCAGCGCCAGATTGACCTGCTCGGCGATCGTGACGCCTGCTTTGTCTTGCGCCTCGTGAGTGGATGCCCCCAGATGAGGAGTGACCACGATGTTGGGCAGCGAGAACAGCGGCGACTCGGTCTTTGGTTCGGTGTCGAACACATCGATCGCTGCGGCTCCGGCCCTGCCAGACACGAGCGCGTCATAGAGCGCCGCTTCGTCGACCACCCCGCCGCGGGCGACGTTGATGATGCGGATGCCATGCTTCGCCTTCGCGAAGAAGTCGGCACCGATGAGGCCGATCGTTTCTGGGGTCTTGATCACGTGCAGGGTCACGACATCGGCCCGAGCAGCAAGTTCGTCGAGGCTGACGAGTTCGACGGACAACTGGCGAGCTCGTTCTTGAGAGATGTACGGGTCGTACGCGATCAGCTTCATGCCGAAGGCCAACGCCCGCTGGGCGACGAGTTTGCCGACGCGACCGAGCCCGACGATGCCGAGCGTCTTGTCGTAGAGCTCGATGCCGGTCCACTTGGACCGTTCCCAGCGGCCGGCTTTCAATGCGGCATCGGCCTGGGGGATGTTGCGGGCCTGAGCCAGGATGAGGGCCATGGTCTGTTCGGCCGTGGTGACGATGTTGGACTGCGGAGCGTTGCAGACCATCACGCCCCGCTTGGTTGCCGCCTCGACGTCGACGTTGTCGAGGCCGATACCGGCTCGACCGACCACGGCGAGCTCGGTTCCGGCGGCCAAGACCTCTTCGGTGACCGTGGTGGCCGAACGAATGATGAGCGCTGCCGCTCCCGGCATGGCAGCGACCAGTTCTTCAGGCGAAAGGCCAAGCTGGATGTCGACCTCGTGACCGGCGGCTCGAAGCTTGTCGAGTCCGTTCGGTGCCAGTTCCTCTGTGACGAGAATGCGTGCCATGGCGACAGGATTGCCCGCCGCAGGCCGAAGCCCAACCAAACGGCGTAGTTTCAACATATTTTGTTGCCGTCAGGGCCATGAGGACGAGTCCACTTATCCTTAGCCGGTGACAAACGACTCGTCTCCCTCCAGCGCAACGAACCCCAGCCACAGCCACAGCGCTCCAACCCTGATCGTTGGGGCCGGCCTCTCGGGCCTGGTTGCGGCTGGCCGACTCAGCGACGCCGGTCGACGGGTCATCCTGGTCGACAAGGGCCGAAGCATCGGCGGACGGCTGGCGACCCGTCGTCTCGGCGGCGGCCTCCTCGATCATGGAGCTCAGTTCTTCACCACCCGCTCACCGGAGTTCACTGCGGCTGTCGCGGCGTGGACCGAGGCCGGCGTGACCAGCGAGTGGTGTCGAGGATTCGGTGTCGAAGACGGCTATCCACGATACCGAACCAATGGCGGCATGAATCGGTTGGCCAAGCACTTGGCGTCGAACCTCGACCCAGCGCTCGTCACCATCGTTCCTCGTGTGCGCGCCCAGGCGCTGCTCCAAACGGCTGATGGGTGGGGCATTTCCTATGAGTCGGGCGCCCGAGAGGTCGACGAGGCAGGGTCGGTGATCGTCACCTCGCCAGTACCTCAGACCATCGACTTGTTGGTCGACGGAGCCGTTCGACTCGACAATGGCGTCAGCATCGACGAACTGCGAACCATCACCTACCACTGTGTGATCGCGCTACTCACCAAGGTCGATGGCCAACCCGACTTCGGGCCGACAGGGGCGCTCCAACAGCCCGAGGATCCGACATTCAGTTTCGTCGCCGACAACATGGCGAAAGGCATCAGCGACGAGCGAACCGTCACCTTCCACGTCGGCCATGCACTCAGCAGGGAGCTCTTCGAACGCTCCGACGCCGAGATTGGCGACGTACTGGTTCCACGAGCGAAAGCACTACTGGGTCACGCTGGCCTCGACGGGGAGTCTGCGCTCCAGGAAGTCCAAGTCAAGAAATGGCGCTACGCCGGGCCGGTCGCGCCGAGACCCGAGCGCAGCCTCACGATCGCCCGCACCCCGGGTGTGCTCGTGCTGGCCGGCGACGCGTTCGGCGGCTCGAAGGTCGAGGGTGCGTTCCTCTCCGGACTCGATGCCGCCCACACCGTCCTCGACAACGATTGACGCTCAGGACTGTCGTCTCAGGACTGTCGTCTCAGAACTGTCGTCTCAGAACTGTCGTCTCAGAACTGCCCAGAAGCCGGTGCCGGCATCGGCCGTGACGCCGTTCCAGCTGCCGGGCAGCGCGATGGCAACGTCGTCGACGGGCAGATGAATCGGGGTCTGGTCGCCGAGCGTGTTGATCCACAGCACGGCGCCAGATGGGCGAAGGACGCGATCGACCTCGTCTGGGAACAGCAGCATGTTGACCATCACCACCACGTCGAAGGTGTCGTCGGCAAAAGGCATGATGCTGGCGTCACCGTGCACCCGGGGCGCCAGCTCTGGTGGGGCGTGGGCCAGCATCGCCCCGGCGAGGTCGAAGGCGGTGAGGTTGGCGACGTGCGGCGTCAAGACCGCGGTGCCGGCGCCAGTGCCGCTGCCAAGCTCGATCCAACGCCCGTTTCGGTCGAGATCGCCGCGATCGAGCGCGTCAGCGACTGGTGCCGCCCGATTCGGATCATCTGATCGAGCCGACCATTCCTCGGCCATGCCGTCGAAGAGCGCGGCCACCTTGTGCGCCCGATCGCTGTCCCAGCGCCCTTCGAAGGCGACTTGGCGAGTGACCTTGCGTATGGGCGAAGCGGCACCAGCGCTTCCCGACGGAGCGACAGTGGAAGGGTGGGGAGCGAGTCGTTCGATCACATGCACCTGTCTAGCCCACCGACCTCGTGACCTCACCAATCGCTAGGGTCAACCAATGGTTGCCCTCACCCTCAAGACCTCGACGACCGCGCAGCCCAGTTTCTTGGACCTGCCGTGGTCGACGCCGCTCGAACAGTGGCCTGATGAGTTGGCCGTTCGATTGGCCAAGGGCCGCCACCGTCACGTCGTCCGCTTCATCGTGCACGACGACACCTACTACGCGTGCAAGGAACTCCCGCCGAATCTGACCGAACGCGAGTACGAAATGCTCGATTGGCTCGCCGAGGAAGGCCTCCCCGTGGTCGATCTGGTCGGTATCGCCATGGATCGCACCGACGTCAATGGCGAACCGCTCGAGTCGGTCTTGATCACGAGGCATCTGCGCTATTCGCTTCCCTATCTGCACCTGTTCGCCACCCCCGGCAACGACGGCCTGCACGAGAAGCTGATCGACGCCCTGGCCATTCTCCTCACTCGCATCCATCTGGTCGGCTTTTTCTGGGGCGATTGCTCGCTCGGCAATGCCCTGTTTCGTCGCGATGCCGGCGCGCTGGTTGCCTACCTCGTCGACACCGAAACCGGCGAGCGCCACGACGTGCTCAGCGATGGCCAGCGACAACTCGACATCGACATCGCCAGCGACAACATCGCCGGCGGCCTCTACGAGCTCGAAGCACTCGGCAAACTCAACGGCGTCGACCCCATCCACGTGGTGGAACAATTGCGCATCCGCTACGACGAGCTGTGGGCCGAGCTCACCCAAGTCGACGAACTCGATGCAAGCGAGATGTGGCGCATCCGCCAGCGACTCGACCGACTGAATGAGTTGGGGTTCGACACCGTCGAGCTCCAACTCACGAACGACAGCTCCGGCAACCACATCACCTTCCGCCCAAAGGTGGTCGAGGAGGGCCACCACCGACGTGAGCTGCGACGACTGACCGGCATCGAAGCCGAGGAAAACCAAGCCCGGCGGCTACTCAGTGCCGTGAATGGCTACGGCGGCTACCTGGCCCAGACCGAGCAGCGGGCGCTGCCTGAGGCAGTCATGGCCTACCGCTGGCTCACCGAACGCTACGAACCAACGCTGGCGGCGGTGCCCGACGAACTTCGAGGCCGCATCACCGATGCCGAGCTCTACCACCAGGTACTCGACCATCTTTGGTTCATGTCAGAGGCACAGGGCCACGACATCGGTTTGGCTCAGGCAACGACGAGTTACATCGAGACGATCTTGCCGCAGCTGCCAGACGAGACTGCCGTGCTCGTCAACGAAGACGAGCTGCTGCTCGGCCGGTCCGTCGACGAACTCGACTGAGCGACCTCCTACGATTCCTCGGTGACCGGCCAGCAGTTGCCCGAGGTCAGTGCTTCGATGGCGTGACCCGGGGTGGCCATGCGAGCGCAGATCTTTCCGACCCTACCGAAGAAGCCGGACACGTACCCAGCCGGATCGCCGTGGACCTCCCACCCGGGGTTCCCGGCGATGCCGCCTTGCGACTCCGCTCCTTCGGCTGCGACGCCGGCGTTGGCAACCGGTGTCTCACTGGGAAAGATGTGGTAGTGGTAGCTGCCGTTGACGTTGAGCGGTTCGCCCAGGTTCTCGGTGTCGTAGAGCACCTCGAGCTCGCTGCCGTTCCAGATGGCCGAGGTGATGCAAACGAAGCGATCGTTGGCCTTCACGGTCGGCCCGCACCACTCGTCGTCTTCGAACACGACCAGTGCGTCGTCGCTCCCGAACGCCTTGACGTCGGCCTCGCGCTTCAAATCGTTGCGTAGCTCGGTGTTGGTCGAACGGTCGATCTCTCCGCTGAACGTGGCGATCCCATCGGCGACCTGCACCTTGAGAAAGTCGGCGAGACCCGCTTGATCGACCAGCGCGTCGACAGCGGTCTGCATCTCGGCATCGGTGTTGACCGCTGGCGCCGTGGTCGTGCTGGGCTCCTCATCGGCCGGGGTGCCTGGATCGGTCGAGCCGTCAGAGGTCGGCGCTGCCGTCGGCTCGCCGCCAGCAGCGAGATCGCCGCCGTCGCTGTTACCACGTCCGCTGAGGGCGAAGAACCCGCCGACCCCGGCGATGACCGCAACCGCAGCGACGCCGAGCAACATCGGCACCCGGTTGCCAACCGGTTGAGCAACATCACCGGATCCGAGATCGAGCACCGCATCATTTGGAGCGGCTGAAGCCTTTGCCGGGGGCACCGGGCTGGCCGGGCGAACCACTTGTGGCACGTTTGTCGCATCGGGCCGGCCCAAGGGCTTGCGGGGCGGCTCCGCCGTCGGGGCCATCGGGGTCTGCTGACTCGAGATGGGAGCCGGGTAGGCGTCTGGATTCGGTGGCGGGTTCGGTGTCGCTGGGGAGGGTGTCGCTGGAGAGGGTGTCGCTGGGGAGGGTGTCGCTGGGGCCAGCGGAGCCGAACGAGCGGGAGGGGAAGTCTGAGCGAGAGGAGCAGCCGGGCGATCAACCGGCGGTTGCGCCGAGACCGGGCGGGGAGCCGAGGTATAGGGAGATGGCGAGGCAGACAACGGCGGTACCGGCGCCGGCGGCGTCGCCGGGCGCGAGTTGTCGAACACCGGAGCGGCAGCACGTCCGGTTGGCCCCTGCGCGTCACCACTGGCCGCAGCAGCGGCGTAGGCCGCACCCAGGGCGATCGCATGTTTGGGGTGGGCGTCGACCGCAACCGGGCGCCCGAGGTCGGACGACACCATCTGGGCAACAAGGGGAATCCGACTCGAACCGCCGACCAGCAGCACCTTGGCCACCTGTGACATCTCGATACCAGCCGACGCAACGGCCCGGCGCATGGCCTCGATACTGTCGACCAACGATGGCCGGACCACCGATTCGAACTCACGTCGGGTCAGTCGAACTTCGGTCTGCAGATTCGGCAGCAGCACCGGAATGGTGGCGTCGGTATCGGACGAGAGCGCTTCCTTGGCATCGACACAGTCGACACGGAGGCGAGAGACCGCGGCCATGGCGGTTGGATCGTCGGGGTCGAGTTCGTTCAGCGCGTCGTCGAGCGATCGAGCAACGTGGGCAAAGACGGCCGCATCGAAATCGATGCCACCGAGGCGTTCGATCCCTTCGGGCTTGCCGATGATCTCGAAGCCTTCACGCGTGCGTCGAAGGACACAGGCATCGAACGTGCCGCCACCGAGGTCGTAGACCGCAACGATCTGTCCCTCCTCCACCCGCTCCTGGTTGGCATAGGAGATGGCGGCAGCTTCTGGCTCGGTGAGGGTGACCACGGCGTCTTGGTCGAGGCCGGCGAGCCGGATCGCTTGGCGGAACAGGTCGAGTTTGTACGGACCCCAATTGGCCGGATGTGACACTGCGATGCGGCTGGGTGGTCCGCCTTCACGTTTGGCGACCTCTTCGAGCACCGATCGCAGCAGCCGCGCCATCAACGCTTCGGCTGAATAGGGGCTGCCTCCAACGATGATCGGCGTGGTATCGCCCAGTCGCCGCTTGAACTCGCGGGCGACTCGCTCGGGCTCGGTGATGGCTCGGCGAACCGCAGCCTCACCGGTGAGAATCGTCTCGTCTTCGCGCAACAACACCACCGACGGGATCGCTGCCGCCCGCCCTCCCAGCGAGAAGATCGAAGCCTTCTCGTCTCGATGCACCGCAGCAGCGGTGTAGGTGGTCCCGAGATCAATGCCTACCTGGTAACTCACGTCAGATTCCCTCCGGCCCTCACCTTAGTTGGCTCGACCCCCCTACAACCCACGGGGAGATCCCCGATGGGTGTTTTGCGATGTCGTGGCATCATCATCGACGTGAGCATTCGCCGAACCATCGAATCGCTGCTCGGCGACGAGCAGCAGCAAGAGGCCTTCCGGGCTTCACCCGAGGCCTTCTTCGCCGATCACGGCATCGAAGACATCCCCGGTGAGCTGATCGGAACCGCCTTCGTGCACTACTCCGACACCGCGCCCATCGAGGCTGGCGATGCGGTCGCCGGCATCGCCACCCACTTCTCGGTGGTGCCGTTCGAGACCGACGACCTCCCCGACCTGCCGCTCGTCGATGGTGACAACGTCAGCCCTTTCGCCACCTTGGGCTACCAGTCGAGTGGCGATATCGCCGGCAGCGACCCACACGATGAGGTCCAGCCCAGCACCGATCAGCAGGAACGCACCGGCGCCGAGAACGCAGCCGATGATCGCGGCCCAAGCGATCGTCCTGATGACGATGCCGAGGACCCCGCCATGGCGACCGACGACGAGCCTCTTGACGCAACCTCTGACGACCCATCGACGAGTGACGATCTGGGCTCAGACGTCAGCGACGACGTCGACAGCGCCAGCTTTCACGATCATGCATTCGACGACGGATTCAACGACGACGGATTCAACGACGACGGATTCAGCGACGGCTTCGATGAGGCCGAAGCGCTCGACAACGACGCCGACTCCGGGTTCGGCGACGGCGTCGGACCCAACAGCGGTCCCGCAGAAATTCTCGGCGAGATCCATGGTGGAGGTCCCATCGATCCCGAAATCGACGATCCCTTCTTCGAAGAGGTCACCCACGACGCCATGACCTCGGTACCAATCGACTTCGAGCCGATCGACTTCGAGCAACCTGCCCTCGACCATGACGGTGCGCCACAGCAAGATGGCCACCTCGACGCCGACGGCTTCGGTGGCCACGGTTTCGGTGAGCACGGTTTCGGTGGACAGGAATTTGCCGACCACGGTGTCGAAGCGTTCGACGACGTCGACCCGAGCGACCTCGACCTCGATGACTTCTGACGGAGGCTCAGTGGCTGTAATCGGTGATGAGGCCCTCGAGGGTGCGGATCACCACTCTGCTGGCGGTTACCAGATCGAGCGAAGTGAGGGGATTCTCGGCCTTGCGCTGCCAGCGACTCAACGCCACCAACGCCGCGTCACGAATCTGGCTGTTGTTCGACGAAGGATCGATTCCCAAGCGCTGGTACGGCTGGGTGCCACGCGCCCCAAGGATTTGCTCGACGTCGAGTAGATCGCCCTCGCGTCCTCGCACCCAGCCCGAGCGAACCGCGGCCATGGTGGTGAGTTCGTTGAACGGGTGGGCGCCTGCCATGACCTGCTCGATGGCGCCAAGCAGTTCCGATGCACCGGGCGTTTCCGGGTATTCGTTGCACATGCGCTCGACGGCCAGCATGGCCGAACGGGCCTTGAGTACATCGGCGCGGTCCATGAAGAGCGTCGACAAGATGCTCCGCAGGTCAGTGAGACCCGAACGGTTCACCAGTTCGTCAGCAAGATCAGCACTCGTCTCGACCACGTTCCGGCGGATGAGGGCCAGCGAGAGCCGAACGCCGAACAGACCGAGCCGATTCAGTAGCTGCTGGCGTTCCAACGAGGTGAGTGGCGTTTCGGGGCGAGCCTCGACGAAACGGTCGGCCGAGAGCAGATACGGCTCGAGATCTCGTGGCCGGCACCCGGCGAGCGCCTTCAGCGACTTGAACTCCCACTCGGTCAGCGTCTCCGCCGTCTCGGCGAGCAACCCTGCGACCGGAACGACCACCTGGATCAGGCGGCGCAGTCGGCCGTCATCGCCATAGCGCTTGGCGATCTTTCGAGCCGAGGCCATCGAATCGAGACGGCCGGCGCCGATCTCGTCTGCTCGAGAGAGCACCGCAACGGCGTTCACGGGATTGGGTTGAGAAACGGCGGTGTCGTGGAAGGCCTCGAGCAGGCGAAGGTCAGAGGCATGGATGTGTTTCATCAGATACAGCACGGCGTCGGCCGGCGTTTCGGATTCGGTCGGATCGAGGAACTCGAACGCACGATTGGCGACGCCCTCAGAGAGCGAGCCCACGCCCGGTGTATCGATCAGCGTCATGGTCCGTAACCCGGCCGATGGCCAGGTGACATCGATGCGGTCGTAGTCGAGGGCCGACCGACCGGCCAGGTCGATGTCGATCGCTCCTTCATCGCGATGGAAGCGAGCCTGCTGCGCTGGCGATCCGTCAACGGGGTGCAGCATCACCTGATAGGTGTGCCCATCTTGGTACCAGGTCACGATTCGGGTGCACTCGCCGGTGTCGGTCGGGGCGAGTCGCTCACCGACCAAGGCATTGAGCAGCGTCGACTTGCCGGCCTTGACCTTTCCGGCAATGGCCACGCGGAGCGGCCCCTCGAGTCGTTCTCGGGCTTGGGCGAGTCGAGCCCGGTCGGGGTTGGCTGCGAAGGTCTCCTCGGCGCGGGTCAGCAAGGTACGGGCTTCGGCTACGAGGTCCATCGCTGCGCTGCCCTCTCTCGTCGCTGGGTCGGTTGGCGTTGCTGGTGTCGGATCACGGCGACGGTGGCCCGATGCTGGTCCGGACGTCAGTGACTTGCTTGCGAAGCGATCGAATTCGAGTGAGCTCGGCGGTGAGGTCCTTTTGACGATTCGCTCGTTCGGCCGTACCGACTTTGGCCGCTTCGCTGGCGGCCTTGAGCGCTTCCTGGGTCGAACGGTTGAGTTCGTCGGCCCGGGTGCTGTAGTGGTCGCGCAACTGCCGCTGCACTCGACGGAGTGTGTCTTTGGAGTCCTTGGAGACTTGGAACGACACCTCGTCGCAATAGCGTCGGACGGCGTTCTTGGCTTGCGCTCGCCGCTGGGCCAGCTGGCGTTCCTTTTCGTCCTTGAGGCCCTTGCGCCCCATCAGCAGGCCGACGCCGAGCGCAATCGGCGTCATCATCGGAATCGCGACGAGGCTCCCGAGCACGCCGAACATCAAGAACCCTGTATAGGAGCCACGAACGACGGTGAGCCCTTGCGCACCGATCGTTTGTTCCTTCATCTCCATCTGGGGCTCGACGCCAACTCGGGACAGCGCTTGTGTTGGGTTCGCCACATCGAGATCTTCCAGCAGCTCGCCACCAGCCAGCTCGAAGTGTTCGGCAACTTCCCGGCTGAGATTGCTGGAGCGGTCGACGACGACCTTGTGGTTGGCGACCACCTCGTAGGACACGCGGTTCACCAACCACGGTTGAAACTCGCTCCAGGTGTCAGCAGGATCGCTGGTGTCGATCGCTTGATCAGCCTCTTGGGTGATGCGCCGCATTCGCTGGCGGAAATCGAAGTCGACGTCGCTCCCGAGATCGCCGACACCGTCAGAGAGCGTCGTGCTCCATTTGGCGGCCTGGCTTCGCAGCTGCTCGGAACGAGCCTTGGTTTCTGAGAGCTTGCTGACGAGAGCGGCCGCTTGCTCAGGATCGTTGAGGGCCGAGAGCT
Organism: Acidimicrobiales bacterium; assembly: GCA_038212405.1. Taxonomy (GTDB): domain Bacteria; phylum Actinomycetota; class Acidimicrobiia; order Acidimicrobiales; family SZUA-35; genus JBBQUN01. The sequence goes on along the minus strand of JBBQUN010000102.1, from coordinate 1,249 downwards.
CCGCATCGAACTGGGTCGCCAGCTGATCACAGACGCCGACCAAGTCTTCGCAGGCCCGGTTGCGCAGCAGCACATCGGCCCGCCCGACGATGTCGTTGCTCAGCGTGCGAACAAGTTCAGCGAAACCAGACTCGGCGTTGAGGTCTTTGTCGTTGCGCCTGACAGCTTCGGTTCGCAACAGCGACGACACCGGAATGATCTTCAGGTCATAACCGGCGTTGCGCAGATGGCCTCGATTGATCTCGAGCACCTTGCGCCAAGCGGGATAGAAATCGATTTTGGTCTGGAGACACACGACCTGCGGACAGAGGTCACTGGCTTGGGCAAGGAAGTCGATTTCTGTTCGGGTGAACTCCTGCGACGAGTCGCTGACGAAGATGGCAGCATTGGCCACCGAGAGCGCTCCGAGGGCGGCTGTCGCATGGGCTGAACCAAGGCCGCCGACACCGGGCGTGTCCACCAACGACATCCCCCGGGCCAAGAGCTTGCGGGGGAGTTTGATCTCGACGCCTTTGACGATCAGATTCGGATCGGCGGTACCGAGTTCGCTGGCGTAGGAAGGCACCTGCTCGAGATCGATGTCGATTTCGTAGGGCGGACGGTCGGGCTGATCGAGCGATGTGACCGTTGCTGACGCCGACGTGATCTCACCGTAGGAGATCACGGTCGGCACGGCGGTTGCGATGTCATCGTCTACCGGACACACCCCCGCATTCACCAGGGCGTTGATCAGTGAGCTCTTGCCCTGTTTGAACTCCCCGACAACAACGATCTGCACGCCGGGATTGCCGATCTGGGCCCGAAGCCGAGTGAGTCGCTCACCAAGGTCTGGACGGTTGTACGCCTTGCAGGCTTGCAGCCCGAGGTCGAGAACTTTGCGAATATCGGCATTCGCATCGGTCCCTCCGCTCGCACGGCCGGTCTCGTTCGCCATGAACCCTCCACAACCTCATCGATGCCGACGCCAGTGTGCCCGGCGGCATTGTGCTCGAGGTCTCTCGACACGATGACTCCGAACTACAGAACTACCAGGAATCACGCGAGAACGCCGAACGTCCCCGGGAGTTTCCTCCCGGGGACGTTCATTACGAGTTCCTCGCTCGTCGGTGATCAGTCGTCGATCTCGACGTCTTCGACGATGGAGTCTTCGGCATCGATGGTCTGCTCGAAGTCTTCATTGAACGAATCCTCATTGTCGAAGCTGTCCTCGATCGAGTTTTCCTCGTTGAACGAATCATCGATGCTCGTT
>JBBQUN010000101.1:0-15210 GCA_038212405.1 Acidimicrobiales bacterium | reverse complement strand
GACCAAGCCACTGATGGAGTGGTTCTGGGATCACTACATCGACGCTGCCGACCGCACCGATCCACGGGCCTCACCGCTGCGGGCACAGAGCCTGGCCGGCCTGCCGCCGGCCACGGTGATCACCGCCGAGTTCGATCCGCTACGCGATGAGGGCAACGCCTACGCCGCGGCCATGGCCGCTGCCGGCGTCGAAGTCACGCACCTGCCTGCTCGTGGCCATACCCACATCTCGGTGCCGATGGTCGACGTGATGATCTCGGCGGCGCCGATCCGTCAGCAGATGGCCGAGGCCATTCAGTCGTTCTTCCCGAGTACCGTCCCCGCCTAGCGGAGCAGGGTCTGGCGGCCGGATTCGATCAGAGGTCGGCGAGCGGTGCCCACGTCGAGTGGGTGCCGCTGCTGATCCGTTCCGGCAGCCGAACTCGAGCCACTGGCTCGCTTGCCGGATCAGCGGCGTCGAGTATGAGGCACTCCGACAAGTCTCGATTCAGGTCGACCGTGAAGGTGATCAGGTAGCCGTCGTCTTCGGCGCTCGAACCAAGGCGTGGCGCCATGACCGTCTCACTCACGAACACACCTGGCTCCATCGGCACGTGCACTTCGGTGCCGTTGTCGAGGTCGTGCTTGATCAGTCCGTCGAACGCGAACAATCCCTGGGCACAGGTGGCGTTGTAGGAGTAGCGATGCCGCTTGCCTGCGTGACGCCCGTTGATCATCGGGAACTCACAGCACGTCTCGCTCATTGATTCCTCGCGGGTTTCCCCGGTCACCACGTTGAAGCGCCAGCGATGTGCGCGTGCTTGGAGCACGTTCATGTCGAGGGTTTCGAACCCCTTGAGCTCGGCAGGGAACCGCTCGATTCCACGGGCGGTCGGGTTGTGCTGGAAGAAGCCATCGAGCACGACCTCGTCACCGTCCTCATACGCATTGGTCCAATGCAACACGAACGTTGGATCGGCCGCGAACCAGCGAATGTCGGCGGTGGTGCCGTGCCGCGGGATCAGGGCGAATCGACTGGCGCCGTCGCGATCGAAACGGTTGGAGTAGTGGCCTTCGGCCAGCGCCTGCGGGTCCCAGTACAGCGGGAGGTCGTTGAGGATCGACCAGTTTTCGGTGAAGGCCATGTCGTGGGGCAGGCGCGGGCCGGGAAGCGGGATGTCGACGTAGGTGACCAGCTCGCCTTCGGGACTCACGACCCCGTAATGCATGAATGGGGCGTCGGCGGAGTAGTTGAAGAACAGCAGTTCGCCGGTGTGCTCATCGAGCTTGGGATGGGCGGACACACCCTCGGCCGGGAACCGGCCGTTCCAGCTGGTCTTGCCGAGGTCTTCGAGCGTGCGCGGATCGAGCCGGTACAACTCGCCGCACTGGTAGAAGCTGGCGAGGGCAACGCCACCGTGCACGATCACGTCGGTACTGGCGTTGTCCTTCATCATCGTGCGGGCACCCCACCCGTGGTCGGCGATGGCGTTCGATGGGTGCTCGGTGATGCCGGCCCACAGACTGCGGCCTGCCTCTTGCTCGGCAACGAAGCCATCGGTGCGAACAAAGCGATTGGCGTAGCGGGCTTCGCCGCCCTCGAAACTGATCGAATGCATGAGCGAGTCACCGTCGAACGGGTGATAGCGCTTGATCGGCTCCATCAAGGCCGTCTCGGTATTGCGTAGATAGACCCCAGCCAGATCGGTGGGGATCTTGCCGACGACGTCGAGGTCCCAAGCGTCGTACTCGTTGACCTGCGGTCGCCACGCTCCGCTGCGATAGGGGTGGGTGTCGCCAGGCGGCAGACCCGACTCGACGGTGTTTCGCAGTTCGACCTTCATCGCTGACTCCCGGTTGGTTTCCTGACGGCAGAGGGAGTCTGACAGATGCCGAGCATCCACCGAAATGACAGTCGACGAATCCGAATCGATCCAATCCATCGGTCCGACCGCTCCGAAGCAGTACCGATCGGCACAACGCCTTTCAGCTCACACTCCGCCGAGAGGAACTGCCCATGCACGCTACACCCACCAGTCGAACAGCCGGCAAGACAAAGCGCACCGGCGCCGCGCTGGCCGCCGGCGCCACCGTTGCCACGATGGCCTCACTACTCGCTCCCGTCGTCGCCGGTGCCGCCCATGCACCCGGATCGTCCGAGGTCTACACCGCGTCTCTGACCGAACTCAACGGTTCCGGGACGACGGCCGAGGTCGTCGCCCTGCGCAACGGCGCCACCGTCACCCTGACGATGGAAGTTTCCGGCGCCGCCGCGAACCTCCCCCACCCCCAGCACATCCATGGATCGATCGAAACGGGCGGCTCCTGCCCGACCGCAGCCGACGACACCGACGAGGATGGCTTCGTGAGCGTCGTCGAAGGCGTACCCCGCTACGGCGGCATCCAGGCATCGCTCTCGACCGGGCCCGATTTCACTCCCGCTGCTGCTCTGACCGGCCCCTTCCCGAGCGCCGACGCCGACGGGAACTACACCTACACCGAGACCTTCACCCTTCCCGATGCGACGGCGGCTGCCTTCGACAACTTCCATGTCGTGATCCACGGTATCGACATCGACGGATCGAACGCCTACGACGGCGACAAGAAGTCATCGCTCACCGATGACCTTCCCTTCGAGGTCACCGTCCCAGCCGCTTGTGGCGAGCTGAAGGCGCAGGAACCGGCGGAGATGGCGCAGTCCTACACCGGCACACTCGGATCGCTCAATGACTCGGGTACCACCGCCGATGTCGCCGCACTCCGTATCGGCAACGAGGTCACCGTCGCCATGAACGTCTCGGGTGCCGCCGCCGGGCTGCCTCACCCGCAGCACGTCCACGGTGCGCTGGGAACCACCAACGAGTGCCCGCCACCGAGCGCTGACGTCGACAAGGACGGCTTCGTGAGCGTTGCCGAGGGTGTGCCGTTCTACGGCGGCATCCAGAGCACGCTGTCGACCGGCCCCGACTACAGCGCTAGTGCTGCCCTTACCGGACCGTTCCCCACCGCTGATGATGACGGCAACTACAGCTACCTCGAGACCTTCGCCATCGCCCCGGAACAGGCTCGTGACTTCGGCAACCTGCACGTGGTGATCCACGGCATCGACATCGATGACTCCAGCGCCTACGACGGCGACAAGAAGTCGTCGCTCACCGATGACCTTCCCTTCGAGGTCACCGTTCCTGCGGCCTGTGGGCAGATGAAGCTGTCGAAGATCGGTCTCAGCGGTTCGTACGCCAACGCTTCCGGCACGCCCGGCTCGATCGTTCGTCAGTACGTGACGCTGCTCGACCGTGAGCCCGACGCCACCGGCTTCGACTACTTCGCCACCGAGATCGCCAACGGCGCAAGCCTCGAGGATCTCGCCTGGTCAGTCGCATCGTCGACCGAGTTCAAGGCTCGCTTCGGTGGTGCCTTTGATGCCTCGTCCGATGCCGACTGGGTCGACTTCGTCTACACCGCGGTCTTCGAGCGTCCCGCCGACACTGCCGGCAAGGACTACTGGCTCGCCGAGTTGGCGGCCGGCCGGGTCGACCGTGTGACGATGCTCGTCTACTTCGGTGAGTCCACCGAGTTCAAGGCTGTCACCCAGACCAGCTGAATCCTGAAGTGAGCACCATGGCGAAGCCGCCCGTCACCGGGCGGCTTCGTCGCGTTCGGTGCGGCCTCGATGCCGCTCAGCGACCGATGCTGAGCACGAACTCCGGCAGTGGCAGATCGTCGTAGCCCTCATCTCCCCCGAGTTTCACGCCTGCCACCCGCCCGTCAGCATCGAGCACGACCTTGGGAATGATCGGCGTCGGGACGCCGACCGCCTCGGCGGCGACCATTGCATCGGCCGCCGTTGCGTGCGGTTGCAGGAATCGGAGTGAGGCAACGGTTGGCGGGAACATCTGGAGGTCGCCGTTCTTCCACTGCTCGATGGCGTCGGCCGGACGAACCCACAGGCTCGCGATCGTTTCACCATCGTCGTGCAATGGCTCCTGCTCGAGCGGCGCCTCGGCAACGAAGAAGCGGGTATCGAAACGGCGACGCTCACCCATCGGGGTGACCCAATGATCAACCAGATGCATCCGGTCGGTGAGCAAGACGAGCTGCTCGTCGGCACACAGCTGGGCGAGGGCGGTCGAACCGTCGTGGATCTCGTGCCGTGTTCGGCCGAAACGCTCGACCATTTCGGGGGTGTCGAAGCAGATCACGTCGTTGCTGTCGACGGGACGGGCCAGCAGTACGCCCGCCTCTTCGAAGCATTCGCGGATCGCAGCGACGAGCCAGGCGAGTCCGCCCTTTTCCATCCCGAGTTGGGCCGACGCACTCGCATCGTCGAGCCCGTCACTGATCGCTTCGAGAGCGGTGCCATGATCGGCGTCGTCGACCTTGCCACCGGGGAACACGTACTGGCCATTGGCGAAGGCCGCCGAAAGCGACCGTTGGAGCATGAAGACCTCCAAGCCATCGACGCCGTCCCTGACCAGCATCACCGTGGCAGCAGGTTGGATGGGGACAGCATCGGCGCGCATGGGTTCGTTCACGGTTGCCGACGCTACAGCGACACGCCCGTGCGGTCACGTTGGGTTCGGTGTCGTTGGGGCCGGCGCCGATCGTCTGGCTCATCCGGGCAGCGTCTCGTAGGGTGCCGAAATGGAACTGGGCCTACGAGACAAACGTGCGTTGATCACCGGAGCATCCAAGGGCATCGGCCTGGCGATCGCCGAGTCGTTGGCCGCCGAGGGTGTCGATCTACTGCTGGCCGCCCGATCAGCCGACACACTCGGCTCGATCGCCGCCGACCTCGCCGAGCGCAACGGTGTAGCCGTCGAGATCGCAGCGGTCGACCTCTCGCTTCCCGGTGAACAGGTCAGACTGGCCGAGCTGGCCATGGCCGCTCGGCTCGACATCGTGATCAACAACGCCGGGGCCGTTCCTGCCGGGACGATCACTTCGATCGACGACGAGACCTGGCGCGAGGCCTGGGACTTGAAGGTCTTTGGCTACATCAACATGATGCGACTGCTCCTCCCCCACCTCGAAGCCTCCCACGCCGAAGCTGGTGGGGGCGACGCCTCGGTGCTCCTGAACGTCATCGGGGCAGCGGCCGACCACCCGAGCCCTGGCTACATCGCCGGTGCCGGCGGCAATTCGGCCCTGGCGGCCATGAGCCGGGCGATCGGCTCGCGCTCGATGCGCACCGGCGTCAGAGTGCTCGCCGTCAACCCCGGGCTGATCATCACCGACCGAATGACCGACATGGCCCGCCAGCACGCCATCGCCAAGCACGGCGACGACACTCGGTGGGACGAGTTCGTACCCGCCGACCCGCCGCCGGGCACGGTCGAACAGGTCGCCGACGTCGTGACCTTCTTGGTCTCGCCTCGGGCCAGTCACGTGAGTGGCACCACACTCACCATCGATGGCGGCGCCAGCGCTCGCTAGGAGCACCTGATCATGAAGGTCGAATCCCTCCTCCCCCTCGGCAAGCTCGATCCTGGCCTCCGGGCACCCGAGACCCCGCTCGACATTCGCACCTTTGCTGCGCTGGCCAGGACAGCCGAAGACGCCGGGCTCGATGCGGTCCTGGTCGAGGAAACCAAGGACGACCCCTTCCAGCTCCTGGCCCTGGGCTCGACCACGACCGAACGCATCCAGCTCGGCACCTCGGTCGCCATGGCCTTTCCTCGCAGCCCCACCGTCACCGCCATGTCGGCCTGGTCACTGCAGAAACTCAGCAACGGCCGCTTCCTCCTCGGTTTGGGCACCCAAGTGAGGGCTCACGTCGAACGGCGCTACGGACTCGAATGGTCAGCACCAGCGCCATGGGCTCGTGACTACATCAACGCCATGCGTGCGGTGTGGACCACGTGGCAAGAGGGCGTGCCTCTCCAGTTCGAAAGTGAGCACTACAACCTCAACTTGATGGTGCCGCTCTTCGATCCCGGCCCCATCGACCATCCGAACATCCCGGTGCACCTGGCTGCGATCGGACCGAACATGTGCGCGGTTGCCGGCGAGGTCGCCGATGGCGTGAGGCTCCACCCGGTGTGCACCCCGAGGTTCATCGACGAAGCCGTATTGCCTGCGCTGGCCAAGGGCGCAGCTCGGGCGAACCGCGATGTCACCGAGGTCGAGGTCTGCATGAAGCCGCTCATCGGCACCGCTCCCGACGAGGCCGCGCTCGAACGAGTGGCCGAGACCGTTCGGGCTCGAGTCGCCTTCTACCTCTCCACGCCCTCCTACCGTCGAACGTTCGAGTTGCATGGTTGGGGTGACATCGCCCGCGAGGCATCAGAGCGATCGCGCGCCAAGGACTGGGACGGCTTGCCGTCGCTCGTCAGCGACGACATGCTCCACACGGTTGCCACCGTCGGTACCTACGACACCATCGCCAACCAACTCAAGGAGCGGTACGCAGGCCGAGTCGACCGGATCGAGTTCTCGATCCCGATCAAGAACCCCGACGACCTCGAGGTGTTCACCCACCTCCTCAACGACATCCGCACCGACTCCCATTCCCACTCCGAGAAGGACCTCCGATCATGAGCGAAGCCAGCCAGCCCTACACCGAGGTGATCGTCGAGTCGAAGGGACACGTCGACATCATCACCATCAACCGGCCAGAAGCCCGCAACGCGCTGACCTACACCACCTATGCCGAACTACAGCGAGCAGTCGAAACCAGTACTGCTCGTTGCATCGTCATCACCGCAACCGACCCGGCCTTCTGCTCCGGCGACGACGTGAAGCAGATCATGGTGAAAGCCGGGGAGGGCACTGCCGACCGGTTGACCAACGAGCCCCGGCTCACACCGGCCGCCGGCGCACTCCTTGCCACCAACATCCCGATCATCGCCGCCGTCAACGGAGCTGCGGTCGGCTGGGGAATGGAACTCGCGTTGATGGCCGACATCCGCATTGCCTCCGAACGAGCCAAGTTCGGCGAACTGTTCGTGCTCCGCGGACTGTGCTGCGATGTGGCAGGGATCGGTCGCCTTGCCCAGCTGGTTGGTCGCGAAGCTGCCGCTGAACTCCTCTTCACCGGACGAGTCTTCGATGCCAACGAGGCCAAGGAGCTACGCATGGTTTCGCGTGTGGTTGCCCACGACGATCTGATGCCGAGCGCCATGGCCTTGGCCGATGCCATTGCGAACAACCCGCCACTCGCCGTCGCCGAGTTGAAGGCGGGTCTGCGGCTGGCGCTCGACCCGGATTGGAACGAACTCGGCGTGTGGGTCAGCTCGACGCTCGGTCGGCTGTTCAAGACCGACGATCACAAAGAGGGCGTCGCCGCCTTCCTCGAGAAGCGGCCGGCCAACTACGTCGGTTCGTAGGCCACGGGCGGCGTCGTGCCGCAGATCGACACCCGCTCGCCCCGTCGAACCTGGGGGAAGTCGTCCCAAACGGCGAAGTGCTGGGTGCTGCACCGGGAGGCTGGCGTCGATCAGTTTCCAAGCCGATCGATCTCGACGCGCGCCTCGCGCAGCACCTCGACCGATGCTTCGATCCCGTGCAAACGCTCACGCACGATCGCCGAGGAAGCCTCGGCCGCCTCCAAGAGGAGTCGAGCACAGACCGCTTCGAACTCGACCACCATCGACTCGACCTCTTTGAGCACCGCAGGCTTCGCCGCCGCCGGGAGTCGGGAACAAACCAACAGTTGCTGCTGGATCAGCCCCGCGGCTTCGGCGAGGCGCCAGCCAAGATCGGGTCGATCGAGCGAATCGATCAACGACGTATCGATCGTGGCCGTTGCCATTCCCAACCGGCGAGCCAGCACGTCTTCGTGACTGCCGGTCAGCCTCCACTGCTCCACCAGACCCCACTGCTCGACCAGACCCCACTGCTCAACAAGACCAGCACGGCTCGACCAACGCCCGCCGCCTGGACGCACGAACACAGCAAACGCGACCACGGCTCCAACGAGCGCTACGAGAATCACGATCATCGTCAGGAGGGCGATCACCATCACGATCCTTCCTTCAGACTGCGAGTCTGTGCATCGAAGCGGGCCAGCAGCGAAGCGTTGTTCGCTCGGTAGGTGGCCGCTCGGGCCACCTTCAAACCTTCATAACCACGAACCGCGTCGGGTAAACCGGCGATCTCGACTGCCAGGTCGTAGGTGCCAGCAGTAACGCCGGCGAGCAGGGCGTCGATCGTTTGGCGGTATTCCACGATGAGCTCGCGTTCGATCCGGCGAACTTCGGGGAAGCGGAAGGGATCGAGCCTGGTGCCTCGAAGGCGCTTCCCCTTGGCCAGCAACCCGAGTGCCGGCGCCCCCTTGATGGGGATGCCCAACTTGTTCTTCATGCCGAGCGCCCGCAGCATCGGGGGGTGGAGCCGGTAACTGATCTTGGCCGCCGGGCCTGCCAAACGCTTCGCCTCGGCCAAACCTTCATCGAGCACCATCAGGCGGGCGACTTCGTACTCGTCTTTGTAGGCGGTGAACTTGTGCAGATTGATCGCGATCGCCTCGGTCAGTTCGTGCCCGACACCGAGGGCAGCGTCCTTGGCCGCAGCCCGTTCGACGATGCTCAGATAGTTGGCTGCGGTGCGCTCGTTCTGGAAGCCGATGAGATCATGGGTGAACCGGGCGAGCATCGAGCCGAGCCCAGTCGAAGCATCGAGCACCGCCACTCGTCGTGACAGCGCTCCTGGCAAGGTCGGCTCCGCATCGGGCTCGCCAACGAGAAGGTGCTCGGTCGACGACGGATCGTTTGCCTGCGCTCGCCCCCAACGAAAGGCGGCCAGGTTCTTGTCGACACCGACACCGTTCAGCTCGATCGCCTGTTCGAGCGATTCGGGTGAGATGGGAATCGCCCCGGCTTGGATGGCCATGCCGACGACGAACGTGTTGGCCATCACCGCGTCACCGAACAAGGCGGTCGTGATCTGTTCGGCGTCGGCCCAGAAATGCGCCCGGCTGTCGGTCTCGCGCCCGATCACCTCGATCAGTTGCTCCGGCGACGCCAGGTTGGTCTCGGGGTGCAGGATCATCTCACCGGTCGGGGTGGAAGCAGTCGAACCGACCACCATCGTGTGGCCCGGCTCGCACACATCGAGCGCCCGATCGGTTGCGGCAACGAGTTGATCACATGCCAGCAAGAGGTCGGCCTGTTCTCGGCCGAGTCGGTTGGTGGCATCGGCACCGATTCTTGACAGCCGGACATCGCTCACCACCGGGCCGGCCTTTTGCGACAGACCGATCTGGTCGAGGCCGGTGACGGTGTAGCCGTCGAGCATCCCTGCGGTACCGATGATCTGGGAGACGGTCACGATGCCGGTACCGCCGATGCCGGTGATCCGCATGGCGAAGTGATCGTTGGGAACGGCGAGGGTCGGTTCGGGAACACTCGGCGGTGTGAACCCGTCGACGATGCCGAGCGGTGCTTGGTCGAGTTCGAGGGTCATGAACGACGGACAGTCGCCTTCGAGGCAGGAGAAGTCGAGGTTGCACGTTGACTGATCGATCGTGGTCTTGCGCCCGAACGGCGTCTCGATCGGCTGGACCGACAGGCAGTTGCTGACCTGCCCGCAGTCGCCGCACCCTTCACAGATGCGGGGGTTGATCACGACTCGCTCGGTCGGGGCCACCACCTTGCCTCGCTTGCGATCACGGCGAAGCTCTGCCGCACACCGCTGGTCATGGATGAGAACGGTGACACCGGGAACCGTTGCCAGCATCTCCTGGGCTTCGAGGAGCCGAGACCGATCCCACACCTCGACGCCACCGGGCAACTCGCCACGTTCGTACTTGGCGGTCTCATCGGTGGTGACCAGCACTCGCGATACGCCGCTGGCCTGGAGCATGCGTGCGACTCGACCAACCGAGAGTTGCCCTTGCGGGTCTTGGCCACCGGTCATGGCGACGGTGTCGTTGTAGAGCAACTTGTAGGTGATGTTCACCCCGGCAGCCCTGGCGGCCTGGATGGCGAGTTGACCACTGTGGAAGTAGGTGCCGTCGCCCAGGTTCTGGATGAGGTGATCACGCTCCACGAAGTCCGACATGCCAATCCACTGCGTGCCTTCGTTGCCCATACAGGTGATGCCTGCGATGTCGCCAACACGATCGTCGTCCATCAACAGCGCCATGGTGTGGCAGCCGATCCCGGCACCAACGAGCGAACCCTCGGGCACCTGAGTGCTTCGGTTGTGTGGGCAGCCCGAGCAGTAATAGGGCGAGCGAGTCGACCCCAGATTGACCGGAATGCGTTGCCGCTCGGGCTTCTCCGGGACCAGTCGATCGCCGATCCGTTCAGCCAGCACTCGACGGAGTGGACCAATGATGAGGTCGGCGTCGAGGTGGCCGTAGGTGCGGAACAGCGGAGCGCCATGCGCATCGTGCTTGCCCAACACTCGTGGGCGGTGCGACGACGGGTAGAGCGCCTGGGTGATCAACGCCTCGACGAACGGTTGCTTTTCCTCGACGACGACCAACGTCTCGACACCTCGGGCGAAAGTACGAATGGTCTGTGGGTCGAACGGGATGGGCATCTGCATCCGCAGCAGGCGGATGCCGGCATCGGCGATGTCATCGTCGGTGACGAGACCGAGTCGGGTCAGGGCTTCTCGCACTTCCCGATACGTGATGCCCGACGCCGCAATCCCGATCCATGCATCGGCCGGGTCGACCGTCGTCGCATTGAGATCGTTCTTGGATGCGTAGCTGACGGCCAGCGGATAGCGAACGTCGTAGATCTCTTGCTCCAGCTCGACGGTGTAGGGCGTCAGCAGACGGCCGCTCGGCTCTCGCCTCGCCAGCTCATCGAAGCCGTCGGGTGCAATTGGCTGCACACGGTCGAGGGCGAGGTCGACCGAGGTCATCCCATCAGCAACATCGGCAACGATCTTGATGGCGGTCCAAAGGCCGCTGTATCGGGACAACGCAACGGCATGGCGACCGAGGTCGAGCACTTCGGAGGGATCGCCCGGATACAGCAACGGCATGTGCATGTCGGCAACCACACCAGCCGACGACGAGGGAATCGTCGAGCTCTTGGCGTTCGGATCGTCGCCAACGAGCGCAACCGCTCCACCCCACCGCGAGGTTCCGGCGTACACCGCATGCCGCAACGCGTCCATCGCCCGATCGACGCCGGGCGCCTTGCCGTACCAAACACCAACGACGCCGTCATAGCGAGCATCGGGCTGCGACGAGGCGAGCTGGGAACCCATGACCGCCGTCGCTGCCAGCTCCTCGTTGGCGCCGGAGCGGACCACGATCGGCAGATCGGGGGCCAGCTTGGCCGCCCGTGCCGCCTCTTCGCCAATGCCGCCGAGCGGCGAGCCCTGATAGCCGGTGAACAGCGCCGCGGTGTTGCGGCCACTTCGTCGATCAGCGCGGAGCTGTTCGATCGGTAGACGGGCCAGCGCTTGCACGCCGGTGAGAATGACCCGTCCCGCGTCGTTCTCGTACCGGTCCTGGATGCGGTAGGAACGCTTTTGCAGATCAGTCATGTCGACTCTCCTTGGGGCGACGTTAGCAGCCGGGCGAGCTCGGATCGGGGCCGGGGCAGCACACGAGCGGGGCAAAGTACCCACTTGTGCTGGCCAACCAGCTCATGACCAGGCCATCAACGGCCCGTACTGTCGGTGGTCATGAAGAAGCGGACCAAATGGACGGCAATGGCGGCGGCAACCTTGATGGGCATCGTGCCAACAACCGCAGCCGATGCCGCGACCGATCCGGTCACGCAACTGCGGACCGGGATCTACTGCGAGATGCGGGCAACACCGGACGGCTTCACGCTGACCTGGGATCACAGCGACGTCGCGGACGTGAGCCGAGTGGTCGTCGAGCGCCAGGTGCTTGGACAGTTCTGGTGGCGTGGCCGCTTCTCTCCCGAGCAGACCACCTTCACCGATGGCGTCGCACCAACGAACGCAGCACGGGCGGAGTATCGCGTCATCGCCAAGAACGCTGCCGGTGCTGAACTCGATCGAGCCGACTGTGACCTCGTCACCACCGTCGGCCTTCGGTGCCTCGTGACCAAGATCGACGACGGCTACCACGTCGCGATCAACGCCGATGAACTGGCGACTTCGGTCGGCGGCCCCATGGACTATGTGGTTCGCCGCTCCGTGACGCCCGGCAGCACCCCCTATTGGCGAGGCCAGACCGACCAAACCAGCTTCGATGATCTGTCGACCGCTCGTCCTGAGGTGACCTACCAGGTCTGGGCCCGAGCCGATCGCCGGATCGTCGGCGGCGCTCCCTGCCAGAACGACCTTGCCAACCCGGCGTGTTTCGCGCCGCTTGGATCCCTCTCCGAGGTCGAGGCCCTGACACAAGACACGATCATCGACTACGACGGCGACCTGATCGAGCAGATCGATGCCCTCGTGCCCGGCCAGCAACTCCACCGGGTCGTGGCCTTCGCCGACTCCCGGTTCGTCTACACCCGTGATCATGATGGCCTGGCCGACCTGTACGTCTATGACGATCGTGACCAGAGCAACCGACTCGTCGCTGCCGCGATCGCTCCAGTCGATGATGCCCTCGGCTACTACGTCGACCAGGCAGGCGGCGTCTACGCCAACATCGGAGAGGGCGAATCCGTCGGCTACTGGTACTTCGGTCCTGATGGGGCGGCTCAACTCATGGTCAGCGAACCGTGGGGCTCCACCGATCTGGTCGGCCCGGTTGGTGACCTTCCCGACGGCCGGACCGTCCTCGATCGAGCCGCCATCCCGTCCGATGAGCTGTCCTACGATCCGCTGTTCTCACGCATCCTCATCCGCACCCCGGGCTCCGATGACTTCGTCGCCCTGACTGACCTGGGTCGCTACCAACTTCTCGGTGTCGCCGACGACGGTGACCTGCTCCTGTCAGCCCAATCACTGCTCACCACCGAGTACTCCCGGTTCGACAGCAGCTGCATCGACGACTGATCGCAGCGCCGACAACGCCTCGGGCATACCGAAACGGCCGATGTAGAGCGCCTTGCCGATGATCGCCCCTTCGAGGTTCCAGCCTGCTGCGGCTGCTTCGCCCATGGCTGGTTGGTGGCGCGCCGAACCGCCGGAGAGTTCCACCTTCACCTCGAGCTTTTCGATCATCGAAGCCAGCAACTCGCCATTCGAACCACGGCCGAACGCGGCGTCGAAATCGACCAGATGGATCCATTCCGCTCCCCCGGCAACTACAGGGTCGATGTACGGAAACGGTCGAAAACAGTCGTTTCTGTACATCGACCTCTTCGATCGACCTCTTCGATCGACCTCTTCGATCGACCTTGTCGATTGTTGCGAGGCTCAGCCCAGTTCGCTGCCAACGACCGAGATGAAGCTCACGCATTCGCCGGGGGCGCCGCCGAGGTTTTGGGTCATGGCCAGCTTCTTGCCTGCCTGGGTGACGCTCGAGATCTGACGCTCCGGCGGTGCCTCCTGGCGAAGCTGCAGCCAGCACTCGAACAACATGCGAAGACCCGACGCACCGATCGGGTGACCGAAGCTCTTCAGGCCGCCGTCGGGGTTGACCGGCATCTCGCCCTGGAGGTCATAGGTACCGGCCATGACCTCCTTCCAACCCATGCCACGCTCGGCAAAGCCGAGATCTTCCATGAGCACCAGCTCGGTCGGGGTGAAGCAGTCGTGCACTTCGGCCATGGCCAGCTCGGCGCGAGGGTTGGTGATGCCCGCCTGGGCGTAGGCGTCGGCTGCGCAGGCGGACACCTCGTTGAACGTGGTGTAGTCGTAATCGGGATCCATCGGCCCAGCGGCAGGCCCGGCGGTGAACGCCAATGCCTTCACATAGAGCGGATTGTCGGTGTACTTGTGGGCGTCTTCGGCCCGGCACAGGATGGCGGCGGCAGAACCGTCGGACACACCGGAACAGTCGAAGATGCCGAGCTGGCCAGCGATCAGCGGGGCGTTGCAGATGGTGTCCTTACCGACTTCCTTGCGGAACTGCGCTCGCTCGTTGCGGGCACCGTTGTAGTGGTTCTTCCACGCGATACGCGTGAGGACGTCTTTCATCTCGGTCTCGTCGACCCCGTATTTCCGGGAGTAGGCGGGAGCGAGAAGGCTGAACATGGCAGGCGCAGTGAGTTCGGCGCCGGTGCCGTCATCGGGGATTGGAGGCATCACGAGGCCCGACATCCCGTTGTCCTTGAGCTTCTCGACACCGATCGCCATGACGAGGTCATACGCTCCCGACGCCACGGCGTAGGCCGCGTTGCGGAACGCCTCGGACCCCGTGGCGCACATGTTCTCGACGCGGGTGACCGGTTTGTAATCGATCTTCAACGCCCGGCTGAGGGTGAGACCGGAGATGCCCGAACCCATCGTGCCGAACCAGTAGGCGTCGATGTCTTCTTGCTTGATGCCGGCTGACGCATAGGCGGCCTGCGACGCGTCGACGAGCATGTCGTCGACGCCCGAGTCCCAATGCTCGCCGAAGGGAGTGCATCCCATCCCGACGATGCAGACCTGATCCTTGATTCCCCGTGATGCCATGAGCTTCCCCTTTACGTCTCAAGCCCTTGCGGGCTTGGCCTTCCAGAAATAGTTGTGAATGTCGTCGGCGGTGGTGAGACGCCGGAACGTCATCTGGACGCGGTCCCCGATCGCCACCTCGGTGGCATCGGCCAACGCACAGTTGAAGCGGCCACCGCCGTCGAAGTCGACGACGACCGCGATCGTCGGCGGCGACAACGAGTAGGCCAACCGGTCGATGGTGAAGGTGGCTACGGTGCCGAGCACATCGGCCATCGGCACGAGTTCCATGTCATCGACGGCGCCGCCCTTGACCGACACCCGCTGCGGCGGCAGGTGGATGGCTCCCGAGGTTCGGTCCTTGGAGCCGACGAAGGCGTACTTCCAATTCTCGGATCGGAACGATGGCGGCGCGGCCGGACCAACCGGATCGGGGCGACGTGGTGGCTCACGATCGAGATAGCCGCGCCAGGTCAGGAACTTGGTGTAGTCGAGCGTGTCGTCGCCGGCCGCCAGCTGATCGGCGATCGTCAGAGCTGGCCGGTACTCGGCGATCGCGTCGGTTGCCCGGAAGAAGTTGACGTCACACCCGTCGGCCAGGTTGACCACCATGACGGTGGTGCCCGGAGCCGCAGTGTCGAGGGCCGAGGCGAGCAGCAGCATGGGTTGCGGCGTTCCGGTGTTGCCGACCGTCGCCGAGAGGTCATCGACCATGGCGCAGGCGCCGACCCCGGCAGCGTTGGCCGCGCTGCGAGAGGCACGAGCGTGGAGTCCGGCGATCACGACCAGGTCGATGTCGCC
>JBBQUN010000100.1:0-15273 GCA_038212405.1 Acidimicrobiales bacterium | reverse complement strand
CGGCGTCTGGATCGGTACGAGGTTCATTGCGACGCCCGAAGCGCACGTCGTGGCCGGATATCGAGATGCTCTGGTCGGTGGCCGCGACGACGACACCGTCATCACCCGCGCCTACACCGGCAAGACCCTGCGTGCGATTCGCAACGATTACACCCAACACTTCGAGGACCACCCCGACGAGCTACGCCCCTTCCCCCAGCAGATCGCCAAGTCGATGAGCGATGGCGCAATGCATCTCGGGTCCCGGCCGGACAGCGTAGGAATCGACCCAGCCAAGGAGTGCTTCGCAGCCGGCCAGGGCCTGGGCGGCATCGACGAGATCACCCCTGCCGGCGACGTCGTTCGCCGCTTCGTCGCCGATGCCGAACGAGAGATGGCTCGTCTCGGCTCACTCACGACAGCACGCCGATGACAGATCGACAATCTCAACGACGACGACGGAGGATCTGATGACCGACACGACGGCTCTGGACATGCTCGAAGACGACGGATCGGACCTGAACATCGAGTCGTGGCTCGACGAACACTGGAGCCCCGACATCTCGGTCGCGGAGTGGTGGACCCGGCTCTCCGCCGACGGACTGGCGCTTCCGACCGCGCCACCACCCCACGGACGAGGTTGGTCTCGGTCACGAGCAAGTGAACTGGCCAGCGCCATGGTCTCCAGAGGCGCCTTGGGGCCGCCTTCCGGAATCGGCATGATGTTGGCCGCCCCGACACTGCTCGCCCACGGGACCCCGACCCTCATCGATCGGTACGTGCCGAAGATCCTCAGCGGTCAGCACGGCTGGTGCCAACTGTTCTCGGAGCCCGGAGCAGGGTCCGACCTCGCAGGGCTGCAAACCCGCGCCGAACGAGACGGTGACGAATGGGTCGTGTCCGGACAGAAGGTGTGGACATCGATGGGCCAATGGGCCGACTACGGCATCTTGATCGCCCGAACCGACCCCGACGCACCAAAACATCGCGGCATCACCTACTTCGCGTTCCCGATGAAGCAGGACGGCGTCGAGGTGCGGCCGCTGCGCGAGATGACCGGGCGGGCGTTGTTCAATGAGGTCTTCATCGACGAGGCCCGTGTCCCCCATGATCACGTCATCGGCGACGTGGGCGACGGATGGCGCGTGGCCAACACCACCTTGATGTTCGAACGCAACAGCATCGGTGGCGAGGACGTCGCTGCCCCGAGCGGCGCGCTGGCCGGCACCATTGCCGGTCACCTGCAACGACCGGCCGGATCGTTCGCAAACGACGCTCCCGCGCTCGGTGGCGGAATGGTCGGCCCCGGAAGGGTGAAACAGCTCATCCACTTGGCGGAGGGCAACGGCAGCATCCACGACGCGACGAACCGCCAGGACCTGGCCCGCCTCCACACATTGCTACAAATCACCGGGTGGCACGTCGGCCGGATGAAATCCGGCAACGCAGCAACCGGGAGCGAGGGCAACCTGATGAAACTGCGCAACAGTGACATCACACGCCTTGCACGTGAGGTCAGCTGTCGCATACTCGGCGCAGGCGCCATGTTGACAGGGCCGAACAGTCCCAGCGGCGGCAGCGCCCAGGAGTTCACTTTGTTCTCACCGGCCCCGGCGATCTATGGCGGCAGCGACCAGGTGCAGCGCAACATCATCGGCGAACGCGGCCTCGGCCTGCCCAAAGAGCCTGGGCCAGATCGCAACACGCCATTCAGCGAACTGCCGAAGAACGGTTGAGTCGAGACATGGGACCATTGCAAGGTTGCACGATCATCGAACTCAGCGGGATCGGCCCCGCCCCTTTCGCTGGCATGCTCCTGGCCGACATGGGCGCCGATGTCATCCGTGTCGATCGTCCGAGCACGGGCCACGATCTGGGGATCTCAGTACCTCGCCAGTACAGCGTGCTGCTCCGCAACCGACGCTCGATTCGGGTCGATCTCAAGAACCCCCGCGGCGCCGAGATCGTGCTGCGCCTCGTCGAGAAGGCCGATGCGCTCATCGAGGGCTTTCGTCCGGGTGTCGCGGAACGGCTCGGCGTCGGACCCGAGGAATGCTTGGCGAGGAACCAACGGCTCGTGTTCGGCCGCATGACGGGCTGGGGCCAGGATGGCCCGCTCGCTCACGCCGCCGGCCACGACATCAACTACATCGCGCTCAGCGGCGCCCTCCACGCAATCGGCCCTCGCGGAGGTGCACCGACAGTTCCACTCAACCTGGTCGGCGATTTCGGCGGTGGCGGCGCCTACTTGGCAATTGGTGTGCTCGCAGCGATGTTGTCCGCACGAGCGACTGGTCGAGGGCAGGTCATCGACGCGGCGATGACCGACGGGTCGGCTTCGCTGATGAGTGCGATCTATGGCATGCACGGCTCGGGGTTGGTCAACGACGAGCGTGGCAGCAACATCATCGACGGTGGCGCCTTCTTCTACGGGACGTATGAGACTGCCGACGGTGGTTGGGTTTCGATCGGTTCGATCGAACGACGGTTTTACGACGAACTGATCACCACGCTTGAACTCGACCCTTCAGACTTCGCGGATCGCGATGATCGAACCCGGTGGCCCGAGTATCGCGAACGTGTCAGCCGAGTGTTCAGGACCAAGACGCGTGATGAATGGACTGCGCTGATGGAAGGCACCGACATCTGTTTCGCACCGGTCCTGAGCTTGGCCGAAGCCCCTCACCATCCTCACAATCAGGCCCGATGCACGTTCATCGATGTCGACGGCGTCGTCCAACCAGCGCCTGCACCTCGCTTCAGCGCGACGCCGACAACCATCCCCGTCGCACCGACTGTGTCAGGTTCCCACACCGATGAGATCATGCGCTCGTCCGGATATGACGACCGTGAGATCGCCGAGCTCCAAAAAGCCGGGATCATCGGCGGTGCCGGTCGACAATGAGCACAGAGACGGGTGCTTCGGTGAAGGTCGGCACCAGCTTGCCGACGCTGTCCGCAGACGATCCCTTGGGGGCCTGGACGGCCGCGTTGCGAGCCCGTGCCGACGCCGGGCTCGACCATGTGATGGTCGGCGACCATGTCAGCTTCCACGTTGGCTTCGGTATGGATGGGCTGACGTCTGCCGCCATGGTGCTCGCAGCCGAGCCCCGGCTGGCCGTCGAGATCGGTATCTATCTCCTCGCGCTCCGTCACCCCGTGCCGACAGCACGACAGCTCGCCACGATCTCAGAGTTGGCGCCCGGACGGCTGAGGCTCGGTGTGGGCGTCGGCGGAGAGGATCGGCACGAGATCGAGATCTGCGGTATCGATCCTACGACACGAGGCGCACGACTCGACGAGTGCATCCACGTCGTGCGTGCGCTGTCCGCTGGGGAGAAGTTGACGTTTCACGGCTCGCACATCGATGTGACCGATGCGCAGATTCTGCCAGCGGTCGAGCCATCGATCCCACTCATCGTCGGTGGGCGCTCGACAGCGGCGGTCCGCCGAGCCGGTCGCCTCGGCGATGGGTGGCTCGGAATCTGGGCTTCGCCTAGCCGATTCTCCGACGTCGTCGATCAGACGGCCGCAATCGCTGACGAATACGGCCGGGAGGGGATCTTGTGGCGGCATGGAATGCAAGTGTGGTGTTCTTTCGGCAAGCCCGATGTCGCCGGAGGTCGACTTGCCCGTTCGATGGAACAGCTCCATCAGGTTCCATTCGGGAGGTTCGCCCGCTACAGCCCTGCTGGACCACCCTCTGACATCGCCGAATTTCTTCGCCCGTACGTTGACGCTGGCTGCCGAACGTTCAACTTACTCACGGTCGGACCCGACGAAGCAACGATCGAAGGCGCCGCAGAGGTTCGCTCGATCTTGAACGAATGAACCGCCAGAGTCAGGACCGGATCGAACGCGCTCCGCGCACGAGCCGACCGGGGAACTCGCCGGTCGACACGCCTGATTCGTAGGTCGGAACTCCGGAGACGATCGTGTGCAAGTAGCCGGTCGCCCCCTGCAGCAAACGACGGCCGCCGGCTGGCAGGTCGTAGTGCATCTCGGGGGCCGAGACCGACAACCGCTCGAGGTCGATCACGTTGATGTCAGCCTTGTAGCCCGGCGCGAGCACCCCTCGATCACGCAAACCCAGCGCCCATGCGGTGTCTCGGCACTGCGATTGCACCACAAATGGGACGGTCAGTTGATCGCCGTCACGATCACGACACCAGTGGGTGAGCAGCGTCGTTGGAAACGAGCCGTCGCTGATCGTTCCGACATGAGCGCCGCCGTCGCTCAGACCGGGAATCGTCTGCGGGTGTAACAGCATCTCGCGCACGCCGTCGAGACGACCATCGACATAGTTGAGCGCAGGTACGTACAGAAAGAGTCGCCCAGCATCGCGAAGGAGCAGGTCATACATGAACTCGAGGGTTTCTCGTCCGGCACGCCCCGCCTCTGCGGCCACGTTGCTGCTCGGGTCCGGCTCGTAGTCGGGCGGATCACCGAGCACGAACATGTTCTCGAACAAGCGAACGATGCCACCACCGACCTTCGACTTGTCCCGCTGCCCTTCGTCTGCGGCGAGCAACCGCGCTTTGAAAGCCGGATCACCCATGACGGCGACGCGGGCGGGCACATCAAGATCGGCGACCTGCTGGTACACGGGGTTGGCCATGAAGGGGTTGAGCGTGCCCTGCAGACCGAGCAACAGACCGATGCCGCGTGTAGCGACCTGACCACGGATTTCCAGACCGTCTGCGTGCGCCTCATCGAGCAGCTGCAACATGCCGCGGTACCCATTGGGGTCGCGCGGCGACTGGACGAGCGTGAACGAGGCCGGGCGGCCCGACGCCTCGACCATCGCTCGGAGGTTGCCGAATTCGTCGGCGACGTCGATGAAGTCGGAGACCAGTTGGAGCACTCCGGTTCCTGCCCGTCCGACGCCGCGGGCGATCCCCACCAATTCGTCGCGTGCTGCTTTGAGCGTCGGCGTTGGCTCGCCACGACTGGTGCGATGGTTGAGGGTACGAGATGTCGTGAAGCCGAGGGCGCCGTCCAATATCGCCTTCTTGGCGAGTTCGGCCATCTCCTCGATTTCTTCTCCAGTCGCCTTGTCACCTTCGGCTCCGCGTTCACCCATGACGAAGAGCCGGAGCGCTCCGTGGGGGACCTGGGCCGCGACATCAATGTCGTGCGGGATCGAGTCGACAGCGTCGAGGTATTCACCGAACGTGGACCAGTTCCACTTCAGGCCCTCGTGCAGCGCCGCGCCTGGAATGTCCTCGACGCCCTCCATCAGCTCGATCAGTTGTTGATGGTCCCGGCTTCGCACTGGAGCGAAACCGACACCACAGTTCCCCATGACGACCGTGGTGACGCCATGCACCGACGACGGTGCGAGCTGCTGGTCCCATGTTGCCTGGCCGTCGTAGTGGGTGTGAACGTCGACCCAGCCCGGCGCAACAAGCGCACCGTCGGCGTCGATCTCCCGACGGCCCTTTTGTTCGACGTCTCCGACAGCAACGATCGTGTCACCGACGACGGCCACATCGGCGTGTCGTTCAGGGCCGCCGTTACCGTCGACGACCACGCCTCCACGTATCACGAGATCTGGCGTTGGTCCTGTCATTTCATCCCTCTCCTTCTGTACCCACGCGTTCGCCTTCGCCCAACAGCGTGGCGAGCGACCGGTGGAAGTGTTGCAGGGCGGGTTCGTTGCGACCGAACACGACATGCCCCTGCGCACGTGTCTGGTAGCCGCGCTGGATGCCTGCAGCGGTTGCGAAGTCTTCGGTGTCGGTGACGTCGATGAGAAGCTCGAAATTCTTGGCCCAATACTTGTCGGGTCGGGCGGAATTCGGAGGTGTGTAGAGCGACACGGTGAGATGAGCCTCACCCGCAGTCGGGCCCGGCCGACTCTGGTAGAGCTGGACGTGGTCTTGCTGGTGGATCAGTACTGTGTTCGGGACGAGAAACCAGAGGATCGTTGCGTGTGGCAGCAAGTCGGATGAGGTGTCGTCGGTGGGGACGAGATCGTCGATCGACTTGCGCGTCGACACCATCCGACCGTGCATGCCAGCCGGATCGAACAGCGAGAAGTCGTCGTGGATCATGGGGGCGAGGGTGTGCTTGTGCAGCGTTGACAGGTGGTATGCCTCGCAAAACGTGTCGATGGCGAGCTTCCAGTTGATCGGCCGAGTGAAGTTGGTCGAGCCGAAAAGTCGGAACCCGGCAAGGTCGAACGGCGCCAGTTCGACCTGCGCTCCCTGCAGCGGGTTCGGCGGGATGTCGGCATCGGGATCGCCCGAGACCCAGATGATGCCGTCTTGCTCGAGCACCGGGAGCGGCGTCAACGCTTCGGTGGGCGTTCCGTCAAGTATTCAGCACGCCGGCGAGCCGCGGATGTTCCGTCGAGGTGGTACGTCCAGCCGTGGTAGGGGCACGCCAGACGAGCGGTCTCACCGCATCCCACCGTGATCTCGGCTCCTCGGTGTCGGCACACGTTGAACATGGCGCACACCCGCCCGTCACGGTCGCGCGTCACGATCACTGACGCGCCGCCAACGTCGACGGTTGCGTACGACCCATTGGTCGGCAACAGCCCCGACAGCCCTACGACGGTTGGTGCACGGTCCAGCAGGCTCCGTTCGGCGTCAAGCCGTTC
Source organism: Acidimicrobiales bacterium (assembly GCA_038212405.1). Taxonomy (GTDB): domain Bacteria; phylum Actinomycetota; class Acidimicrobiia; order Acidimicrobiales; family SZUA-35; genus JBBQUN01. Next base: position 8,687 of record JBBQUN010000100.1, on the reverse strand, counting down.
GGGATCGGTGTAGGTCGCCGTCGCTATCATCATCGTCGCCTCGGCTTCATCGGTTGACCTGCCGGCCCGGCGGTGGGCGTTGATCCGAGCGAGTAGCTCGCGTTGTCGTTCGGGGTACATGCGGTCAGCTTCGTCCAGCGTTGGCCGGCGTATCGACGGTGGTGCCAACGGCGCTGGTAACGAAGTCGTCGAAGTCCGGGGCGCGGGTCATCAGCCAGTAGTCGACAAGACGGAATGGCATCGGCGAACGGACCTTGCCGAAGCGGTTGCGGTAGTACGTGCGTGTGCCCTCGTGGGTCCAGATCAGCTGTTCGTGCATCTCGTCGACCCGTTCGGTGTAGGCGCGGCGGACTTCGGGACGAACCTCGACGGCATTGAAACCGTTGCACACCATCTCGACGATGCACTTGACGATGTAGTGGGTCTGGGTTTCGGCAAGCCAGATACCGCTTCCACCGTGACCCATGTTGGTGTTGGGTCCGTACATCACGAAGAAGTTCGGGAACGCCGGCACCGTGATCCCCAGGTGTGCGGTCGGATTGTCGTGCGCCCAGTCGTCAGCCAGGCGACGCCCGTCGCGTCCGGTAACGTTGAGCCGTGCCGCCAGGTTCGTCACCGTGAATCCCGTGGCCATGATCATCACATCGAGCTCGTGGACGGCACCATCGGCGGTCACACAACCCGTCGCAGTGAAGCGGTCGATCCCTGCGGTGACCAGCTCGACGTGGGGCTCGCACAGCGTGTCGAACCAGCCGTTGTCGATCAAAATTCGCTTCCCGAACGGTGGATACGTCGGCATGCACTTGTCGATCAGTTCCGGGTGCGACGCAAGTTTATCAGTGATGTAGTCGGCCATCTCCTGGCGATGGCGGTCATTGATCCGGTTCAGCGAACGATCGGGGTATTCCCAATTCGGGTCCTTTTTCAAGAAACGCAACAGCCCGTCGCCATAGCGCCAGAACTGGGCGAAGCGGTACCAGCGGTCGTAGTAAGGGACATGATCGAACAACCACTGGGATTCGGTGGCGACGCGCAGGTTGTACTCGGGGATCGGCCGGGCCCACTGCGCGGTACGTTGGAAAATCGTGAGCGAGTCGACCTCGCCTGCGATCGTGGGAACGACCTGCATCGACGACGCCCCGGTCCCGACAATGCCGACTTGTTTCCCGGTGAGGTCGGCATCATCGGGCCACCGAGCGGTGTGGAAGATCTCGCCAGCGAACTCGCTTTGGCCCGGGAACTCCGCGACGGTCGGCTGGTTGAAGTGGCCTGATGCGGCAACGAAAATCGCTGCCGATTCAACTCGGTCTGTCCCGTCGGATCCGCGCACCGTGACATTCCACCGCTTCGAGTCGGCGTCCCATGACGCTGCTGTCACGGTCGTGTCGAACTCGATGCAATCCCGGATGCCGAACGCGGTCGCGCAGTCCTCGACGTAGGCCTGAAGTTCATCGCGTGGTGAAAAGAAGTGCTTCCATTCGGAGTTCGGCGCGAACGAATACGAGTAGAAGTGATTGGGAGTGTCGACACCACACCCCGGGTACCGATTCTCGAACCACGTGCCACCGACATCAGCGTTCTTCTCGAACACGCGATAGTCAATGCCGAGACGACAAAGCTTCGCAGCGAGACATACTCCCGAGACGCCGGCACCAACGATGATCACATCCGGCCGATCGACCGGCACGTCGTCGTGCGGCCAGTCGACATCGTTGTGGTCGAACCCCATGTCCTGTCTGATCAGAGGGATGTACTCGTCAGGCACCTTCTCGCCGAGGAACACCGAGACCATCTCGGCAAAGGAGTCCGCACCTGGGTCATCAACTGCTGGCGAGCAGGATTGTCCGCTCAACCAGTCGTGCGCCGCCCGACGGATCTCGGCGCCCACCGCAGGGTCAAAGCCAGCATCAGGGTCAGCAATCAGACGAACGTCGCGGACCGGTCGGTAGGGAGCGTCGAGCCACTTGCGATCGCCTGTCATGTGAAACAAACAAATCACGAGCACCCGGAGATCGGCCGCAGCGAGAGCAGCGGCGAGATCACCATCCGTCATATCGCTCTCGAATCGATCACACTGCGGTCGAGACAAGCGCACTGAGGTCGATGCCGTACAGTTCGGCGACGTTGCCGCACAGGATCGCCTCGGTCTGCTCAGCAGAGAGCTTTTTGGTCTGTTCGTCGAGCATCTCCTGCGACCACGGCCACGTCGAATCCGAATGCGGGAAATCATTGGCCCACATCAGGCGACGCCAGTTCATCTGATCCGCCTGAGAGAACGCCGTCCAGTCATCTTGGAAGGTGACGTAAATGTGCTCGGCGAAATACTCAGAAGGCAACCGGGCGAGCGAGACACCTGGCTGCAACCAATTGCGGTGCCGGTTGTACGCGTGGTCCATCCGATACATGTAGTGCGGCACCCAGCCCGCATCAGCTTCGACACACACCACCTTCAAGTTCGGATGGCGGTCGAAGACCCCACCGAACACCAGAGTCCCCATGATGTCCTGAATACTCCGGATGATCGACATGAAACTGTTGAGCCGGGGACCGCGCCAACCACCACCCTTGGCAGTGAGAATGTGAAAACTGAGCGGCAAACCCAGAGCGACTGCGGCTTCCCAGAACGGATCCCAGATCGGGTCGTCGTAGTCCTCCTCGGTCCCAGGGCTCCCCGGCATCATCACGCCTCGCAACCCCGCAGCCTTGATCGCCTCGATGTCGGCAATACCCTCCGCCACGGTTCGCAACGCAGTCTGGCCACAACCAAGCAAACGATCAGGCGACTCTGAGCAATAGTCGGTGATCCACTTGTTGTAGGCGTTGAAGCACGCCCGCTTGTAGTCGACGTCCGGGTGGCCGCAGAGCACCATCCCGACCGTCGGATAGATCACCTCAGCGGACACACCATCACGGTCCTGGTCGGCCAGCCGCTTCGTCGCGTCGTAACCCGACTGGTGGAGTTCGTCGAACTTCACCCCCTCCTGCACGAGCTCTTCCGCTGGCTTTCCGGCGGCCGCAACCAGGCCCATCGGGACCGTCGACTTCATCCCCGGCACGACGAACACGTCCCCTCGGACGGGATCCTCGATCATGTTGGGAGCCCGATCTCGGAATGCCGGATCGATGTTCGCGCTGTAGCAATCGGGCGGCTCGGTGATGTGTGAGTCAGCGCTGATGACCGGAAAGTTGAACGACATGACGATCCCCTCGGTTGGATTCTGTTGACCCTAGACGGTCGACCGCTTTGAGACAAGAGGCGCCGTGTGTTGCATGTGCATCTTGCGTGAGGAGTTTGGCGGCGGGAGAGTGGAAGCCTCGTCATTGGCCGCCGAAGTTCGGACGGCGCTTTTCGATGAAGGCCCGTGGGCCCTCGATTGCGTCGGCCGATGACATCACCGCGGCGGCCGCTTTCGACTCGATCTTGTAGGCGTCTTCAAGCGGGAAACCGCTTGAACTGATCATGACCTCTTTCGCCTTCCGCATTGCGAGTGGTCCGTTCTCGGCCATCCGCCGCGCAAGCTTCAGCGCCTCATTCATCACCTGATCTGCGGGGACGAGTTTGTTGACGAGTCCCATATCGGCGGCGGATTGGGCCGTGATCCGATCGCCGACAAGTATGATCTCGGCTGCTTTCGCCCACGGCACCTGACGGGCAAGCTTGGCCAGCCCGCCTCCCGCTGGAATGATTCCTCGGGATACCTCGGTGAGTCCGAACTCACTGTCGTCGGCGGCGATGCGCAAGTCGGTACCGAGCACGAGTTCGGTGCCGCCGGCGAGGGCGAACCCGCGAACGGCGGCGATCACCGGCACGGAGAAGTCGGTCCGGCGCAGGAGGGCCTTGTCGAGCAACCTGAGGTCGGCTCGGAGGCGTTCGTCCCATTCGTCCTCGGGCGGGCGCGCTCCAGTGAACAACGGGATGAGTCGACCGAGGTCGGCTCCCGTGCAGAAAGCTCGTTCGCCCGCTCCCGTGACGATCGCGACTCGAATCGTCGGATCAGCCGCGAGCTGGTCCCACGCGTCGGCCAGCCGGCACACGAGCTCCGGATTCAGCGAGTTCAGTTTGCTCGGCCGATTCAGCGTGAGTGTGGCGATGCCACCGTCGACATCGACCAGCAGCGCAGGTTCTGCCGGGTCCGTCGACGTCAGCGGGTTCGTCATCCTCGTTCGGCTTCCACTGTGGTCCGGATTCGTGTCATTCGCCGGAACTTTGCTGGGTGCCGACGAGGAGATCGCGGAACGCAACGTCCTTGTCGACCCGCGGCTCGCGAGGGAGTCCGAGCACTCGGTCGCCGATGATGTTTCGTTGGATCTGGTCGGTCCCACCGCCAATCGAGATGAGGTACGACGAGAACCCGATGTCGTGCATACGTCCGCCCAAAGGGGCATCGTCGCCCCAGAGCATGGTGTCGGCGCCGCAAACCCTGAACATGGTCTCGCGTAGTGTCCGCAAGAGATGACTTGCGGCGAGTTTCCCCACAGAGACTTCCGGTCCGGGACGCCCGCCTTTTTCGATTGCCCCCTTGACGCGAAGATCGGTGAAGCGTGCAATCTCGAGCAACGAGTGGATTGTTGCCCATTCCTGACGGAAGATCGGATCATCGGCGCGCCCGTACTCGCGAATGAGTTGACGGAGCAAGGCTCCGACGCCGCCCGTCGTCGAGCCGTCGCTCGGCTTGGGATCGCGGACGAGATCGCCCGCACGGGCTTGCAGATCGAACTTCGTGATCGACATCCCACCGCCGGAGCTTCCGAATGAGCCAGCACTGAGCATCGTCCGCTCGTTCGCCAGGGTCGTGAGGGCGACGGGCCAACCGGATCCGACGGCATCGAGCGTGTTCTCGACCGGCACGATTGCATCGGTGAGGAACACCTCGTTGAAGATCGAGCGGCCGGTCATTTCCCGAATCGGCCGAATCTCAATTCCAGGTTGATCCATCTCGATCACCATGTAGGTGAGGCCCTGATGCTTCGGCACTTCCGGGTTCGTCCGGGCGACGAGAATTCCGTATCGGGCGATGTGCGCCCCTGATGTCCAGACCTTCTGCCCGTTGACGACCCACTGGTCACCGTCCCGCGTCGCCCTCGTCTGCAGGGAGGCCAGATCGGAACCCGATCCAGGTTCACTGAACAACTGGCACCAGATCTCGCCGCCAACGATTCCTGGAAGGAAGCGATCCTTTTGTTCGTTTGTGCCGTGCGCCAGAATCGTCGGCCCTGCAAGGCTTGCTGCGATCCCGGCAGGAGGGCCGAGAGCCCCCACCTCGCGTCGCGCCGAATTCACGAGCGGTACATCATGGGGGCTGATGTCTCGGCCGTACCGGTCCGTCGGCCAGCTTGGAAACCCCCAGCCTGAATTGGCCAGCAACGACCACCACGAACCGAGTGCAAGATCGGGATCCCAGTTCGCCTCGAACCAGGCCCTGGCGGCAGATGCCACATCAGGCCCGCCATCTGCTGCTGTTGAAGCCGTCGAGAGATCACTACTCATGAAACGCATAGTGTCAGATGTGTCGTCTGGCCGCAATCGGTGCAAGTATGCAGCAACGCAATGAGGAGGAGAACAGATGTGTCCAGGAATGCACGTAACGGTAGGACCTGACCACCCAATGGTCGAGGTAGGAGCCCTTCATGAAGTTTGATGTCATGACTGGTGGGCTCCCACTCCGCTCGATGGCGGCGTTTGCTGACGCCGCCGCCCGAGCCGACTACTCGGGAATCGTGGTCACCGAGGGGGCACGGACCGCGTACATGGGCTGCGGCGCCGCCGCACTCGCCGCCGATATCGACATTCTGACGGGAGTTGCCGTCGCCTTTCCACGCAGTCCAATGGTCTCCGCCGAGATCGCCTGGGAACTCGCCGAGGCCACGTCCGGGCGATTCCGCTTGGGCCTCGGTACGCAGGTGAAGGCCCACATCACCCGACGCTACGGCTCCGAATTCGACCACCCCGGCCCGCGTTTGAAGGAATATGTGCAGGCCATGCAAGCGATCTTCAGGGCGTTCAGCGGTGACGAGCGCCTCGAGGTCGACGGAGAGTTCTTCAAACTTGACCTGCTGCCGTCGCAATGGTCCCCGGGTCCGATCGACTTCGACGACCCACCAATCGACATTGCGGCGGTCAACCCATGGATGCTGCGCATGGCAGGCGAGGTCGCAGACGGCGTCCACGTTCATCCACTGAACCACCCCACCTACATCAGAGAAACCGTGCTCCCCAACGTCGCGGCCGGCGCGGCCATCGCCAACAGAAGCGCCGCCGATCTGGAGATCATCGTGCCTTCCTTCATCGTGCCGACCGACGATGATGAGTCGAAGTGGCGCGAGTTTGCTCGCATGCAGGTCGCGTTCTACGGATCTACACCGAACTACGCATTCATCTTCGAACAGCTCGGGTTCGAAGGAACGACCGATCGAATTCGCGGCCGACAGAAAGCCCGCGACATGGCAGGCATGTCCGCCGAAGTGTCCGATGAGCTGTTGTCCCACTTCATCGTCACGGGCACCTTCGCCGAACTTGCCGACAAGATTCTCAGCCGGTACGACGGCCTCGCAGATCGGGTGGTCAATTATTTCGGCGGTCTTGACTGGTCGACCGATCCCGCATCGATGTCAAAGTGGGCCAACGTCGCCCGCGCCGTGACCCAACCATGATCGACCGATGAGCCCCACAGTCGATGCAGCGCAAGCTCGTTCGGTCTGCAGATGCCACCCTCGTCCCAACCCTCCGATCCTGACCACTGACACTGAGAGACATTGATGCAGCCCGTAACCCAACACTTTCGTTCGCACGACGGACTGCGCCTGGTCGCTGACCGCTGGGGGCCCGACGACGGGCCTGACGTCCTACTGCTGCACGGCGGCGGGCAGAGCCGCTACGCCTGGAAAGACACCGGCCAACGACTCGCCGCTCTCGGCTTTCGCGTTACCGCCATCGATTCACGCGGCCACGGGGACAGCGACTGGTCGCCAACCGGCCAGTACGACATGCTCGATTTCAGTCGAGACATCGTTGAAATCCTTCGCGAACTACCCGCCGCCCCAGCGGTCGTCGGCGCCTCGATGGGTGGCATGAGCTCGCTCCTCGCCCAACGGTCGGCGACCGATCAACTGTTCTCGAGTGTCGTCCTTGTGGACGTCACCCCCCGAATGAACCTCGACGGCGTCGCACGAATCATGCAGTTCATGGCGGCCCATCCCGATGGCTTTGCCGACCTCGACGAGGCAGCCGCCGCCATCTCTGGCTACAACCCCCACCGCGCCAAACCGCGTTCATCGGCAGGCCTCGAGCGTGTGTTGCGACAAGGCGAGGACGGTCGCTGGGTCTGGCGATGGGATCCGAAGTTCGTGACATGGCGACAACGGCTCGACAGTTCATCTGCGACCGGTTTCGAAGACCGTATGGATCGTATGGCACGCGACATGTACGAAGGCGCCGAAGCAATCACCAGCCCCATACTGCTCGTACGGGGCCAGCAATCAGACCTGGTCTCGGACGACGTGGCAAGAGAGTTTCGTGAACGCCTCCCCAACGCTGCCTACGTCGACATTCGCGGTGCCGGACACATGGTCGCTGGCGACGACAACGACGCCTTCACCAGCGCCGTCACGAGGTTCCTGACAACCGTGAACAGCTCCACCTCCTAGCGACATCCGTAGCCCTCGCCGAGGGATCGGTCCAGCTGTGGTGTGCACTACTGCGTTCAGAGGGTGCTCTCTCGGCGCTATGGACGACACATGGCATCAAGTCCTCAGCAACCGAACGGGCGCCGTCGCGCCCAAACGGGGAAGTGTCAGCAAACCGAGCACGTCACGGTGCACGCCAAATATGCGCGTTGAGCAGGTGAAACGTCATTCCAAAGTGTGTCGGAGGGCCGAGTTGAGCCCCCACCTGCTGCGTCATTCGTCAAAGTCGAGGTGCTGCTGCATTGCGTCATCTGCTTGCGACAGATTGTCTCCGCGCGTAATCGCAGTGTGGCGAAGCAGGCTGGGAGTCGCCCTCGGCACGCCAGCCTCGGCCGAGAGGCGAATCAATGTCCGGGCCAAGTTGTTCGGATCGATCGCGGCACCGACCTCGTTGGTGAATACCAGATCCTCCTCGTCATGATCGAGGCCGACAACGCCGAACTCGGCGGATTGGCTCTTCCGATGAGCGGCCAGTACGGCGAGCGTCACCGGGCTGATCTCGAACTCTCGGTCGGCGACCGGCGACGCCAGTGGCTTGATCACGGGCCGGCCACCAACCAGCGCCAACTGTTGCACCAACACGATCCGCCCGGCATCGAGATCGATATCGCACCAACGCAGACCGAGGAGCTCGCCCCGTCGCATTCCTGTGGCGAGTGCCAAATGGAACAATGCGTGCAGCCGGTGCTCGCGGTGGGCAGCAAGAAACAGCCGTGCCTCGTCCAGCGTCCACGCCTTCTGTTCCGTGCTCGCCACGGGCAATGGCGCCACGGTCGCGGTAACCGGATTGTGTTGCAGGAGACCTGACTCCACCGCATCGCTGAGTGCCATCGACAAGACTTTGCGGACCAGCCTGATCGACGTCACCCCGAGACGAGACCCCTCACGCTCCCCCGGCCTCGCCAAATCCTCAAGCCAACGGTCGAGGAGCTTGGGCGTCAGATCGTTGAGCCCGACCGAACCGATCAGCGCCACGATGTGCCCCTCCACCGCCCACCGGTACT
>JBBQUN010000099.1:0-15400 GCA_038212405.1 Acidimicrobiales bacterium | reverse complement strand
AGCTCCACGATCTTGGCCTCGGTGGTCCATTCCTTGTCACCGTTGCGGTTGTGGCCGGTGAACATGGCGTCGATGGCCGGAGCGGAGAAGCCCTCGTTCCACTCGGCGTGATAGTTCTCCGGCGACCACTCGCCCATGCGGGTGATGTCGGTGAGCGCGGCGTAGGCCGCAGCCGGAGCGGCGGCGATGTCACGGGAAACGGAAACGTCAGGAGTCATGCCCGTCGACACTAGACGGTGACAGACCGGAACTCAGTCTTCGGTCACGGTGCCGTTGGCGACGGTGAGCGAACGGTTGCAGTTGATGGCGTCTCGGAATGCTCGGTCGTGCGAGACGATCAGCGCCGTGCCGTTGAACTTGGCGAGCGCCTGTTCGAGTTGCTCGATGGCCGGCAGGTCCAGGTGGTTGGTTGGCTCATCGAGCACCAGCGTGTTGACGCCCGAGGCCTGGAACACGGCGAGGAGCGCTCTGGTGCGCTCCCCCGGCGACAGCTCGCTGGTTGGCCGCTTCACGTGATCGGTACCGAGCCCGAACTTGGCCAGAGTGGAGCGAGCCTCGGCAATCGTGACACCGGTGGCCTCGATGAACCCGATGATCAGCTCGGGGGCGGAATCGAACCGGGTTCGCTGCTGGTCGATGCGACCAATCACGACCGAACGACCGAGGCGATGAGTGCCGTTGACGGGCGTTCGCTCACCGAGCAACGCCGACAACAGCGTGCTCTTGCCTGCGCCGTTCGGACCGGAGATGAGCACACGGTCACCGGCATTGATTTCGAGTGTGACCGGGCCGAGTCGGAACGTGCCCTGCTCGACCACGGCCTCTCGTAGCTCGGCAACGAGATCGCCCGACCGCTCGACCTGCCCGATCTCGAACTGGAGCTGCCATGGCTCCCACGGCTTGTCGACGACCTCGAGCCGCTCGATGGCCTTCTCGGTTCTCCGAGCCCGCGCCGCCAGTTGCTCGGTTCGTTCCATCGTGGCCTTGCGCTGGATCTTGTCGTTGTCCTTCGGGTGCTTCTTGGCCTTGGCAACCCCGGTGGTGGCCCAATCACGCTCGGTACGGGCTCGGTCGCCCAGCTTCGATCGCTGCCCCACGTAGTTGTGATACTTCTCCTCGGCGTGACGCTTGGCGACCTCTCGGGCCTCGAGGTACCCCTGCCAGCCGCCACCGAAGACGCTGGCGGTGAGGGTGTGGGGATCGAGCTCGACCACCGACGAGATCACTCGATCGAGGAAACGCCGATCGTGCGAGACGAGCATCACCGGTCGATCGATGGCGAGGAGGAACGTTTCGAGCTGGTCGAGGCCGGCGATGTCGAGATCGTTGGTCGGCTCGTCGAGCAGGAGGATGTCGAACTGGGAGACCAGGATGATGGCCAGCCCCACTCGGGCCTGCTCTCCGCCCGACAGCGTCGCTGCTTCCTGATCGATCACCGTTGCCCGAAGACCGATCCGATCGAAGGTCACCGCAAGTCGCTGATCCAGGTCGGCGGCACCAAGGCGCAGCCAACGATCGAGCGCCGTGTCGTAGCGATCGGCGGCTTCGGCCGTGGCGCTCACCAAATCGGCGGTAGCTGCATCGAGCTCGGATTGGGCAGCGGCCACACCGGTCCGATCGGCGACAATGTCGAGGACGGTCTCACCAGCAGCCGGCGACAGTTCCTGGGCCAGGAGTCCGATCGTTGCCGAGTCCGGAATCAGCGACACCTGACCCCGAGAGGCGGTGAGTTCACCAGTGGCGAGTCGAAGCAGCGTCGACTTGCCTGCGCCGTTCGGACCGACGAGTCCCACCCGATCCCCGGCGCCAACCGTGAGCGTCAGGCCGTCGAGAATGGTGGTGCCGCCTCGGTCAAAGCCCAGGTCGGTGAGGTGAAGCTGTGCGGTCACGCGAACACTGTGCCACGAAGACAGGTGCCATGCGCTCATCGGGAACACCCCGCAATTGGGGACCTTTGGCGCAGCTTGGGTCGCCGATCGTTTCGCTACGATACCGAAGCGACATGGCCCGCCCTTTGAGTGAAGCAGCACGAGAGAAGGCACGAGCGGCGGCCTTCGAGGTCATCGCTACCACTGGCGTTGCCGGCTTCACCGTCGACGCCGTCGCCAAGCGTTCCGGCGTCGCAAAAACGACCATCTATCGGCACTGGGAATCGGCGAATGCGTTACTGATCGACACGATCGACTGCATGGTGGTGCCCTTTCCGACTCCCGATACCGGCTCGATGGCTGGTGACCTCCAGTCCTTCCTCGATGTACTCACGCCGATGTTCGACGATCCGTCCATGGTGCGGGTCATGCTCGGAACAATGGCGGCGGCGTCGCTCGATGATGAGCTGGATCGCATCCATCAAGACCTGTTGCACGAACGCCAGCGCCCGATCCGCGAGATGATCGAGCGGGCGCAGGTACGGGGCGAAATCCGGAAGGACGTGCCGATCGACACCGTCATCGACATGGTCGAGGGTCCGTTCATGTCCCGGTTCCTGTTGCGACGAGTCGAGCGAAACGCCGCAGAGGAGCACCTGATGGTCGAGCTCATCATGAATTCGCTTCGCCACTCGGACCCCGACTGACCTGGCGAGGTCTCCGCCGGCAAATGGCGTGCACTGCCGTTTTCCACCAAGATCATCGGCACCAGTCCCGACAGTGAATTCCCGACAGCCAATTCCCGACAGTGAATGAGGTAGCACCATGCGAGCATGGCAAGTGACCGAGCTCGGCGAGCCGACCGAGGTCCTCCAACTCGTCGAGGTCGATGACCCAACGCCGCAAGCAGGCAACGTCGTCATCGACGTCAAGGCCTGCGGCCTCAAGTTCCCTGACCTGTTGCAGATCCGCGGCGGCTATCAAGTCAAGCCCAAGCTGCCGTTCACGCCAGGCGGCGAGATCGCCGGCGTCGTCTCCTCGGTCGGCAACGGCGTCACCTCGGTGTCGATTGGTGACCGAGTGCTCGTGATGGGCAATGGTGGGCTGGCCGAGAAAGCGGAGTTTCCCGCACCGGCGTGCTTCCCCATCCCCGATGCCATGTCGTTCGAGCACGCCGCCTGTCTGCTCACCAACTACGGAACGACCGTCTTCGCCCTGGACGAGCGCGCCCACCTGAAGCCGGGCGAAAGGATGCTCGTCACTGCGGCGGCAGGCGGTGTCGGCTCGTCGGCCATCCAGGTCGGCAAGGCGATGGGCGCCAACGTGATCGGTCTTGCCGGCGGACCCGACAAGGTCAAGGCCGTGCTCGACCTCGGCGCCGACGCCGCCTTCGATTACAAAGAAGTCGATGTGGTCGAGGCCGTTAGGGCCGCAACCGACGGGCGTGGCGTCGACGTCTGCTACGAGGCAGTCGGCGGCGACATCTTCGATCAGGTGCGACGCACGATGGCATGGGATGGCCGTTTGCTGGTCATCGGGTTCACCAGTGGCCGCATTCCCGATGCTCCGGCCAATCACATCCTCCTCAAGAACTACTCGATCGTGGGCGTGCACTGGGGTGCCAGCCTCGATCGAGATCCCACTGCGTTGCGCCGCGGATGGGATCGCATCTGCGAGCTCTACGGCACCGGCCTCATCGATCCCCTGATCGATGCGGTGCGCCCATTGGAAGAGGCCGTCGCCGCGCTCGACGACCTCGACAACCGCCGCACCACCGGCAAGGTCGTGATCGCACCATGAGCGGCACTGGATCACACGACGATGCTGCTGACCAGATCACCGAGCAGCCGCTCAATCTGTTCGACCTGAGCGGCAAGGTGGCTGTGGTCACCGGCGGCAGCCGAGGTCTCGGTCGCCAGATGGTGCGAGCGTTCGCTCGTTGCGGTGCCGACGTGGTGATCGCCAGCCGCAAGCTTCCCGCCTGTGAACTCCTCGCCACCGAGATCGAGGCAACGACCGGGCGCCGAGCGCTGCCGGTCGCTTGCCACGTCGGCTATTGGGACCAGTGCGACGAACTGATCGAGACGGTCTACGCCGAATTCGGTCGCTGCGACGTGCTGGTCAACAATGCCGGGCTGTCGCCCCTCTATGACTCACTGGCCAATGTCACCGAAGCCCTCTACGACAAGGTGCTCGAGGTCAACCTCAAAGGCCCGTTCCGCCTCATGGCAACGGCAGGCAAGCGAATGGCCGACAGCGGTACCGGTGGATCGATCATCAACATCAGCTCGATCGCCGCCATCCAGCCGACGCCGGGAGAAGCCGCCTACGGAGCAGCGAAGTCGGGCCTCAATGCGCTCAGCAGTGCGTTTGCCCGAGAGTACGCACCAAGCGTGCGGGTCAACACGATCATGCCCGGCCCGTTCCTGACCGACATCGCCGACGCCTGGGACCTCGACGCGTTCGCCAAGCGAGCGGAGACGACCATTCCACTTCGTCGCGGCGGACTGCCGCATGAGGTCGTTGGCGCTGCGCTCTATCTGGCATCAGATGCATCGAGCTACACCACCGGTTCGATCATCAAGATCGACGGCGGCATCGCATACTGACGAATCGCCTCAGCCGGCGATCGACGCGTCGTCGGGAAAATCGGCTGGATCGAAGTCGTCAAGTGGCGTCGACCTGGCGAAGCTCATGTCCACCGGTCCGGCATCGGCCTTCGGTGCTGTCCGGGCGATGACGGCGTCGACCGGCGCTCCTGCCATCTCGGGGTAGGGGTTCGAACCGATGATCTGGGCGTCGACCCCATATCGGCCCGACGCCACGGCGTTGTGCGTGGGCGCCGGTGCTGGTGCCGCGGCCCGCTCCACCCTCGAGACCGACACCGCCGCAGCCGCCGGCTCCGCTGCTCGCGCGGGAGCGGTGGTGCTGACCGCAGCCAAGGACCTCATGCGCTCGTCCTCGTCGGAGGCAGCGAGAATGTCGACCACGGCCCGTTTCGGCGCTGCGGTCGGCTTGGACTTCTTGCGGCGGAAACGGGCGAATCGCGCCGGCCGCGCTCGCTCGGGTCGGTCAGGGGTGCGGACTCGCACTCGACCAAGCACCGCTGTTGCCGAGATGTCGAGCCGTGGCAATGCTTTGACGGCCAGATCGACGCCATCGCCATTCTCGGTCGGCACTTCCTCCTCACCTGATACGTCAGACGACGCACCGGCGAGGAACGTCGATCCCTCGAGCGTGACTCGGGTACCAACGGGAACGAGGAGCTCGACCGAGCCGAGGAAACACGAGATCGAGATCTCGACGTCGGCTTCGCCCATCGGCCTCGCCGGGCGAAGGTCGAAGAACGATTTGCCGAGCACGGTCGAGATGTCCACCTCGTGCGCCAGGTCCCAACGGTGCTCGCGACGCGAGGAACCCAACACGGTCCGAACCGTGGTGTTGTGGATCTCCTCGTCGTCGGCCACAGCGGTGCTCTCCTCGGGTTCGCCGGTCGCGAGAGCTTCGGCTCGCCTGCACCGGACTATGAGGACCGGACCCTGTGTACTGGAGCGTGAGTACCGGGTCTTCGCTCCCCGTTGTCTCGGTGGCCTGGCGTTCCTATCGTTGACGACTCACCAACCGCTGAGGAGCTGCCAACATGAACGATGCCCGCACGGCCAACGACGGCGATGCCGTTGCCGTCCACTACACCGGGACACTCGATGACGGCAGCCAGTTCGACTCCTCGGCCGGGCGTGAGCCGCTCGAGTTCGTCGTCGGCTCCGGCCAGGTGATCAGCGGCTTCGATCAGGCAGTGCGAGGCCTCGCCATCGGCGAATCGCGCACGGTCCGCATGGAACCGGCCGACGCCTACGGCGAACGTCGCGACGACATGGTCATCACCGTTCCCGCCGAGCAGGCTCCGCCGGGCATCAAGGTCGGCGATCAGGTTTCGGCTGGCGACATGCCGGCCGAGATCATTGCGGTCGACGACGACTCGGTGACCATCGACGCCAATCATCGACTCGCCGGGCAAGCGCTCACGTTCGACGTCGAACTCGTCAGTTTCGCCTGATCGACCGTCTGTGACTCGCCACGTTCTGACGCTCACCTGTCCCGACCGTCCTGGCATCGTTCATGCGGTTTGTTCGGCCCTCCTCGAAGTCGATGGCAACATCGTCGAGAACGCCCAGTTCGGCGATCCGTTGTCGGGGACCTTCTGCATGCGTACGGTCTTCGACGCCGCCACCGGCGACGCTGCATCGATGACGGCGCTGCTCGATGCGCGTTTGGTCAACTTCACACCGACCTTGTCGCTACGACCGCTCGAGCATCGACCGCGGGTGCTGATCATGGTCTCGAAGTACGACCATTGTTTGGTCGACCTGTTGTATCAGTGGCGAACCGGTGCGCTCGCGGTCGACCTTCCGGTCATCGTCTCGAATCATCCCGACCTCGCCCCGCTGGCCGAACACGAGGCGATTCCGTTCGTCCACCTGCCGGTCACGCCCGACACCAAGGCCCAGCAGGAAGCAGCGCTGCTCGAGCTCGTCGCTGAGCACGACATCGATCTGGTCGTGCTCGCTCGCTACATGCAGATCCTCAGCGACGACCTGACCAACGAACTGGCCGGCCGAGCGATCAACATCCATCACTCGTTCCTTCCTGGTTTCAAGGGCGCACGGCCCTACCACCAGGCGTTCGAGCGAGGAGTGAAGATCGTCGGCGCAACTGCCCACTTCGTGACGGCGGAACTCGATGAAGGCCCAATCATCGAACAAGACGTCGTGCGGGTCACCCACGCCGACACCCCGGCCATGCTGACCCGCCTTGGCCAAGACGTGGAGCGCAGGGTCTTGTCGCGAGCGGTTCGCTATTGGGCCGAAGACCGTATTCTGACAGTCGGCAATCGGACCATCGTCTTTCCGTGAGTGGATCCGCTGCGACTGCCCCGACACCGAGGACGAACCAATGAGCAACGACCGAGCAACCTCTGATCGCCCGATCGACCACACCCCGGGTGGTGCGGTGTTGCTCGACGGCAACCGGCTGCGTGATGAAACCGTGCTCGAACTGGCCACCACCATTGCGGCCGCGGGCAGTCCACCCGTGTGCCTCACGACGGTGCTGGTCGGCGACGACAAACCGAGCCAGATCTACGTGCGGATGAAGCATCGCAAGGCCGAGGAAGCAGGCATGGTGTCTCGGCACGTCGGGCTGCCCCAAAACGCGACCCAACAGCAGGTCGAAGACGCCGTCGCCGAGCTGGTCGCCGACCCCGGTGTTCATGGCATTCTGTGCCAGCTGCCGATGCCACCACACCTCGATCCCGAACCGGTGCTGGCCATGCTCCCGGCAGCGAAGGATGTCGACGGACTCACCACCCAGTCGCTCGGCCGCCTGGTCCGGGACCTGCCAGGCCACGTCCCGGCAACGCCCCTTGGCGTCATCCGTCTACTCCAGCGCTATGGCATCGAGACGTCGGGCAAGCGGGCGGTCGTGATCGGGCGTTCCACTTTGGTTGGGCTACCAATGCAATTGCTGTTCGCCCGTCGGGGCACCGATGCCACCGTCACCCTGGCCCACTCGCGCACCACCAACATGATCGAGGTGTGCCGAGAGGCCGACATCATCGTTGCCGCGGCCGGTAGCGCACGCATGATCACCCCCGACCACGTCAAACCGGGGGCAGCGGTCATCGACGTTGGCGTTTCCCGCAGCGAGGCGGGCATCGTTGGCGACGTCGATTTCGATGCCGTTCAGGCGGTGGCGGGCGCCATCACCCCGATGCCGGGCGGCACCGGCCCGATGACCATCGCCTGCGTGCTCGAGAACACCCTCTCGGCAGCACGCATGCTCGGAGCATTCCCCGACTGAACGACCCCAGACGGCGCGACCCTCCGCTGAATGATCGGTGCCGTCGAGCGGCACCGCTTCAGCTGTAGAAAGGGTTCTCGCCTGCGGTGTGGTCGGTGGCGTCGAGCACTTCGGTGATCTCGGGGAGCGCGTCCATCAGCATCGTCTTGATGCCCTCTTGCAGCGTCATCGCACTGGCGGCACAGCCCTGGCAGCCACCGCCCATCGTGACGTAGACCTTGGTGTCGTCGACCCCGGCCAAGCTCGCATACCCACCATGGGACGCCAGCGCCGGATTGACCGCCTGATCCAGGACGGCCTGCACCTTCTGCGGAAGTTCACCCTCGAGTTCGAGGTCGAGGCCCGCCAGCGGATTTGGCTGATTCGGGTTGCGTATCACCAGTCCACCAGCACCGGCATTGGCCGGGACGTCGAGGGTGGAGCCCTGCATCTTCTCGACCGAGTTCGCCGGGATGATGACGGTGAGCTCACCGTGCTCGCCTTGGGGATAGATGGCGTCATCGTCGGCCGCTTCGCTGATGGCCATCAGCTCCAGTGCGTACTGGTACTCGGTCATGTTCGAACCGGTGATCTCGACGCGCAGCGCCGTGCCTGCCGGATCGTCTTCGGATGCTCGCACGTCGAGCACGGTGGCCAGGGCCTCGCCGCTCACCGCAAGAATGGGGGTGTCGATGTTCGTTGGATCGAGATCGGTGGTGCTCAAGGTCTTGTGCTCCTCAGGGGGCCGGTCGTGTCCGTACCCAACCACGATAACGATGGATCATTCCCATCCCCCGATCGGGGAATGGGTGATCCCGACCTCAGCTGCCCGAGAGGAGCACTCGTTCGCCACCGACGATGACGATCTCATAGACCTCGGTGCCGGGATTGAAGTCGCAGTCTTGACCTTTGAAGTCGTATTGGTCAGGAGGCAGCTGCAACGTGACCTCTTCGCCAGGGGCCATGGTCTGCTCGGCGCCGAGGTCGTCGGGGCCCCAGCCGTTGGCGAGCATCGGCGCAACCTGGAGGTAACACACGGGCTGATCGGTGTCATTGACCACCGTGAATTCCACGAGCCCCGGCCCGCCGATGCGCACGGTGTTCGAGCTGGCGAACTCATCCTGGATGTAGAGCTGGAGTTCGTACATGCCATCGGGGAGGCCACCGACGTCGCCGTAGGCGCAGACCCACCAGCTCACGCCCTCGGGTCCCCCGATCCATTCGGAGCCGACGATCGAGATGTCTTCGATGAACTCGCCGTCGATCGACCACAGCGCATCCCAAACGGTGCCGTCGACCATGCCTTCGTAGTCGAAGGTGCCACAGACCTGGGCGGCGCCGGAGGGCAAGACCTTCACGTCATCGACGGGAAGGTCGTCTTCCCCGATCGCCGAGGTCATGGCGATGTTGAAGAACTCCCCGTCGACGCTGCCCGGGGCTGGTGGCGCCTCTTGTTGGACCGGCACTCGAGCGGCGGCCGCGTCGATCAGGCCGCGAGCGAGGTTCACGGGTCGGATCCCATTGATGAAGCCTCCGATGGGAATGCAGGAGTCGAGTTCGTCGGTGACCCCGTCGCCGTTGGTGTCGGTGACCACCCGGCAGTCTGCGACGTCGAGGTTCGCGCCGCCTGATGCCTGGGTGGGGATGCCAATCATCTCGAACGCATCGTTGATGGCGAGGCCGCCGCTGTTACCGCCAGAGATCGTGGCGTCGGTCTTGATGAATGCCCGATCGGCGATGCCGGCTTCGGCGGTGAAACCAGAGACCGAACCGCTGGTGAACGTGATGGTGTCGCCACCGAGCGACGGGTAACCGAGAATACGGATCTGGTCGCCCAGACCAACCAGATCGGAATCGCCGATCGTGATCGTCGGCAAATCCGATACTTCGATCGGATTGCCGTCGAGATCGTACGCAATGCCGATCACTGCGAGGTCGAGCGCCCGGTCGAGCGCGTAGACCTCGGCCAGGTAGCGCACTTCGGGCGCCGAATCAGCCGACGACGTGATGGCGATCTGCAGCTCCTCGTAACCACATTCACCGAACTGTTCGACCACATGGGCATTGGTGACGATCAAGCCGTCACCGCTGACGATGGTCCCTGAGCCCTGGCATATCGGGGTCCCGTTGACGGCGGGGAAAATCTGCACCACCGAAGTGGCAACGAGATCAGTCGTCACCGGATCAGGCAGATCGGCGGTCGTCGTCGTGTCATCGCCACCACTTGCGGTTGTCGATGACGCTGTTGTCGTGGTGGTTTGGCTGTCGGCGATGACATTGGGCTTGTCGTCGTCACCACCGCTCAGGGCGAGGAACCCGCCAACACCAAGAATCAGCGCACCCACGACCCCACCGAGCACGAGCCACAGCCCTCGGCCCCCGCCTGATTCGGTCGGTGGCATGCCACCGCTCCCTTCGCCTCCCCCACCACCGCCGTAGCCGGGCGGCTGGAAAGGCGGCTGACCGCCGCCAAAGCCTGGCTGGAAGTTCGGCTGTTGCGGCGGGCCGCTCTGCGGAGGCGGGTAATTGGAGGGCGGCGGGTACGACACCGGCGCCGTTGGCTGCTGGTACGTGGGAGGAGCCTGCTGCGGTACCGGTGGCGATTGCGGGGTCGGCGGCGCGTATGACGGCTGCTGCGGCGGTTGGGCCGGCGGCGCTGGATCGGCTCCTGGGCGCATCGGCCGTTGCGGCATCGCTGGGTCGGAACCCTGGGGGTTCGAATCGGTCATGGTGCTCCCTCGGGCGATGGCAACTGAACCTCGAGACTAGCCGTTGGATTTCTCGAGCATCAGCTTGCGACCGTAACGACCAGCGGTGATGACCGACGTCGTCGCGACCCCCCCGGCCTGACGACGATCAGGGCCAGCAAGGCGATCGCCGCCATCACGAGCGAGCGGGTGCTGCTGTTGTCGAGGACGATCGTTCCGAGGTGCGGGCCCATGGGCAGGACCACGAAGGCCGCCGCGATACAACCCCACATATAGGCACGATTCTCTTTGCCAGCAGAGGCGGCAGCCCACAACATCAGCCCCCAGGTGAAATACCAAGGTTGCGTCGTTGGGTGAAAGAGCGCGAAGACCAGCAGAGCGATCGCCAGCGCCTCAGGCGTGTGCGAATGCCGAAACAGCAGCCACGCAGCGGTGAGCCCCGTAACGGCCAGACCACCGAGACGGAAGAACTCGAGCACCTCGTCGCCTTCGAGCCCGGCACTGATCTGCACGGCACCACCGGCCAGGCGAGTGAGACTCAGGTAGGCATCGACGGGACGGGCGCCGGTGATGGCATCGACCCAGCCCCAGCCCCATCCGGTGAAGTGGCCGGCGAGCGCGATCACGGCGAACGCTTCGGCCCCGGCAAGCAGGGCTCGACGGGCTCGGATGACCAAACGATCCGATTCGATGATCCAAGGCCAGGCAAGAAAGGCAACACCGAAGAAGGCGGGCATCTTGATCGAGGCGGCAACCGCACACAGCCCTATACCGAGGAGGCGAAGGTGGGGACGTCGGCCGACGGCGACGCCGCCAACGAGAAAGGCCAGCATGAGCGACTCGTTGTGGGCCCCGGAGACCAGGTGAAGGAGCACGAGCGGGTTGGCCATGGCCAGCACGATCGCGTCGACGGGATCTCGACCAAGTCCCTTGGCGATGTCGTAGACCGCAAAGGCGGTGACGAGCAGCGCCAGCACCGCGATGGCCCGAAAGACCAAGACGACCACCACCAGATCGGTGGTCGCCCGGCTCACACCGGAGGAGACAGCAACGAAGACCGGACCATACAACACGGGAGCGTCGAGATAGATCGGATCGACAGGACCCAGGACCGGGTCGCTGCCAAGGGCGGAAGGCCCCTGGATATAGGGGTCGAACCCTTCATCGGCAAGCTTGCCCTGCGCAGCATAGGCATAGACATCCCGGCTACCGAGCGGTGGTCCGGCGAGCAATGGCAACGCCCAGATCACGATGATCAAGGCAATGGCCCCGACCGACGCGCCGCCGCTGCGCACGTCTCGGCGCAATCGCATCCACGCTCTGGCCAGCAGGATCAGACCGGCGTAGAAAACCACCACCGCGACCAACACATCGACTGACGGGCGTACCGGCACCGTTGGCACCGACCACCAGCGTCCTCCGCCAAGACGTGTGGACGCGCCAGACAGCGCACCACCGACCACCAGGGTCAGCGTTCCGAGCAGGCCCAGCAGCGTCGCTGGCAGCAGTGAGTGCGTACGGGGGTAAACGATGCCACGAGTGTAGGGACCGAGCACCGGGGCTGGGTTGACCGTGGGCTCGACCATGGGGTTGATCGCAGGGTTGACCGAGCGATGGCAGGCGCAGCGGGCGGATGGAAGCCACCCCATCGAAGCAGAGATCGAGAATCTTTTGTCTTGCTATATACGTTTTAATACGTTTAACTACGTCTATTGCGTGATCAGCCGATCACACCGTGTCAACCATGCGGCGAGCAGTTCGCTCGCCCAACGAACAGGAGAACCCCCAACATGACCATCCTCGGTGCACAACTCGACGACCTCAGCCGCCTCAGCCAGCGACTGACCACGACTGCCGGCGATGTCGGTGGCTCGCGTGACGGCGCCATTCGCACGACGACCCAGGTCGTCACCGGCGTCCAGGAGGCAGCCCAAGCGGCCCTCGAGCAGATCATGACCCACATGGACCAGCTCGGTCAGTCCGTCTCGGCATCAGTCGCCGAAGCGGGCTCGACCAACTGGACCGGGTCGAACGCCGACCGCTTCCGCGACGGCGCCGCCACCTTCCAGACCGCCATGCAGGCAGCACAAAACGGAACCACCGACACCTTCAGCCAGTTTCGAGCCACCATCGCGTCGCTGTCAGAGACGCTCGACGCCTATGCAAGCAGTCTTGGTGCCCAACTGAGCGACGCAGAACAGTCGGTCCAGCAGATGTCACAAGCCGTGGAACACCAGCGTTCGAACCTCGACTCGGTGATGAACACCGGGCTGAGCTTCGGCTGACATGCCGTGCGCATCCGATTTCGACGCTGCGGCAGAGATCCTGTGGCAGGCGGCGACCGAGGTCGCGGTCTGGGCGACCGGTACTCGCTCACGTTTCGGTCCGGACACCGTCGCTGGCGGAGCGCTCACCGTTGTGTGCCATCAGGCGGTCGATGTCGCGGAGAACACCGCCACCTCGACCGCCGAGGCCCTACGTGATCGAGCAAAGCTCTGCCGTCAACGAGCCCGAGCCGTGCGGGCCTATGAAGCCGCACTCGGCCAGCACGCCATTGCCCTCCGCGACTGGCGGGCCATCATCGACGACCTCCCGCCGGGCCTCGCGGCGCCATCGTCGCCTCGTCCGCCGAGCAAACCGTCGTTCGCTCCCTGACCCCCAACGAACAAGGATCACCATGTCCGACTATCTCTACATCGACACCAGCCGGGCACGGAGCGCCGCTCAGCACCTCCGAGCAATGTCCGCCTCGGGAGCGGACGTTGCCAACGATGTCCGCACCGCCTTCGCGCTGGCCGGGCTGGCCGACACGTGCGGACCTCACCTCATCGAGGTGTCCGACGCTCTCGCCGATCTGGCCACGGTGCTCCAAGAACGAAGCGACGCCGCCGACGCCGGTGGACTGCTTCCCTACCGGGCAACGAGTGTTGCGCTGTCGAGCATCACCGAGTCGCTCTACGGGTACACGCCGCCCACCGTCGAGGAACTGTTCCCGATCATCGGGCCGGCGACCAATCGGATCGAGTCGACGGCACGAACGCCGCCGGCGCTGGCTTCCTGCGTCGTCGAAGACGACGAGGACGGCAACGGATGGGGGCTCCCGGGCTGGCTCAGGGACCCAATCGATGATCTCCTGGCCCCAATCATGGAACAGCCGGTATCGCCATTGATCGATCCCCGGCGTCTCCCGTGGGACGAGATCGGCGGCGTTTTGGACTCGGTCACCTCACTCGGCAGCGAGATCGACGAACGACTGCACGAGTTCGATGAGCAGTTGCATGATCTGGACGATCGTTGGCGCGATGTCGGCGATCGGTTGGAAGACCTCGATTGGGGACCGGTCGAACGTTTGGGCGAGCGAGTCGTCGATACCGTCACCGACCCCTACGTGCTGGTTGCTTCAGTGATTGTTCCGGGTGCGATTCCCTTGGACATCGCCAGCAACTACGGCATTCTCAGCGCCTCGATTGCGGGTGCAGGCATTGCGTACACGACGACCGACGATGGCGATCGCGCCTTTGGCTTGATGGTGCCGACAGCGTGGCCGCTGGGACCCCTGTCACT
Organism: Acidimicrobiales bacterium; assembly: GCA_038212405.1. Lineage (GTDB taxonomy): Bacteria > Actinomycetota > Acidimicrobiia > Acidimicrobiales > SZUA-35 > JBBQUN01. The sequence goes on along the minus strand of JBBQUN010000099.1, from coordinate 1,422 downwards.
GCTTCCAACACACACGTTCACCCAGACGAGCAAGGATCCCGAGAATGGTCTGAGCATCACTGGCGTGGCTTGTGATGTCATCTGTGCCGGTGCAGTGGTCGATGGCGACGGTGTACATCCTGTCGTCGGCGTCGGCCCGCCGGGCGCCAGCGGAACGGCCTCTTACACCTGGTGGTACGAGTTGGACGATGGACGAGACTGAGGCCATCGACTCGGCATCGATCAGGCGGCGAGGTCGATGGCGACGTGCACGATCGTGACCCGGCCCCGGTCGAGCAGGACCGAGCGGCCGGGTGGGCCTTGGCTCAGATCAGGCACGATCACCCGCACCGCCTCGGCATCGAAGCGGCTGGGATTGAGGAACAGCACGGTGGCATCGCTCAGCATCGGTCCCAGCCAACTACCGAACGCTCTCGCCGAAGCTGGCGTTGCGGCAATGATCACGGGCCGTCCCACCGCGTCAGCGTCGGCCATGCGCTGGATGCCCTCGGGGTTGGGGATGCGGTCGGCGTCGTCGATGACCTCGACCTCCTCGGTTGCCCCGAGCCGAGCGAGACCGGCGAGCACCGTTTCGAGCGCCGTGGTTCGTCCGCTACCCGGGCGACCGAGAATCACGAACCGACGATGCGGAACCAGCTCGATGAAGACGGGAGCGATCTCCTCATCGAAAGCGATGGGTATTGACCACCGACGCTCCCCCGCGCCGATGACTCCCGGCCGATCGGGACGGCTGTGGTCAGGACGGCTGTGGTCAGGACGGCTGTGGTCAGGACCGCTGTGGTCAGGACCGCTGTGGTCAGGACCGCTGTGGTCAGGACCGCTGTGGTCAGGACCGCTGTGGTCAGGACCGCGGCCGTCGGGCAGTGCTGCCAGCGACATCTGGTCACCGAGCACCTGCACCGGGGCCGGGGGCGCAGCGGGCAACGACCAGGCGGCGATGCGCGCCAGTCCGTGGGCCGACAGGTCGCCGATGACACCACCGAGGCGGGCCTCCACGTCGTAGACGGCAGCCCCACCGGCTGGCATCTTCGACGGGTGCACGTCGAACGCGAGTCCGGCATTCGCGTCCGCCAGTTGGTGCACCAACCGGCGTCGGGCCAGCGCCAAGACTTTCGATGGCAGTTCCCGATCCGAGGTGACGCCGATGACCGGAACGATCGAACCGTCGGCGAACACCCGGGCCAGCTGCGTTGCGGCTTCGGGACCAACTGCGTCGCCGAGCGCGTCGACGATTGGTCCCCATCGGTTGATCACGACCACCATTGCCGGCGCGGAGTGATCGCTCGTCTCGCGTCGTCGTCGCTCGATGATGGCCAGGGCTCTCGCCAGTCGCTCGGGTTGGCGATGGTGGATCACATCGCCGACCGAACGAAGCACGCAAAGGCGGTCGAGCACACCGCCCGACCCATCGAGAATCAACAC
>JBBQUN010000098.1:0-15470 GCA_038212405.1 Acidimicrobiales bacterium | reverse complement strand
GCCTCGGTCTGGCATCGATCGGACTCGCCGCCGATCAGGTTCCTGTTTTCGATTCGGCGTTCACCGACCCCGATCGTCCATGGCTGCATCTGATCGGCGACGTCAACGGGCAGTCGCCGTGGACTCACGGGGCCAATCGGGAGGCGGCCATCCTCGCCGCATCGATGACCAACAGCGCGACGACCAACAGCGCGACTGCTCCAATGCCAGCGGCGATGCCGCACTGCGTCTTCACGGATCCGCCGGCAAGTCACGTCGGCGTCTCGCTCGACGATCACGAGGCGGCGGGCGGCAAGGGAGTGCGCGGCGTTGCCCGGACCAGTGACATCGCCAGGAGTTCCACCGATCGACTGGGCGATGGCATCGTTGTGTTGACCATCGATCTCGACTCTGGCGTCATCGTTGGCGGATCAGCGGTGGGGCCGCTGGCCGATGAACTGATCGCAACCGTGACCTGTTGGGTGCACCTACACGTCACGATCGAACGTGCAGCCTCGCAAGTCTTCGCCTTTCCGACCATCAGCCAGATGGTGGAAGTCGCTGCGTCGCGGGGTCTCGAAACGTGGCGAACCGCTCGAGCTGCGTGACCCCGTTCAGCGCAAGACCAGCGGCCGTGGACCATCGACCGACGCGAGAAGCAAGGCGACGTCGCCAGGTTCATCGGTCCAGACCTGGCGCACGGTGAACCCGGCGTCGGCTACCTCGGCCGTGATCTTCGGCATTCGGAACTTGGTGGAGATCTCGGCCCGAATCTCTTCACCCGATCGGATGTCGAGAGTCATATCGGCACCAGGTATCGCGACCAGAAAGTCGGAATTGGCCCGCAGTCGAAGATCCATGCGCTCTTGGCTCGGGTCCCAGAACGCGACGTGGTCGAAACCGTCAGCTTGAAAATCGGCGCCCAGTCGTCGGTTCATGACATCGAGGAGGTTGGTGGTGAACGCAGCGGTGAGGCCCTGCGCATCGTCGTAGGCGGCGATGAGACGATCGACCGGCTTGACCAGATCGACACCGAGGAGCAGCCAGCCGCCCTCGGGGAGGTGCTCGGCAAGCAGCGAGAGGAACGCCTGGCGTTCTTCCAAGTAGAAGTTGCCGATGGTCGAACCGAGGAAGGCGACCATCGGGGTTCCGTCGGTCGGAAGATGGGACAGATGCAATGAAAAGTCGCCGACGATCCCGTGGAGCGCCAGGCCGGGGTATTCCTCGGCAAGCGACGCCGTCGCGTTTCGCAGCGTCTGCTCGCTCACGTCGAAGGGAACGAATCGCTCCAGCTGGCCGGTGGCCCGAAACGCACGGATCAATGTGTGCGTCTTGTCCGAGGTTCCCGAACCCAGCTCGACAATCGTGTCGGCACCGGTGATCGTTGCGATGTTCGACGCTTCGCGATCAAGGATCGATCGCTCGGCTTCGGTCGGGTAGTAAGCCTCGAGCCGGGTGATCTGGTCGAACAGCTCGCTGCCGCGGTCGTCATAGAGCCAACGAGGAGGAAGCTGCAACGGTCGGTGGCCGAACCCTTGGCGAACATCGTCGATGAAGGCTCTGTCGGCCCAGTCCGGATCGAGGTGGACATCGAACGTCGGGATCGTTTGGTTGGACGCAGTCGGAGGTGTCATCAGTTGGTTCCTCGGGCAAGACGAAGGCTGGTCATTGGCCATCGGGCGGAAGGGGGAAAGAAGTTGCGGTAGGTCGCGCGAGCATGGGTGGGTGGGGTCAGCGACGAGCTGCCACGAAGCACCGATTGACCCGACATGAACTTGGCGTTGTATTCACCGACCGCACCTCGTGCCGGCTTGAAGCCGGGGTAGGAGAGGTACGCGCTCGAGGTCCATTGCCAACCGGCTCCGAACGCTTGGCGGATACCGGTCGACTCCGGATCGGCTGGCCAGGGTTCCAGCCGGTCGAGGTCGAGGTCGAGCCGGTCGAGGGTGCTGGTGTCGCCAAGCTGGGTGCTGGCGACCGCGTGCTCCCATTCGAACTCGGTTGGCAGCCGAGCGTCAGCCCATCGCGCGTAGGCATCGGCCTCGTACAGGCTCACGTTGGCAACGGGCTCGGCATCGTGGAGGCGCCGAACACCACCGAGCGTGTGCGCCGTTGCGTTGTCATCGAGCCAATAGATCGGTCGCTCCCAACCCTGGTTCTGGACGGTGTGCCAACCATCGGACAGCCAGAACTCAGGGCGCTGATAGCCGCCGTCAGCGATGAACGCTTGCCACTCTGTGACGGTCACGAGTCTGTCGGTGAGGGCAAAGGGCTCCAGGTACTGGCGGTGACGTGGTCCCTCGTTGTCGAAGGCAAAGCCGCTTGCGTCATGCCCGCAGTCGACGAGGCCGCCATCGAACTCGAGCCACGTGGCCGTTGACGGAGCTGCCTGGTCGGGAAGGCTCTGGGGTCGATACACCGGTGCGCCGGGATGGAGGGACAGCAGGTGTTTGATGTCCATGAGTAGCAACTCTTGATGCTGTTGCTCGTGATGGAGCCCCAGGGTCACCAGGTCGACGAGCGCTGGATCGAGGTCGGCTCCATCGAGCGTCGCAGCCATTCGCCGGTCGACGTCAACCCGGTAGTCACCGACTTCGTCGGCACTCGGTCTGGTGATGAGACCGCGTTGAGGGCGGGGATACTTGGGACCGATGGCCTCGTAGTAGCTGTTGAACAGCATCCGAAAGGAGTTGTCGAAGGGGACGAATCCGCTCTCGTGGTGTTCGAGAACGAAGGTCTCGAAGAACCAGGTGACGTGGGCCCGATGCCACTTGGTGGGGCTGGTATCGGGCATCGACTGTGCAGTCTGGTCCTCTGGAGAGAGGGGCGAGGCAAGCGCTTCGGTCATCGCTCGGACGCGAAGATAGCGGGCCAGCAGATCCGGAGTTGGAGGCACTCCTCTTCCAACCGTCACGGCTCGGCCCGCATTCCTGTGGACGCAGGGACTGCTACTGGTCCGCGCTAACGGACGGGCCGGCGACAGCGAGATCGAGGTACAACTTGGCCAGTTCGGAGGGAAGTGATTCGACGTCGTCGATCACGAGATAACGATGGTCGGGCGACATCACTCGCAGATAGTCGTGACCAGCCGGGTCGATGGTGACGCAGAAGGTGTCAACGCCGAGATGGGAGGCCTCGACGATTGCTTTGGCGGTGTCGTGGAGCCCGTAGTTCTTGTCCCGGCGGTCAGGTCCGTAGTCGATGTCTTGGGGATAGCCGTCGGAGATGATGATCAGCAGTTTGGTTCGCGCCTCCTGTTTGGCCAGCTTGGCCGCAGCATGGCGAATGGCCGGTCCCATACGGGTGTAGCTCAGGGGTTGCATTGCGCCGATCGCGGCCCACGTCGATGGCGTTGCCCGATCATCGAACTCTTTGCCGACGCGAAACTCGACTTCGCTACGGCCCTGTCCGGAGAATCCGTAGACCGCATGCCGGTCGCCGAGTTTTCCCAGCGCATCGCACATCAGGGCAACGGCGTCCTTGGCAACGTCGATGACTCGTCGCACCGGTGTGTCGTCATAGATCACGGCCCGGGGTTGGAACGGATCGTCGAATGGATCATCGTCGTCGTCGAGCACCGGGGCTTCGATCGGTTCGGCGGGGGAACTGGTCGATGCACTGAGGTCGACGAGGAAGGCGGTTGCCACCTCGCGGACCGCACGATCGCGGCGAATGTTCAGTCGATCGTCGGCGGCGACTCCTGACCGTCGATCGACGATCGTCTCGATGATGGCATCGAGGTCGAGTTCGTCGCCGTCGTCGCGTCGGTACATCCGGACTCGCTCTTGGGGCCGGAGTTTGGCGAACTGCCGCCTGATCTGGCCACCCAATCGCGCATGGCGCAAACGAACATCGCCGATGAAATCGTCGTCGTCGCCATCGAGTCGCCGCTCGATCACTCGGCACCACGAGCGCTCATACGTTCGGTCGAGGTAGTTCCATTCGTCGTAAAGGAAGGTGCGGGCATCCGGGTCGACACCGATGGGCATCCGCTTCGGCGGTGGTCGTTGCGTCGTGGTCGTCGCCTTCTCCAGCTGTTCCAACTCGCTGGTGTAGGAAAGCGGGCTGCTTTGGATCGAGCCCTCCAGATCCTCAGCGGTTCGGTCTGCCTCGGCGTCGAGCGGCGGTGGACTCGTGCTCATCCCGTCGAGTTCTTTGGGCTCGGCGTCGGGGTCGGACTCTTCGGCATCATCGACGACAGGGGCGAATGGGTCGCCGTCATCGGGACGTGGCTGGTTGGTCGCTTCGCCCAACACCTCAGCGATCGCAACGGCGATCGTTGCACTGTCGTCCAACGTCGCGCCAACAACGCGAAGCGGTGCAACGACGGAGAACAGACGACCGACCTCCGTCAGGCTGATTGCCCCGCACGCTTCGCTGACCTCGGCAATCGAGGCGCCGAGTGTGAGGAGTTGCAGCGCACCGACAAGACCGTGAGCAGCCGGCTCTTGGTTGTTCGCCGCCTTCGTTGCCCGGGCCAGCTGCAACACTCGGTCGAGGTCCGATGCGGCGCCGGGGTAGGACCGTTTGGTCTCGACGTCGACACGGAGGTGCTCGAGCAACACCACGATTCGTGCGGCCTGCAATCGGTGAACCGATGCAACGATCACGGGATGAGTCGTGGCCGCCGTCGGGTCGGGCCGATCGGGGTCGCCGCCGAACGAACCGAACTCGACGAGCGCCAGCTGATGGAGCACCTGCGTTCGGTAGATGCGTCGCTGGAGTTCGTTGTCGTTGCCCTCGTTCATCACCGGTGCCAGGTGGATCACGAGCGGTTCAGGTAGGGCGAGTTCCCACGGCCAACCTCGCTCATCGCCGTCGAGGGCCTCGATACGAATGATCGCGCCGGCGAGGCTCTCCGCGAACAGGCCGAGGCTGCGTTGGGCCTCCGAGAGCGTCAGGTTCACGGAATGATGACGTCGACGATGTCGGCCACCGCAATCTGTACATCACGATCATCGCTGATCGCCTGCACGATCGCGCTTTGGCAGGCTCTTCGGGGGGCGATGCCCCCAGCGATCAGCGTGCCGGCGTAGACCAAGAGCCGGGTGCTGACGCCCTCTTCGATGCCTCGTTCGTGAAGCTGCCGTGTCTTGGCGCCGATTCGAGCCAGTTGGAGTGCAATCGCTGCGGTGGTTCCCGATTCGGCCTGCACGATCGCAGCCTCGGACTCGACGTCGGGGTAGTCGAACTCGATGCTCACGAAGCGCTGTCGGGTCGAGGGTTTGAGGTCTTTCACGACCGACTGGTAGCCGGGGTTGTACGAAATGACGAGCAGGAAGTCGTCGTGAGCTCTGACCTGTTCGTTGGTCTTCTCGATTGGCAGGATTCGGCGATGGTCGGTGAGCGAATGAATGACGACCGTGGTGTCTTTGCGAGCTTCTACGACCTCGTCGAGGTAGCAGATATCGCCCTGTCGCACGGCACGCGTGAGGGGTCCATCCATCCACACCGTTTCCTCGCCCGAGAGTAGGTAGCGGCCGACGAGGTCGGTTGCGGTGAGGTCTTCGTGACAGGCCACCGTCGTCAGCCCAACCCCAGACCCGACAGGATCACGCTGCGACAATCGCCACGCCATGTACTCGACGAACCGAGTCTTGCCGCAACCGGTCGGACCCTTGAGGAGAACCGGCAGCCGGGCAGCAAACGCCGCTTCGAAGATCTCGACCTCGTCGTCGACGGGGAGGTAATACGGTTCATCGGCTGCTACGAGATCGGGTGTCGAACGATGCATGGAGCTCCTCAGCGAGTGTCACAGGGCGTGCCTGCTCGCTAGTTCATACCCGGGATCGTGGTGGTCATGCGAAGTCGCTACGTCACCTCATGTCGATCGCAAGCGGCCATGATGAGGCAATGACCTCGGGCCCGGACCATTCTCCCCCTCAGACTCCGCCTGACAGGCCACTGCGGGATGTTCCCATCGTGTTGCTTGGGCTGCCCTGGGACGCAAACTGATCGCATCGGTTCGGCTGTGCCGAGGGTCGAGATGCGATCCGAGAAGCGCTGCACTGCGGATCGGGCAACGACGTAACCGAGCACGGGATCGACGTGGTTCCGATACTTCGAGATCGGGGGAACCTCGATCCTGCGTTCGCGCCCGGGGTCTCCCACCATGAGCCGGGAGGACTCACGGTGCGGGAGGTGCTCGATCTGATCGATTCGATACCAGGCCTGATCTTTAGGGCCGATGTGGTCGAATTGAACCCGTCTCGTGATCTCGTTGACATGACGGCCATGGTCGGAGCCAAGTTCGTCAAGGAGATCGCCGGTCGAATGCTCACCGCTCGTTGATGACGCCGCGTCAACCGGTAGATCGGATCGACGATGAAGCAGCTTCGGATCGCAGCAGAACCCGGATCTCCTCGGAGGAGTAGCCGAGCTCAGACAGGATCTCTTCGGTGTGTTCACCTGGTTCCGGACCGCGAACGACGCTGACCTGGCGCGCCGTCGACACGTTGACGGGGTTGTTGATGAGTTGGCCGACACCCGAGGTCGGATCGCCTTCGATCACCATGGCGTTTGCTTCGAGTTGGGGGTCCTTCACGGCGTCTTCCGAGCGCGGTGCGAGTGCAGCCGGGACGTCGTGTTCGGCGAAGATCGACATCCAGTCGTCGGCGTTGCGTCGAGAAAACCGTGCAGCGATCTCGTTACCAAGTGCCGACCGGTGCTCATACTGCGCTGCTGTTGAGGCAAAGCGCTCGTCTTGGAGTAGTTCGAGCGCATCGAGGGCAGTGAAGAGCTGCTTGATCTCGTTGCCGGCGCGCACCATCGTGATCCCGATCCAGCGGCCATCTCGGGTTTCATAGAGGCGGCTGATGAACCCCGGCGTTTGTTGACGCTGGCGGTGTGCTGCCATATCGGCGCCGGTCAGCGCTCCCTGGCTGACAGCAGCCGAGGACCACAGGCCATTGGCGAGCAACGACGTCGACACCATCGATCCTTCGCCGGTGCGCTCACGGTGTAACAGCGCCATCACCAGGCCGGCGAAGAGCGAGACGGCCGTTGGATGGTCGCCCATGCCCGGCAACGAGTGGGTGGGCTTGGACCCGGGTGAGCGGACGAGGTCCATCAGACCACTGCGAGTCCAGTACGACACCAGATCGAACCCTTTGGCGTCGCGATCGGGGCCGTCTTCACCGTTGGCGGTCAATGAGCCATAGATGATCGATGGACACCGGGCGGCAACGTCGGCGTACTCGAGGCCGAGCGAGCGACGAACCGGGAAAGGCTGATTGGTGACGTAGACATCGGCCTGTTCGACGAGGCGCCACAGCACCTCGATGCCCTCGCGGTGCTTGAGGTCGAGCTGGATGCTCCGCTTGTTGCGGGCGTCGAGATGCCAGAGGTAGTTGACGTCGTGATCGGGCATGGTGGACACCAGGCCGATATGGCGCAGCATGTCGCCCGACCCGGGCGGCTCGACCTTGATCACGTCGGCGCCGAAGTCGGCGAGCATGGTGGTCGACACCGGCCCGGCAATCACCGTGCCGACGTCGAGCACCTTCAAACCTTCGAACAACATGCTGTTTCCCCTGATCGAGCGGGCCGATCAGAGGGAGCGATCGAGTCCTTGGACGGGGAACTGCACGGGAAGATGGCGCGGGCCTCGCACCTGGCCGCCGGCCCAGGTGACGGCGTCGGCATCGGCGAGTTCGAACTCGGGGATCATGGCCAAGAACTCTTCGATGGCAACGACCATTTCCATGCGAGCCAGGTTGGACCCAGCGCAACGATGGGGTCCGGCGCCGAAGGCAACGTGGCGGTTCACCTCTCGATCGATGATGATCTCTTCGGGGTTCTCGAACGCTTCGGGGTCACGATTGGCAGCAGGGAACGAGAGCAAGACTCGATCGCCCTTGGCAACCGGGCAGCCGGCGATCTCGGTGTCTTCCTTGGCGATGCGAGCCATCGTGACCGGCGAGTACGCCCGGAGGAACTCCTCGACTGCGGTCGGAATCAGCTCAGGCTCATCGACGAGGCGTTGACGATCCTCGGGGTGGGTCGCAAGATGCCAGATGGCCGACCCAATCGAGCTCCAGGTGGTATCGATGCCGGCGATGAGCATCAGGGTGATGTTGCCCCGCACGACATGCATTGGTACTGGCTCGCCGTCGAGTTCAGCGTTGAGGAGGAACGAGATGAGATCGTCACCCGGCTCTTCCTGGCGGCGCGCGATCTCGGCCAGGAAGAACTCCTCGATGATGGCGCGGTACTTCTCACGAATGATCGGATCGGTGAGGCCGAGCTCGAGTACACCCTGGACCCATTCCGCGAACTCGTCGCCCTTTTCGGGATCGATACCGAGGATCTCGGCAATCACTCGCGGAGGAATCTGGCGGGCGTATTCCCCGGCAGCATCGAAGGTTCCCTGCTCGACCACGCCGCGCAACAACTTGCGGCAGAGTTCGCGGGTGGGTTCACGGAATCGTTCGACGGCCTGTGGCGCAAAGAACGGCAACAGGAGGCGACGCTCGGGAGCGTGGTCTGGTGCATCGGAGGCGATGATCGAACGCAGCCGATTCCCGTTCTCGTCGTAGCTCGTTGGCACTGGGGCGACGCTGACCGAGAAGGACGAGAAGCGTTCGGCATCGCGAGCCACCTCGGTCACGGTGTCGAAGGTGGTCGGCATGTGCGACCCGCCCCAACGCTCGCTGTGAGGCACTGGGCACTCGGGTCGAAGGTCACCCCATATGGGGTAGGGGTCTTTGACGAAACCGCCATCGAAGATGTCGAAATCGGTCGCCCAGTCGTTGACGGGTTCGGTCGCAGTCATGTGCAGTCCCCTTGAAATTTGCAGGTCGGTCCCGGGCGTAACACTAATCGCCTACTGCCAAGCCACAAAGTCACCGACGTGAGCGTGCTCGTACTCGCTTACAACGAGGCCATCACCATTCGGGACTCCCTTGCCGGAGTCTTGGCCTTGACGTATGAGGACGTGGAAGTGGTGGTGGTCAACGCTGACCTCCGACCCTGGTGCCTCCTGATCACCCTGGCTACGGTGGCGAGGTGAAGCAGACACCGACGAAACACGTCACGATCCATGGTCACGATGTCACCTATCGCCTGGCTGGCGCTGACTCGGCTGGGCCCGCCGTGCTGCTGATCCATGGCATGGCCGGCGATTCACGAACCTGGAGCGATGTCATGCCCGGGCTCGCGACCGACATGAGGGTGCTCGCTCCCGACTTGCTCGGGCACGGCGAATCGGCCAAGCCGATGGGTGACTATTCGCTCGGCGCCTTTGCCAGCGGGTTACGCGATCTGCTCGCCGTGCTCGAGTTCGAAACGGTGACCGTCGTCGGTCATTCGCTCGGTGGCGGGGTTGCGATGCAGTTGGCCTACCAGCACCCAGAACTGGTTGACCGGCTCGTGCTCGTTGGGAGTGGCGGCCTCGGCCGTGAAGTGAGCTGGTTGCTCCGTTCACTCACGCTCCCCGGTTCGGAATACCTGATGCCGCTGGTCTTCCCGCACTTCATCAAACGACCGGGCGACGCCCTGGTGCGGTGCCTTCGAGGCGCGGGCATCCAAGTTCCTCAGCTGGAACAGATGTGGCAGTCGTACGCATCGCTGAGCCAGGCCGAGAACAGGCCGGCATTCATTCGAACGCTGCGATCGGTCATCGACCCATCTGGTCAGGTGGTCGACGCCCGGGATCGGCTCTACCTCGCTGCCGCCATGCCAACGATGATCGTGTGGGGCGATCGTGACCCGATCATCCCGGTCGAGCATGCGTATGCGGCGCATGCGGCCATTCCGCACAGTCGACTCGAGATCTTCGAGGGCTGCGGCCACTTTGCCCATGTCGAGGATGCGGTGCGTCTCATCGAGGTCGTTCGTGACTTCATCGAGACGACGAAACCACTGCCGGGCGGGCTCGCCCCATTCCGCGAGGCCTTGTTGAACGCCTGAGGAGAGTGGTTCAGACGCCCGACGCAGCGTCCTGTCCTCGCCGCCAAGGGCTGCACTCGGCGCCAGATCCGAAGAATTCTCGCGATCCGGCTCAAGGTGCGAGGCCGGATCTTCCGATGTAGGTCATATGCACTGGTACCGACCCCTCCCGTCCGTTCTCTGGTGGAGCCTGTCGGCAGCCGCGGTCGTGATGTCGGTCTACGTCCTGGTCTTCCTTGCTCGGCATCCGGTCGATGGTGAGTCGAGGATCATCGATTGGTCACAGCGCAATCGAGGGCCGTTGGTTTCTGGTGGCGGCGTCTTGGTGTTCTTGGTGATGCCAAACTCGATCATCCTCGCCGCGCTTCTCGGGCTCTTTCTGTGGATCGAGCACACTGGCGAACCGGCGCAGCTCAGCCGCTCGTAGGGCCGAGGTACGGCCTCGATCCGCTGACGATTGCCGTTCGGCCTCGAAGACCGTGGTGCCTTCACGAGACGAACCACCGACGATGCCGATCGTCGGCCAGCGCCTGGTTTGCTTCCGTGGGGGCATTGATCCCCTCCGAGCCGGCCTCTCTCGATACGGTCAGCCAGCAGTTCGACGCTGGCCCAAGTGGTCGAGGAACCAGTCTCGAGCGAGTTCGGCAGCGTTTTGCAGGGCACCCGGTTCCTCGAACAGGTGGGTAGCGCCGGGCACCACGCGCACGACCGATTCACACCGCAGTTCTGCCTTCGCCATCTCGTTGAGGCCAAGGACAACGTCGTCACATCCGCCGACGATCAGCAGCGTTGGTGCCTGTACCGAGTGCAAAGCGAATCCGGCCAGGTCTGGTCGCCCGCCGCGGGAAACGACGGCTGAGACGGGGCTTTGTGTGGTGGCGGCTGCTCGGAGTGCTGCTGCTGCGCCGGTGCTCGCACCAAAATAGCCAACGGGTAGGTTGGCGAGGTCGGTATCGATGAGGGCCCGGGTCACATCGCGCAGTCGACCGGCCAGCAATTCGACATCGAACACCTTGGATCGGTCCTGCTCCTCCTCGGGCGTGAGAAGGTCGAAGAGGAAGGTCGCAAACCCCGCTTCTTGGAGGATCTCGGCGACGAAACGATTCCTCGGGCTATGTCGGCTACTCCCGCTGCCATGGGCGAAGACAACAACGCCGATGGCGTGCTGCGGGACGGTCAGGTGTCCGCAGAGTCGGACCTGGCGAATCTGCAAGTCGACGTCCTCGTCGCGAGGCTGCGGTTCACCATCCGTTGTTGCCTGAGCAACCGAACTCACCAAGCGGAGCCTGTTGGCCCGCTCGAGCAGTTCGTTGACCTCGTCGTCGGTCGTCTGCCGAAAGTTGCGATAGGACTCGCCGACACCGTTGAAGTGTCGCGGTAGGGAGACGGTGATCATCTCGCCGGCGATTCCGGCCAGCCGATGCTTCCAGTCAGCGGGGGCCACCGGCACGGCCAGCACCACACGCTTGGCCCCGCGAGAACGCACGATCTGGCAGGCCGCCGTTGCCGTCGAGCCGGTGGCGAGGCCGTCGTCGACCACGATCACGACTTTTTCTTCGAGCGAGATCGGCGGGAATGACGACCGATACAGCGCAAGTCGGCGATCGAGTACTTGCCGTTCGCGGGTTTCGACGGCTGTCAGCTCTTCCTCGTTGGTTTGGGTCCGCTCGATGACGTCGTCGTTCAAGACTCGTGCCCCATCCTCGCCGATCGCTCCCATTGCGACCTCGGGCTGGAACGGAACGCCGAGCTTTCGCACGATCACGACGTCAAGCGGCACACCAAGCGCAGCGGAGACTTCAGCTGCCACTGGCACGCCACCTCGAGGCAGCCCGACAACGACGACGTCGTCGCCGCGAAGGTGCTGCAACCGCTGGGCGAGTTGCCTGCCAGCATCGGCTCGGTCATCGAACATCGGTCACTCCTTTGCCTTCCCCGCCATGATCATGAGTGTCAGCTCGACGACGTAGAGGCCAAGGGCCTTCGCCGGCGATTGCGAGGGAACGCGTTGGCGCAGCGCGCCGTTCACCGTCTTGCCCGATCGATGCGTCAGGGGCGTTCAGTGTGCGTCGGCAGGCAGCGTTGCCTTGAGGAGCAAGAACCACGGACGATGCCGATCCTCGGCCAATGCTTGGTTCGCTTCCACGTCGGCCGCAGTTGGTCCCCATTCCACGACGTGGTCGATGACGAACCCGGCACCAATCAGCGTGTTGAGGTAGGTGGCGATCGTTCGGTGCTCCTTGCGGACACCGTCGATGAACCAGCTCGTATGGCGAGGACCCTCGACGAGGTAGTTGCGCAATGGCCAGATCCGATCGCCGTTCTCGCTCGATTCGAACGCTTGGGTTGTCGGAGCGCTGTAGATCGGGTGCTCGACCGAGAAGACGATCGTGCCGCCTGGCCTGAGAGCCTTGGCCACCGTGGTCAGGAGCCGTTCCAAGTCGAGCACGTAGTGCAGAGTGAGTGAGCTGAAGACGAGGTCTGCGCAGCCGGCCTCGAACTCGACCTGGTCGAGATCGCGGCATTGATACACCACTGCGCTGGTTGTCGATTCGGTGCGAGCCCGATCCAGCATCGTGGTGGAGAGGTCGATGCCAACGACCCGTCGCGCTCCAGACGACTCGGCCCACCGGCTGAACCAGCCGAATCCGCACCCGAGATCGATCACTCGCCGATCGGTCAGTTCTGGAAGCATTGCCCGCAGCGCCGGCCACTCTGGAGCGCCATCGAGGCCGCGGACTTGGCGATCGAGCGTGACGTAGCCCGCGAAGAAGTCGGGGTCGTCATAAATGTTCTGGCCGGCCATGTTTGTCGCCCCCCACCGTCGTTTGCGGAGGTCAGCAGCGATGTCGGCGAGATCGCTCACCACCATCATCGTGTCGTCGAGCGCTTCATCGAGGATGAACTGGTGGACCTCGTCGGCCTTGGCCTGATCGCCAACATCACGCAGGTAGGCCGCGGTGACCCGGTCGATGTGGTCGATGATCGTTGCGGAGAAGGCTGCGGCATCCTGCTGTGAAGTGTCGCCGATCAGCACGACATCGGCGTTTGGTGCGGCGATGAGGATCGTGGCAATGCCATTCACCTTGTGGGCGCCGTGCGTCGCGCCGAAGGCCGACCGGTTCAGGCCCAGATCTCGCAAGAGAAGCGGTCCGACGGGGAAACCATGATGGTCCATGAACGCCGTGAGGAAGTCGTAGAGATTCCAGGGACTGCTGGAGACGTAGAACACCGGGCAGGGCTTGTTCGCAGTAGCGCCGAGCGTTGTGATGGCCTGATACAACTCGGGAGCGCCTGAAATGGGGAGCCGGGTGAGGTGCGAGCCGCTGATGGTTTGCAACACCGTTCGAGCCACGTTTCCCGCGCCGTTGCTGAGAATCGTGTCGTCGATATCGGAGATCACCAGCCGGTCGGTCGACTCGTCGAGCACGAGTGATGGCAAGGTCCACGTGACGGTGTCGTCGCGATCGGGGAGTGAGCCTTGGGCGTGAATCCAGCTCCCACTGCGCAGCGCAAGGTCGTCGATCGCCATCGTGACTTCGAAGTAGCCGTCGCTGTTGGTCGTGGTGGTGCAACGCTCGTTCCCGAGCTCGACGAGCACCGGTTCGTCGGCGATCTCACGAGTGGCAAACCGTTCGGCCATGCGAAGGACGGTCCGGGCGGAGTGCTCGCCGAGCTGCGTCGTCGATGCCTCGGGGTTGGCGAGTACTCGACCGGCGAACCGCAGCGCCGCTGGCGGACCGAAGGCGCGATAGGGGTCGATGCGCGCCGGGCCACGGCGAGTGATTCGGTTGATCACGTCGGCGACCATCGTCCCAAGCTATTCGCAGGGATGCCGCACGCGGTCGAATCGATCTGGCGGGCCGACTGCGCTAGACCGTGCTGTGTTGCCGGGGAACGCTCGGCCTCAAAGCGGTCACCACGCAGGTTTCGACAACAGGTTCACCAAGCACAAGGAGCATCGCACGATGGAGATTTCGGGATTGAAGGCCATACTGATCGGTGGGGCCTCGGGGTTCGCCAGAGCGACCGCCGAGCGCATTGCCGCCGGTGGCGGATCAGTCGCCATCCTCGACCGCGAGGGCTCAGCAGGCCCCGAGGTCGCAACCGCGCTTGGCGGTACCTGGCATCCCTGCAACGTGCTCGACTTCGAGGGCATCGAGATCGTGATCAATGAAGCCGTCGAAGCCCTCGGCGGGCTCGACGCAGCGGTCAACACCGCTGGTGGCGGCAAGGCCGGTCGTACCCTCAGCCGGAGTGGCCCGTTCTCGCTCGACGACTTCCGGGCCTGCATCGATCTCAATCTGATCGGCACGTTCAACACCAACCGGCTCTGCGCCGCGCACATGGCAGAGAACGAACCGAACGAAGACGATGAGCGCGGCGTCTTGATCAACACCGCGTCGATCGCGGCCTTCGAGGGACAGATCGGCCAGGTCGCCTACACCGCAGCGAAGGCCGGGATTGCCGGCATGACGCTCACGATGGCCCGTGATCTCGGTTCGCTCGGCATTCGGGTGAACACGATTGCCCCAAGCCTGTTTGCGACCGGCCTGACTGCGGGCGTAACCGAAGATCGGGCGCAGAACCTGACCAAAGATGCTGCGTTCCCGCGCCGCCTCGGGCGGCCCGACGAATATGCGCGCCTTGCGATCGCCATCATCGAGAACCCGATGCTGAACGGTGACACCATTCGCCTCGATGCCGGTACTCGGTTTGCGCCGAAGTAGACGAGGCGACAGATTTGGGCAAGGCGACAGAGCACCGACAAACGCGACTGCCAGCCGGTCGCTACCGTCGCACAGGTGACGAAACCCCTCGGACCACCATTCGCTTTCGCCGACCTGACAACAGCATGTGGGGATCGTCCCGGGCTGTTGTGCGAAGTGGTGTTCGACGCGACGGCGAGTGAGAAGACCGCAAAGGCAGCCGATTGGATCCTCGATCGGCCGCTGCGGATCGTCTTCATCCTCATCGTCGCCGCTGTTGTCTCCAGCATCGTCTCACGGTCGATCGAGCGCTTCGTTGCGGGCCTGGTGCGGCCGACGGTCGAGGTCGAATCCGAGCAAGAGATCGGTCGGTTCGAGCGTGGCGTCGATCGTCTGCGATACCTCGGCGAACGCCAGGCTCGGGCCCGGCAGCGAGCGGTCACGCTCGGGGCGGTACTCAAGAGCCTCGCTCGAGCTGCCATTTGGTTCATCGCCGGTTTGTTGATCTTGGGTGAACTCGACATCAATCTGGCCCCGCTCATCGCCGGTGCGGGCATCGCCGGCGTTGCCATTGGTTTCGGCGCCCAGTCGCTGGTGCGCGACTTCCTGGCCGGGATCTTCATCGTGATCGAAGATCAGTACGGGGTTGGTGACATCGTCGATGTCGGTGAGGCCACCGGCGTGGTGGAAGAGGTCACGTTGCGGACCACACGTCTGCGAGACGTAGCCGGGGTGTTGTGGGTGGTGCCGAACGGCGAGATCCGGCGAGTTGGCAACTCGTCACAGCTCTGGTCGAAATCGCTCCTCGACATCGAGGTGGCCTACGACACCGATGTCGACCACGCAACGACGGTCATCAAGGGGGTACTCGATGCGCTGTGGCATGAGGGCCTG
>JBBQUN010000097.1:0-15549 GCA_038212405.1 Acidimicrobiales bacterium | reverse complement strand
CTCCAGCAACGACTGGGTGAGCGCCGGGTTCACCCCGGCCATCGGCTCGTCGAGCATGACGACTTCGGGGTCAGTCATGAGGGCACGCGCCATCTCGAGCAGCTTGCGCTGACCACCCGACATCGTGCCAGCGAACTCGTCGCGCATGTGTGCGAGCTTGAACCGTTCGAGCAGTGCGTCTGCTCGGGCCTCGATCTCGGCCTCTTGCTTCTTCCACAGACTCGGGATCAAGCCGCGCCACAGCGTTTCGCCCCGTTGGCCGGTTGCGCCGAGCTTCATGTTCTCGATCGTGGTCAACCGGCTCAACGCCTTGGTGAGTTGAAAGGTGCGAACCATCCCTTTCTGGGCCAGCGCATGCGGGGGTTTGCCCGTCACATCGGTGCCGTTGAAAAGCACCGTTCCGGAGTTTGGTTGGTCGAAGTTCGTCAGCAGGTTGAAGAACGTGGTCTTCCCTGCGCCATTCGGTCCGATGAGGGCCGTGATCACGCCACGCTGAATCTCGAGGTGATCGACATCGACCGCCTTCAAACCGCCGAACTGTCGGGTCAGATCGGTGACCTTGAGAATCGGGTCGGGTTTGGTCGAACCCGGTGTTTCCTTGACGCCGTCGAAGACGCTGCCGGACGGTGAACTCAGTTCATCGGGCATCGAGTGCCATCTCCTCTCGGTTGCCGAAGATTCCCTGCGGCCGGAACGCCATCAAACCCATGAGCATCAAACCAACCAGCAGGAATCGCACCAGCGACACCTCGGTCGGAGCCAGGATCGTGCTGGGAATCGTTCCGTCAGCAACGAGGTCTCCGAGGAATGCTTCGAAGAAGGTGATGAGGAACCAGAAGATGATGGCGCCGACCACGGGCGATGCGACTCGAGCCGCTCCGCCGAGGATGAGCGCGGTCCACATGAAGAAGGTGATCGGTGGCACGTACACGTCGGGCTGCACGGTTGAGTTGGTGAAGGCCCCGATGAAACCGGCAAAGCCCATGATCACGCCACCGAGGAGCAAGGCCTGCATCTTGAACGCGTAAGCGTTCTTGCCGAGAGCGCGCACCGCGTCTTCGTCTTCTCGAATCGCTTTCAGCACTCGGCCCCATGGGCTCTTCATGATCAGGTAGACGCCATAGGTGACGATCGCCACCGCGATCCAACCGAACACCACCACCGCCACCTGATTGCCCCGATAGGTGAACGGACCCATCGAGACGGTGTCACCGTTCCACGGGTTGAGAGACTGGAGTCCACCTGCCCATTCGTTCAACCCCTCAGCACCACGGGTCACGCCGCGTAGGGCGGTCGACCTGGCGAGCAGTCTGATGATCTCGGCGGCGGCAATCGTGACGATCGCCAGATAGTCAGCTCGAAGCCGGAGCGTTGGAAGGCCAAGGACCAAACCGAGGACGAGAGCAAAGAAGAGCCCGAGCAAAATGGCGATGCCCGATGGCAAACCAAGGCTGAGAATGCCGATGGCGGTGCCATAGGCACCGACCGCCAGGAACCCAATAGCGCCGAAGTTCAGCAGTCCGGCGTAACCGAAGTGGATGTTGAGGCCGATCGCGGCAAGCGCAAAGACCACCGCCTGGGGTCCAAATGCCTGAGTGAGGCTTGCGCTCAGCACACTCCCCATGTCGAGGGCAACTATCGAAGTCAATCCAACCATGCGCTCAACCAATCCTCTCTGCGCGGCCCAGGATTCCTTGAGGCCTCACCATCAGCACAACGATCATGACCAGCAACGCTCCCACGTTCTTCAATTCGATCGGAACGAACAACGTGGAGAGCTGAACGCCCAAACCAACGAGCAAACAACCAATAAGGGCCCCGTAGGCCGTCCCAAGCCCGCCAAGGGTGACTCCGGCAAAGATGAGGAGGAGCATCCGGAACCCGAGGGCCCAACTCACGTTCTCGGAGAGGCCCAGGAACGTGCCTCCAAGTGAGGCAAGTGCGCCACCTGCGACCCAGACCAAGCGAATGACTCGCTGCACGTCGATTCCCGAGCTCTCAGCCAGGTCACGATTGTCGGCGATGGCTCGCATTGCTTTGCCAGTTCTGGTCCGTTGCAGGAACACCCCGGTTCCGACGAGAACGGCAATGGTGATACCCATGGCAATGAGATCTTTGTCGGTGAGGCTGACGAGCCCAAAATACGTCCTGGCGGATTGCGCGGTGTACTCAGCGTAGAACCGTGGACCACCACCGAACAGGAACAGGAACAGGTAGCGCAGGAAAATCGCCAGGCCGATGGTGATGACGAGCTGCGCCACCAGCGAAGTGCCGCGGCGACGCAATGGCGCGAAGATCGAAGCATCGAGGAGGTAGCCAAAGGCGCCGCCGAGTACCACCGAGATCATGGTGGCAAAGATGAGATTGACACCGCCGCCGAACGGTGGTGGCCAGCTGGCCATGAATCCGAGAAACCCTGCGAGGCCGTAGTAGTTGAAGAAGTAGCTGGTCAGCATGCCGAAGGTCATCATCTCGGAATGGGCGAAGCTCGTCAGGCCCGTCGTTCCGAAGATGAGCGACAGCCCAATCGCTGCCATGCCCAGGAAGAGGCCGAGCTTGATGCCATCGGCGGACAGCTGAGCCACCCGCCTGACCGAGATACCTGAAGATCCCGAGGTCGTGGACACACCGTCTTCGCTGTCAACGGCAAACAACGAGTTTCCGACTCCGCCAACGTCGACTCGTGCTTCGTTCGAGATTCGATCGGGGTTCACCAGGCCGATCCCGGGTGGCAGACTTTCCGGATCGATGGTGACGATGTACGTGCCGGCTTCTGGTACGTCGAGGAGGAAGACGCCTTCCTCGTCGGTCTCGCCTGCCCCGATCGTCTCGCCTGCTTCGTTCGCCACTGAGAAGACGACACCGATTACCGGCTGACGGTCGCCATCTGCATCTCTGGCCTGAAGTCTGACCTGTACCTGTTCGCCTTCGGCAGACGCAGGCACCACCAACCCGCCCAACACGGCGACGAAGACGGCGACAAACATGAATCGACGCTTTTGCACACGCACTCCTTGACTTCACGCCAACTGGGGCGAAGGTCACGATCAGAATGAGGAAGCCACCTGGTGTAACCACCAACGGTGACCGGGGAACCCTAGCAGTGTGATCGGTCGCTGTGCCGATGTTGCAAGATTGGGACGATCACTTTGATGAATGGTCCATTTCAGGTTGGTTTCGCAGGGCGGTCGTCATCGGCCTGAATCACATTGCCCCGCCCTCAATCACCGTCGCATGACTTCAGCACGGCACCGATGACGGGGTCGATCCTCCACTGCTCAGCTGGTCGGTGGTGGTCTGCTGTCCAGTAGATCACGCTCTCGTGGGAGCCGACATCGGCCAGCAGGTCTGCCCCGAGTTCAGGGTGCAGGCGGTACTCCGCCAGTCGGCGCAACGGCCGTGCTCGCTCGAGCCATTGCGAGGCAACGCCATGATCAACCAAACTCCACACCACGGTCGCCACCACACGCATTGGCGTCCGGTATCCACAGATCACCTTGCCCGAGTCATGCATCAGAGCCGCCACGGTGACGGGAGTGCTGGCAATCTCCTCACCCAGTTCGGCAACGACCGATCGTGCCACCTCGATGGCGTGGCGACGATCGGGATTGGACATTCGACGCCAGATCGCGAGCTCTCCCGGACTCAGCACCGACTGCGCCCATGCCTCGTCGACCGGTGCGGGCGGTCCCGGCTTGATCGATCCGAGGAAGCGCACGGCGAGGTGCGCGACACTCGCCATTCAGCGTCCGAGGCGACGTGCTGCAGCCAGCACTGCGGCAATCGACTTGCCATCGGTGATCGTGCCGTCTGTTGCCATCTCGATCGCCTGGGCGAAGGGCACCTTCTCGATCAGCATGTGCTGTTCCTCGAGCCCGTCACCCTGGCGCGGCACTTCGGTGAGATCGGTTGCAAGGTAGATGTATTGCAGCTCGTCGCAGAATCCAGGGGAGTGATGGAACCGCAGCAACAACTCGAGCGAACCTGGTCGTCGTCCGATCTCCTCGGCCAGTTCGCGAACGATGGCCGTCTCGGGTGGTTCGCCGTCGATGTCGAGCTTGCCTGCCGGCACTTCCCAGAGGTCGGTGTCGAGTGGCGCTCGATACTGGCGGACGAGGAAGATCGAATCGTCTTCGACAGCCACGGCTGAAACGGCTCCCGGGTGGCGGACCACGTCTCGACGAACCTGTTCACCACCGGGTCCCTCGAACCAGCCGTCGAAGAAGCCCACAACGGCCCCTTGATGCACCAAATCATCACGGAGATGGCGGAAACCGGACGGCGCCGCTGCGAACGCCGGAGCACGCTCGCCGCTGGGCATGGTCATACGTTGACACTCTGGTCGGCTGAGAGATCGAGCGTGGTGATCGCGACATGACCGTTGGCGGTTCCGCCCGAGCGACGCCGTTCGGCATCGACGAACCGCTGAGGATCATTGGTCTGTGCCCGCTCGAGCGCGGCGGCCACGAACCCATCGAACAACGGGGCGGGACGGTTCGGACGGCTCTTCAACTCTGGGTGGGCCTGCGTGCCAATCCAGAATGGATGGTCGGTGAGTTCGATGAATTCGACGAGGCGGCCATCAGGAGACGCTCCCGAGCAGCGGAAGTTCGTGCCCTCGGTGAACCGGGTGCGGAACTTCGGGTTGAATTCGTAACGATGACGGTGGCGTTCCTTGATCACGGTCTCGCCGTAGATCGAAGCGACTTGACTTCCTTCATCGAGCACCGCCACATAGGCCCCGAGCCGCATCGTGCCACCCTTGTCGGTGACATTGCGTTGCGAATCCATGAGGTCGATGACCGGGAACGACGTTGTTTCGTCTTTCGTATCGAACTCAGAGGAATTCGCACCAGCGAGCCCGAGCACGTCGCGGGCGTACTCGATGGTCATCACCTGCATGCCCAGACAGAGACCGAGGCATGGTTGGTTGTGTTCACGCGAGTACCGAGCCGCTGCGATCTTGCCCTCGACTCCCCGTTCGCCGAAACCGCCTGGAAGCACGATCCCGTCGAGATGTCCGAGCATTTCCTCGACGAGCATGCCCTCGACATGGTCCGACATGATCCACTCGATCTCGATGTCGACCTGATGGTGGATGGCCGCGTGACGCAGCGCCTCGGCCACCGAGAGGTAGGCGTCGGGAAGCGTGATGTACTTGCCGACGATCCCGATCTTGAGTGGCTTCCACGCCGAGCCGACGAGGTCGACCAAGCGCGTCCACTCGGTCAGATCTGGCTCGTCATCGGGCAGCCGCAGAAGCCGACAAACGTAGGAGTCGAGTCCTTCGGCGTGCATGTTCAGCGGAATCTGGTAGAGCGACGCAGCATCAGCGGCATTCACCACGCCTTCGAGTGGCACGTCGCACATGCTGGAGATCTTTGACCGCAGGCTGTCGGAGATCCGCTCGTCGGAGCGGCACACGATCACATCGGGCTGGATGCCGCGCGAGCGGATCTCGGTGACCGAATGCTGCGTCGGCTTGGTCTTGTGTTCCCCAGCCGGACCGATGAAGGGCACCAGCGTGACATGCACGTAGCAAACGTTGTCGCGCCCAACGTCGAGCCGGAACTGACGAATGGCCTCGAGGAACGGAAGGATCTCGATATCGCCGACGGTGCCTCCGACTTCGGTGATCACGACGTCGACATCTTCGGCTGCCAAGATGTTGATCCGACGTTTGATCTCATCGGTGATGTGGGGAATGACCTGAACGGTCTTGCCGAGGTAGTCCCCTCGACGCTCGGCGGCAATGACCGAAGAGTAGATCGAGCCGGTCGTTGCGTTCGAGGCCTGCGTCAATGGCTCGTCGATGAAGCGTTCATAGTGACCGAGATCGAGGTCGGTCTCACCACCGTCATCGGTGACGTACACCTCGCCATGCTCGAATGGGTTCATCGTTCCCGGATCGACATTGAGGTAGGGATCAAGTTTTTGCATCGTGACTCGCAGGCCTCGGGCCTTCAGCAGTCGCCCCAGCGAAGACGCAGTGAGCCCCTTGCCGAGCGAGCTGACGACGCCTCCGGTCACGAAAATGTGCTTGGTCAATGCGCGCTCCAGTTCCTGATCCGCTCGCTCCAACCTAGCGTCCGAATGGCGCATTCATTGGCACGTCGACCCATGCTCGGGGCAGGATGTCGCCATGACCGACCTCCATGCCGTAGATGATCCGTCCGAGCTGGGATTCGATCCTGACCGGCTCGCTGCGATCGACGCCTTCGTTGCCGAGCGCTACCTCGAAAGCGGACGCTTCCCCGGCATGAGCCTTCTCATTGCTCGTGGCGGCCAGGTAGCGCACCTTTCCCATCAGGGCTACTCCGACGACGCCATCTTTCGGATCTACTCGATGTCGAAACCGGTGACCTCGATCGCCCTGATGCAGCTCTATGAACAGGGTCGCATCAAGCTCAGCGATCCGGTCTCCGACTACCTCCCATCATGGGCCGACCTGCGAGTGTGGCGCGACGGCTCCCCCAGCAACTACGCAACGAAGTACCCCGAACGAGAGATGCTCGTTCGAGACCTCCTCACCCATACATCGGGCTTGACCTACGGCTGGATGGGCCGCCATCCCGTCGACGCGATCTATCGTGCCGCGAACATCGGAGGCGTCACCCCCGGCGCCACCCTTGCCGGCATGTGCGAAGCGCTCGCTGGCGTTCCGCTGTTGTTCTCACCCGGTACCCAGTGGAGCTACAGCGTGGCCACCGACGTTTGCGGGCATCTTGTCGAGCTCGTCAGTGGTCAGTCGCTCGACGACTACTTCCGCCAACACATCTTCGAGCCACTGGCCATGGTCGACACCGGCTTCTACGTCGACGACGCCCGCGCCGACCGACTCACCGCCAACTACGCCCACCCCGAGCTGTCACCGTTCGGCGTTCCGCCGGGCGCTACTGGCCAAATGGCCCTGATCGACGACGGTGGCAAGAGCAGCCCCAACCGATCGAAGCCCACGTTCTTCTCCGGTGGTGGCGGACTCACTTCGACCTTGGCTGACTACCACCGCTTCACCCAAATGCTGGCCAACGGCGGGGCACTCGAAGGCAATCGGGTCATCGGTCGCAAGACGCTCGAGTATGCAGCGTCGAATCATCTTCCCAACGGCGTCGACCTTGCTGCCATGGGGCAGGCCGTTTTCAGCGAGACGACCTACGAGGGCATCGGTTTCGGCCTCGGCTTCTCGGTCATGCTTCGACCAGCCGATGCCCAGGTCATAGGCTCGCCTGGTGAATTCGCATGGGGTGGGGCGGCATCGACCTTGTTCTGGGTCGACCCTGTCGAAGACCTCACCGTTGTTGGCATGACCCAACTCATGCCGTCTTCGGCCTACCCCATTCGCCAGGAACTGAAGGCGTTGGTCTACGGCGCGCTCACCTGATCCTGAGAAGCATCGGCTGCTCCCATTAGGGTGAGCACGTGAACCTCGGTGCTCACATCGTTGTTGCCCAACGACGCCTCGACAACGATCCCGCCTACTGGCTTGGTTCTGCGCTGCCCGACATTGCGAGTATGGGTGGTTTCCGGCTCCTTGGTTCCACCCAGCACGATCGTGTGACAGCGGGCATTGCCTTTCACCATCGAACCGATGAGGCCTTCCATCATCATGCGTGGTTCAACAACATTCAGTTCCCGTTGCGCGAGGCCCTGCTCGACGCAGGATTCTCACGAGGTCCGGCTCGGGCGATCGCTCACGTAGGGCCCGAGCTGCTGCTCGACGGTTGGCTGCTCGGCGCGGGAGCCGACGCCATCGACGCGGCCTTCGACGTGCTGGGATCGTTGCGAGACCAACTCACACCCCTGGTGCTTCCCGAGCACCGCGATCGCTGGTCCACTCACCTTGACCGAGCGTCGGATTGGCGGCCTGGTCACGATGCCCACGACCATCATGCGGTCGCCCGCCGGCTCCACCGCATCCTGGAGCGGCGGGCTCGGCTTGGGTTCGATGTGTCGCAGATCGGCGAGGCAGCTCGGCTGCTCGAAACCGTGAACCAACACATCGGGGACACTGCCGCCGACTTCATCGACGAGCTGTCGGCGCAGTTGGATCGCTCATGACCGCTCCCCCGCCGACACC
Source organism: Acidimicrobiales bacterium (assembly GCA_038212405.1). GTDB lineage: Bacteria > Actinomycetota > Acidimicrobiia > Acidimicrobiales > SZUA-35 > JBBQUN01. The sequence continues at coordinate 7,472 of JBBQUN010000097.1, read as the reverse complement.
GATTGTGGCCGCTAGCGGGCCTTCTTCGCCCGTTTTGCTCTGGCCGGCGGGCGCTTCTGGGCTTGGGCTTCGTCGAGTAACTCTGATCCGTGCTGGCGCGCCGTCAAGGAATCAGGCTGCCCTGACAGCATCCGCGCCAGCTCTGTACGCCGTTGTTCATCGTCGAGCAGGAAAACCTCCGACACGGTGTCGTCGTCTCCCTGCAACTTCTGCACCGCCAAGTGGGCGTCAGCGAACGCCGCCACCTGGGGGAGGTGGGTGACGACGAGCACTTGATGACGGTCGCCCAATGCCGCGAGCGCACGCCCGACCGCGAAGCCGGCCTGGCCACCGATACCAGCATCGACTTCGTCGAAAACCAAAATGGGTGGCGCCTCCGACAGCACGCTCCGCAACGCCAACATCGTTCGGGCGAGCTCGCCGCCCGACGCCACACGGGCAAGTGGCTGAAGCGGCGACCCAGGGTTCGCCGACAGCTGGAACACCACTTGACCGCCGTCGTCGCCGTCGATCGAAACACCCACCTTTGCCTTCGGCATCGCCAGGTCGGGAAGGTACGCCTCGATTGCGCTCGCCAGGAGCGGTGCACCGGCGCTCCGCTTCGCACGCACGGTGGCAGCGGCTTCGGCGACCGCAGCGGCCGCTGCCTCATGCTCGCTGTCGAGCTGCTCGGCGCGCCGGTCTGCCTGCAGGAGTTGGTCGAGCTGTTCGACCAGGGACCGATGCTCTTCGATCACGGCTTCGAGTGTGTCGCCGTATTTACGACAGAGTTGCTGTAGCTGGTGTCGGCGAGTCTGGAGAACGGCGAGCGCTTCGGGGTCTTGGTCGATCGTGTCGACCACGCTTCGGACCGAATCGGCCAGATCATCGAGGTCAGCCAGGACATTACGAATCCTTGCCGCTTCATCGGCGAAGGGCGCTCGACCGTCGAGACGCGTGAGCGCAGCACTCAGCTGGTCGCGAATACCGTCGTCGTCGGTCAGCAGCCCGAGCACGGTGGACGCCGCTTCTTGGTGATCAACAGCGTTTGCCAAGATCTCTTCGGTGATGGCGAGGTGAGCATCTTCGTCGGCGTCCTCGATTGCTGCAGCACCGAGCTCATCGACCTGATATCGGAGGAGGTCGATTTCACGATGACGTGATCGAGGGTCACCGCCCAGGGATTGGAGCGCCGCTTCGACTTCGTGTAGTGCCGCGCGAGCGGATTCGAGTGCTGACCGATCGATCTTGGCGAAGCTGTCGAGGGCGCTACGTTGCGCCTCGACACCCAGGAGGGATTGATGCGAATGCTGACCATGCAAGTCGACGAGTCGCTTGCCCACCTCGGCCAGCGCCGACACGGTCACGGGCCGGCCGTTGATGTACGCCCGTGAGCGACCGTTGGCCGGAACGGCTCGGGTGATGACGATCTCTCCTTCCTCGGACCCATCGCCGTCGAAGGAGAATCGACCGTCGACCAGCGCCTCCTCCGCCCCTGGCCGCACGAGCCCTGGGTCAGCTCGACCGCCCATCAACAACGAGATTGCGTCGACGAGGAGCGTCTTGCCGGCCCCGGTCTCGCCGGTGAGCGCAATGAGTCCGGCGGGCAGTCGGAGTGAGAGCTTGTCGATCACTCCGAGGTCAGAAACGGTCAGTTCGAGCAGCATGGTCAGATCTTCGATCTCGTCACGAGTATCAACGGTCGGTCAAGCCGAATTTCTCTTTGAGGATCGTATGGAAGTCGCGATCGCCCCGCACCAGGAACGTCGCCTTGCGCTGACCACCGCGACACAGCACCGTGTCGCCGGGGGAAAGTCGAGCGATCTGTTGTCCGTCGACGGTGACGATTCCATCGCGGTATCCGTCGACGACGAACCGCACCTCGGTCGTCGGCGCTAGTACGAGCGAACGGTCGAACACCATGTGCGCCGCCACCGGGGTAACGAGGAGCGCTTCGAAATTGGGCTCGACGATTGGTCCTCCGGCCGACAACGAGTAAGCAGTCGAACCCGTTGGGGTCGAAATGATCAGACCATCGGCGAGGTAGCGCGTGAAGTAGCGGCCACCGATCGATGCCTTGACTGACACCGTGTGTCCGCTCTCCGCCCGCTCGAGCACCATTTCGTTGAGTGCGAACGTTGGCTCAGGCACGTGCTCGTTCGACGCCCGTTCGAACGAGATATCGAGCAACATTCGACGCTCAGCCCGCAGCGAACCGCTCTCCCATTCCTCGAGCGCTTGCTCGAGCTCCTCGGGATCGATCTCCGCCAAGTAGCCAAGGTGACCAGCGTTGATGCCCAGCAGGGGCACTCGATCATCAATGGTCAGTCGGGCAGCGCGAAGCATCGTCCCGTCCCCTCCCAAGCTGAGGCAGAGTTCGAGCCCCGTGCCGAACTCCGTCTCGGCGACACCGAGACCCGGCCGTTCTACGAGTTCGGCATCGGCAGAAGGCAGTACGCCGTGGAATCCATTCGCCTCACACCACGCCAGCGCACGCAAGGCGAGCTCGCGTACCTCTGGTCGATGGTGGTGGATGACGAGCCCTATCGCACGTTCCTCGGTCATGAATTGGCCCTCTCGGTGTGCACCGTATCGATGACATCGTCGATCAAGTCACTGAGCTGGAGACCACCAAGGGCAGGAGCTCCAACCACGAATCGCCCGACGAACTCGATGTTGCCGTTGGTCCCCGTCACCTGCGACTGTACGAGATCGCACATCGCCGCCCCAGCGGTGTCGCCAGAGTGAGCCACCTCATGGAGCACCCGGCGCCAAATCGAAGGATCGGTGATGATCCCTTTCCCCCTCGATGCTTCCTGACGCCCGGCTTCGAATTGGGGTTTGATCAGGAGGAGCATCGACGACCCGGGTCGTGCCATCGCCGTGAGGCCAGGCAAGACCTTGCCGAGCGAGATGAAGGACAAGTCGCCAACCACCAGGTCGACCTGGCCGCCAAGCAGGTCGGGCGTCAGCGAACGCACATCGGTCTGCTCTCGTACGTCGACACGTTCGTCGGCTCGAAGTCGCTCGTGCAGCTGGTGTGTTCCGACGTCGACCGCATACACGAGCTGAGCACCACGTTGGAGCAGACAATCGGTGAACCCGCCGGTGGAGGACCCCGCATCGAGGCAACGCAAACCCCGTGGATCGATGCCGAAGTGGTCGAGTGCACCCATGAGCTTTCCCCCGGCTCGACTGACGAAACGGGGTCGAGGTCCCGCCAGCTTGACATCTTGGCTGGGCGAAACCTGGCGTGCTGGCTTGTCGGCAATCGCCCCGTCGACCAGAACCTTGCCGTCGTTGATGAGCTTCGCTGCCTGCTCGCGACTTGGTACGAGGCCACGGCGCAGCATCTCGGCATCGAGACGTCGGCGAGCAGCCATCAGCTCGCTTCGACTGCAGCCACCAGCGACCACAGGTCACGGGCAACAACATCGGGAGTCGGTTGCACCGGCAAATCGCTCTCGGAAACCACACCACTGAGCACGAGCCCGAACTGGTAGCCGAGGGCGAGAGCAAAGGCGCCATCTGTTTCTGGCCGGTCGCCCACCATCATCCCATCAGACCCGAATCGTTCTCGTACCAGCCTGGCTTGAGCCTCGTGAGGCTTCCCAGCAATGACTGGTTCGGTACCGGTGGCTGCTGCAACCGCAGCGACGATGGCGCCGGCGCCAGGGTAGAAGCCGTGCTCGGTGGGATAGGTCGGGTCGGTGTTGGTGGCGATGAATCGAGCGCCGCCAGCTATTGCCTGGGTCGCAAGTCGTAATCGGTCATACGACAACTGCCAGTCGAGGCCGACCATGACGGCATCGATCCCGCTCGGCAAAGCGTCAACGACCACTTGTGCTCCCCTCGACTCGACCGCTTCGGCGATACCAGGACCGCCGAGCACGAAGACGCGTTCGCGCGGCTCGACAAACGTCGCTCCAGCCATGGCCGATGAGATGAATCGGCCAGGCGCATCGATACCCATCGCTGCGAGTTTGGACTCTTGCTCGGCCACGGTGGCAAAGGAGTTGTTGGTGACGAACACCACTTCGTGACCTCGTTCGATCAGGGTTGCCACCGCAGCGGCCGAGCCGGGGATGGCCACCGTGCCTGTCCAGAGGACACCATCGAGATCCAGCGCCCACGTCGTCACGACCTCACCCTATCGACGTCCCTTGCTCCCAGCTGATCTGCTGGAATTCGATAGTGCGCTTTGCCTCTGGTCAGACTCAGCCAGTGCCCTACAGTGGCACGTATGACTGACGTTCTGAGCTCACTTCCGGCCGGTGTGATCACCGGCGATGCCGTCCCCGCTGTTTTTGCTGAGGCGAAAGCCCGAGGCTTCGCTTTGCCTGCTGCCAACTGCATTGGCAGCAACTCGATCAACGCCGTTCTCGAAACAGCTGCCGCCGTCAACTCCCCCGCCATCATTCAGTTCTCGCATAGCGGCGCTGCGTTCATCGCCGGCAAGGCCATTGCCAACGGCGACGACACCGGATCGATCCTCGGATCGGTCGCCGGCGCCCAACACGTGTGGGCGATGGCTGAGGCCTACGGCGCCCGTGTCATGTTGCACACCGACCACGCTGCCAAAGACAAGCTCGGTTGGATCAGTGGTCTGCTCGATCGCGGCGAGCAACACTTCGACACCCATGGCGTCCCGCTCTTCAGTTCACACATGCTCGATTTGTCTGAGGAAACCATCGAGGAGAACCTCGAGATCTGTTCGCAGTACCTCGATCGGATGAGCAAGATCGGCATGACCCTCGAGATCGAACTGGGCATCACTGGTGGCGAGGAAGACGGTGTCGACAATTCCGATGCCGACACCGCCGACCTCTACTCCAAGCCCGAGGAGGTGTCCTACGCCTACGAGCAGCTGAAGAAGATCTCCCCGAACTTCACCATCGCCGCCGCCTTCGGCAATGTGCACGGCGTGTACAAGCCAGGCAATGTCGTCCTCACCCCATCGATTCTCGACAACTCACAGCGCTTCATTGCCGACAAGTTCTCCACCGACGAAAAGCCGGTCAACTTCGTCTTCCACGGCGGCTCCGGATCGACCGCGGCCGAGATCGAAGAGGCCATCTCGTATGGCGTCATCAAGATGAATATCGACACCGACCTGCAATGGGCCTTCTGGGACGGCGTTCGCCAATTCGAAGCCGACAAGCACGACTACTTGCAGGGACAGATCGGCAACCCCGATGGCGACGACAAGCCCAACAAGAAGGTGTACGACCCTCGGGTTTGGCTTCGCTCAGGAGAGGCGTCCTTCGTTACCCGTCTCACTCAGGCCTTTGCCGAGTTGAACAACGTAGACACGCTCACCTGATCCCAAGAACGGCCACTCGAGAACGGCCACTACTGGCTTGATTGGCGGTCTCCATACATCGCCGCCAATCGAGCGACCGCTGTCGCCATGAGTTTCTGCTTGGCGGCCGGCGTACGAGCGACGAGGTCAGCGCGAACATCAGTCACGTGTGCGGTGGCACCGGCTGTGCGAAAGAATCGGCGCTGCACGGTGCCAAGAACAACGACCTCATCGCCACGGTTCGCCTTTGGCACCAATCCCGTTGGCCCTCGCCACGAGACTGGCACTGTTCGACGCTCTTCCTCGGAACCGCTCACGAGGTCGAACGTCAGTAGGACCTCCTCGGACGCGGTGGAGCGAAGCGTCGGTTCGACTCGAACCTGACCAGTGATCACCACGACGTTCTGCGAAGCGTCACTTGGAGGCCGCCTCGGTGCTCCCCCACTCGATCGGCTCGTCGTGGAGGTCTTCTCATCTTTGGACATCTTCCTCTGAGCGGCCATGTGACCGTCTCCTTCTCGTCAAGCCTCCAACAAGGTGGCTCTGGCATGAAGGGGAAGAGATCACTTCGCGAGCGAATGCTCGTTCAGTGTGTTCGGGCGACGCCGAGAGCTTAACGGAGCTGACGGGCCCGTTGCGCCGCATCACCGTAGTGGGGAACCAGCTTGTCGATTTCGATGAAAAGCCGGCGAGCTCTCGACGGCTCACCGTTGCGCTCATAGAGATCAGCCAGTGCATACCAGCGGCGCAAATGATGCTCCTTCGGCTTGCTCGGTGCCTTGGGTGCGGTCTCGAGCAGACGGATGGCCTCACGGGCCTTCCCGTTGTCGGCCAATGCTCCTGCATAGACGATGCGCCCCTCTTCGACGAGGTCAGCTGCCGGTGACGATGCACCCAATTCGAGCCAAAGTGCTTCGACAGTGTCCCAGTGGCGAAGCGCACGGTGACAGTCAGCCAGAACAGGGTGTTGCTCGACAGAATCGGTCATATCGGCGAACGCCTGCAATTCCTTCGCAGCCTGCGACCACCGACCCTGCCGGTACAGCGACAAACCGAGAAGCTCCTGAACCTCTGGAACACCGGGCCCCAGCTTGTTGATCGACACCAACAGCCGCTGAGCATCGACGAATCGCTCTGCCTCGAATGCGGTTGCGGCCTCGACGAGCCGGCGGCGCAACTTCGCTGCTGTGTCGGACGCAACATCTGGAAAGACGACTTCCGACACATCGATCGTGCTGCCGCCTCGGCGACGCTTCTTCGACGCCGGCGCCTCGTCGACATCGACTCGACTGATCTCGAGGGGGTCTCGAAGCACCGGCGGCGGCGGCACCCGTCGGCGGCGACCTCCGCCGTTGCTGGAGCGCGAACTCGATGGGCGCGGATTCGTAGACATTCCCCCAGGCTACTGCTCGAGCGGGCAAGCGCTCGCCCACGCCATCATTGGCAAGGCTCGGCCCAATGCGTTGGAGCGACAGGGATGTCATCCACCCGGATCAATCATGACAAAAACGCCAACGACCCCATGCCGAAGCATGGGGTCGTTGTAAGAAATCCGGCGGCGACCTACTCTCCCAGGACGTCTCCATCCAAGTACCATCGGCGCAGGAGGGCTTAACTTCCGTGTTCGGAATGGGAACGGGTGTGACCCCTCCGCTATCGCCACCGAAATCTGTTGTCACCAGCAGCGGACGAGACTGAAACCAGTCCCATCGGCCACAAGTTACGAACTTGTTTCTCAAGAATTCCACAGCGAGCACGAGCTGTAATAACCAAAAGCCCTCGACCTATTAGTACCAGTCAGCTGAATGTGTTGCCACACTTACACGCCTGGCCTATCAACCTAGTCACCTACTAGGGGTCTTACCCGGTTAACCCGGTGGGAGATCTCATCTTGGAACAGGTTTCCCACTTAGATGCCTTCAGCGGTTATCCCTTCCGCAGGTCGCTAACCAGCCATGCTCCTGGCGGAACAACTGGCACACGAGAGCTGCGTCCATCCCGGTCCTCTCGTACTAGGGACAGACTTCCTCAAATCTCCTTCGGCTGCAGAGGATAGGGACCGAACTGTCTCACGACGTTCTAAACCCAGCTCGCGTACCGCTTTAATGGGCGAACAGCCCAACCCTTGGGACCTGCTTCAGCCCCAGGATGCGACGAGCCGACATCGAGGTGCCAAACCTTGCCGTCGCTG
>JBBQUN010000096.1:0-15563 GCA_038212405.1 Acidimicrobiales bacterium | reverse complement strand
ACTGGCAAACCGTGAGTATCGGTGCCGGGCCAACCGACCTTGCCTACATGCTCGGTTCCGGGCTGCTCCCCGAGATCCGCGTCGAGCACGACGAACGACTCGTTCGCCGCTATGTCGACGCGTTGGCATTGCACGGCGTCGCAGTGTCGTTCGACGCGATCTGGCATCGCTACGTGCTCGGATCGTTCAGCGGCTACCTGATGGCCGTTACCGCCTCACAGATCGTCGAACAAACCGAACGAGGCGACGCCATGTTCGTCGTCATGGCCTCCCGACACGCCGAACAGATGCGTCAACTCGACTTCCTCGACCGCCTCGGCATCTGAACATCGGCATCGGAAGATCCCGAGACGCAGTGTTTGACCACTAACCTTGCCGAGGCATCCTGCGGGATGCCATCGGGGCCCGTAGCTCAGTGGTGAGAGCATGCGACTCATAATCGCTTGGTCGAGGGTTCGATCCCCTCCGGGCCCACTACCAGGAGAAACGCCGGAACGAGATTTAGCATACAGCATCGACAGCAGGCGATCTAGTATGACGTACACTTTCCTTCGTGGGACTCAAGCTGCGCGATCTCCTCAACGACTTCGATACGTCCCTGCGGGCGCGTCGACGAACCGAACGAACCCGGTATCTCTACCGAGTCCACACGCAGCGCCTGGCCGACTGGCTCGACGAGCAGGGCCAGTCGAGTGACCTCGACGACATCGACCACCGGGTGCTCGACCGCTACTTCGCCGACCTCGCGGACGAAGTGAAAGACTCGACCGCCGCCATGCACTACCGGTCGATCAGGACATTCTTCTCGTGGCTAGAGAAGGAAGATGAGATCGAGCGGTCGCCGTTCGCGAAGCTGGCCGAGCCGAAGGTCGTCGACGATCCACCCGACGTCATCCGTCCCGAAGAGGTCGAGCGACTCCTTCTCGATTGCCGCGGGCCCGGACGCAGCTACACCCGCGCCGACAAGGATCGGCTCGAGTTCACCGCACGTCGTGACAAAGCGCTCATCCTCGTGTTGTACGACACCGGGGTCAGGCTCGGCGAACTGCTCTCCATGACCGTCGCCGGCGTCGACGTCACCTACCGAGTCGTGTCCGTTGACGGCAAGACCGGACCTCGCGTGGTGCCACTCGGTGACACGGCACTCGAAGCGATCAACCGCTACCTTCGAGTTCGACGTGAACATTCGTCTTCCAATCGACCAGAACTTTGGCTCGGCGCCAAAGGCCCGCTCACGGTGTCGGGTGTGGCACAGCTACTGAAACGCCGCGGTAAGGCCGCAGGGATCGAGGGGCTGCGCCCCCACCGGTTCCGGCACACCTTCGCACACCAGTTCCTCTCGGCTGGTGGGCGGGAGTCTGACCTTCAACTCATCGCCGGCTGGCGGTCACCCGAGATGGTTCGTCGGTACGGACGCAGCGCTGCCGCCGACCGCGCACTCGAAGCCCACCGCTCACTCTCACCCGGAGACCGACTCTCATGATGCCGATGTTGCCTCTGCAGCTCGTCCCCAAGGGGGCGGAGGTCGTGGAACGTACCCTCGACGCCGTCGACGACTCACTCGGCCAAGAGCCGGAACTCGTCGTCAGGTGCCGCTCATGCCATACGAAGCTGGCTTTCGCGGGTAGCACCGAGTTCGGGCCGCTGTTCACCTCGACCTGGACGGAACCGCTGGTTGCGCCGATCGATGTCAACGGCGAGCCCGCTTTGTACCGCACCGAAGCTCGTCGACGGCTGGAGGAAGGTGCTGACGTCGAGACCGAGGGAGACTTCGATGTCAAGAGCGGGTCGGTCGCTCTTCTCGCGTTACCCGAATCGATATCGGCGCCCGAGTACCCCGCTCTTGTCGTGCGATGTAACCGGCATGGTTGGGCCGTCCTCAGCCGGACCTGGGTGCTCAATCAATTGGCCCACAGAGTCGGAACAGCCAAGGTCCGGCTTGATGACCAGGCGCCGGCATTGGCGCCCACACCGAGTGCGTTCGTCAGCGCGATGGAACGTCGCTACGGAAGCAGCCACACGAGCCGGCTGAGCATCACGACCGGCCGGGGAATGGGACACTCCCTGAGTCGCTACCAGATCTTGATGTCGGCCCGCGGTGCCGAGGCCGCCGATCGGCGTCTCGCCGAGGACCCGTCGCTCGCGACCACCTACGGAAACGGGACACGAATCACGGAGTAGTCCTCAGGGCCCCTGTGTTGGTCTGATAGCATTACGTCATACAACCGAGGCCACCGGATCACATCCGGCGTTCCTAGCGCAAGGCGCTGAGGCCAGGTCGAGCTGCGGAGCACGATCATCGAGACCCTAAAGGGGTGCTTGATGTCGTCTGCCCTTACTCCCGCAGAGCGAAGGCTTCGTGCCCAACTCGCCGCACACACTCGATGGGCCAAGGCCGATCCAGACGCCGGTCGCCGACAAGGCGAAACAGCTCAACGCGGGTTGATCGAGCGGTTCGCCCGCGAAATCGACCCAGACGGAGCGCTCGATCCTGAAGAGCGCTACCGCAGGGCAAAGCACGCTCGCGACGCCCACATGGCGAAGATGGCGCTCGCTTCAGCCAAGGCTCGCCGGTCGCGAGGTGGCGCTGATGCCGCCTGAACCCCGAGAGCGACGAAGCCCGGGCGCTAACCCGGGCCCCGACAAGATCGGTCTGGCAGCCGACGACACCGACATGATAGCAGGCCAGGTCGATTCTCTGGTCGCCGACAGATGGGCCGCATGGTCGGTTCGTCAACACTCCGCAAAGTCGATCTGTCATTACTGCGAAGCCCATCCACGGCACCCTGACTCGCCCCTGTGCATCGGGTGCTTGGAGATCGGCGCCGGAGACGTGTGGCAGCAAGGCGGTGCCGCATGAGCATCGAGAACCGACCCTTCTACGACCCCGCGGCGGTCTCATCCTCTTGGGGAATCGCATGGGCTCAGAATCACGTCGACTTCCTCGAAGCCCGAGGTGTCACCCGAGAAATCGCCAGTGCACGCGGTTACCGGACAGTGACCGAGAAGGCAACACTCGAGCGAGCTGGGTTCTCAAAGCAGCAGGTTCGGGTTCCTGGGCTTCTGATCCCCATGCGCAACGCCTGGGGCCAAGATGCCGGCTTTCAGTACCGACCGGATGCGCCGCGGCCAGCGAAGAACGGCAAGCCGGTCAAGTATGAGACACGCGCCGGTCAGCCCGTTGTGGTCGACGTGCCCGCCGCCGCTCAGATCCACCTCGATGACCCATCTGTTCCGCTGTGGATCACCGAGGGCCCCGTCAAGGCTGACTCGGCGTGCACTGCCGGTCTGTGCTGCATCGCATTGACGGGCGTGTGGAACTTCCGCGGCGTAAACTCTAAGGGCGGCAAGACGCTCGTTCCCGACTTCGACGCCATCGCCCTCGACGGGCGCCGTGTCGTCATCGCCTTCGACTCCGACGCGCTGACCAAGGTGTCGGTCTACGACGCGGCACAACGCCTGGCAGGCGTCCTGACGGCACGCGGGGCCCACGTCGACTATCTCCACCTTCCCGACGCCCCAGACCGCAAGATCGGACTCGATGACTACCTCGCCGAAGGCCACGACCTCGACGAGCTCCAAACGCTCGTGGACGCCGACCCTGGCGAACGGCCGACGCCGCCCGCCACCGAGCCGACAGGGGCCGACGGTCATCACCTGACCGATCTGGGCAACGCTCACCGGCTCGTCGCCGCGCACGGCGACAGTCTGCGCTACGTCGCGAAGTGGGGCCGCTGGCTCGCATGGGATGGCGTCCGGTTCGCCGTCGATGACGACGACGTTCGGGTGACGGAACTGGCAGCAGACGTTCCGCGTCGGTTGTGGCAGCTCGTCCCCAACGTCAGCGGCGCCGAACGTGACCGACTGGTCAAATGGGCCACGAAGTCCGAATCGGCGGGAACGATCGCAGCGACCGCCCGCCTGGCGCGAACCGTGTCGGGAATGTCGGTCAGCCACACCGATCTCGACGCCGACGCCTGGCTTTTGAACGTGGAGAACGGCACGATCGACCTGCGGACCGGCCAACTGCTCGATCACGACCCGAACCGGTTGCTGACGAAGCTGGCACCGACCCGATTCGAGCCAGGGGCCGACGCTCCGGTCTGGACGCAGTTCCTCGAAACGGTGCTGCCCAATCCCGACGTCCGCGACTACGTGCAACGCCTGGCCGGCTACTCGATCACCGGCGACGTTCGGGAGCAGGTGTTCGTCATCGCCACCGGCGTCGGACGCAACGGCAAGTCGACGATGTTCGACGCGATCACCGCTGTTCTCGGCGAGTACGCAGTCACGGCGCCGAAGGACTTGCTGCTGCAGACCCGACACGAGCCACACCCGACGTCGATGACGACCCTGTTCGGCGCCAGGTTCGCATCGGCCATCGAAACCGACAAGGGCACGAAGCTGGCCGAGGCACAGGTCAAACAACTCGTCGGCGGCGACAAGATCACCGCCCGCCGGATGCGCGAAGACTTCTGGGAGTTCGAGCCGACCCACAAGCTGTGGATGGCGTGCAACCATCTGCCGAAGATCAACGGGACCGATCTGGCGATCTGGCGTCGAATCCGGGTCATCCCTTTCGACGTCGTCATCCCCGAGGATCGAATCGACCTCGAGCTCAAGTCCAAGCTCCGAGCCGAGGCGCCCGGGATTCTGGCCTGGCTCGTGCGTGGCTGCCAGGCGTGGCAGGCCGAAGGTTTGGAGACACCCGCCGTTGTGCTGGCGGCAACCACCGACTACCGCACCGAGTCGAACTGGCTCAACCGGTTCTGCTCCGACTTCTCACTCGTCATCGACCCTGGCGGACACGCTCAGACCACCGTGTCGGAGATGCGGGACATGTTCGAGCGCTGGTGCCGAGACGAAGGCCTGCACCTCAGCCGACGCGAGTTCAACGAAGCGCTCGAAATGGCCGGATGCGAACAGTCGCGAACGAGCCAAGCGAGGGTTTGGAAGGGGATTCGACGTGACGACTGACGACAAGGCTCGGATGTTCGGGCTGGTCACAGACCTAGTGACATTTCATGACAACAGTTCCGGTTCCCCACGTGCGCACACACACAGAGCGTTAACCGGAATCACTGTCACAACTTGTCATCGCGACGGAATCGAGGGCGAACGATGACCGAGCCGCCGACCTTCTCCGAACTGATCTTCGGGTGGCCCGAGCCCGAGCGAGATGACCCTTGGGCCCGCGTCTTCGCCCCCGAGGACGAAGTCACCGCCCGACGAAATCGCAAGCGCCGGCCCGCCGACTGGACACCTCGACCACCCGACGGTGGCGAACCAGTGCCGGTCCCCGAGGCCGCCTGACACAAGTTCTGGGCGCTGGCCGCGATCGCCTCCTAGGGCCGGCCAGCGCCCGCCAACCTCCGAACAAACAGAGAAATGAGTACCCAATGGCAAACGTCCCCCTGAACACCGACCTTCTCAACCGACTGTTGAACGGGCTCGACATCGAGACCCCCGACGACCTCACCACGATCGAGGCCATTCGAGCCGCGATCCGATCGGCCCGAGACGCCGACGCCGTCACCGCCCTCGAGGCCGACATCATGGCCGGCAACGTCAAGGCCGGAACCATCGCCGACCGTGTCACGGCCGCGGCCCTGGCACTCGTCGCCGCCGAGCGGGCAGGGGAACTGTCCCACAAGCTCGAGCGCCGCCTCGAGCGCCGCACCCGCGACGTCTTGGTCGACATCGGCGACGACATCGTCGGACAGTTGCGGCCAGCGTTCGACGACGCAGCGGCCGCCCTGCTCGCATCGGTCGAAGCGTTCGGACCGAACCCGAACGTCGACGCCATCCTGAAGGCCGGCCCCGTCGCCGCCGCCAGTTGGGAAGCACGTATCGCCGCCACGACCAAGGCCCGCGAGGTGTCGATGGTTCTCTCCATGATGGTCGGCGCTGGCTACGGCAAGCCGGCCCCGTTCGACTCCGCATACTTCATGGCGACCGTGCCCAACCTCGACGAACTCCACCGGGCAACCGCCGCCATGAACAGCGGAGGGCCCGCCCTGGTCAACCTCGTCGCCGCAGGGTTCACCGCACTGCAGCTCAACACCGCACCCGAAGCCGCCAAGCTTCGAGCCAAGGCCGCGACCGCACAGTCGAAGCTCGACCAGGACCGCACCGCAGCCGAGACCGAGGCCCGCATGACACCCGGGATGCGCAAGCAGGCCGAAGCCTGGGCACTGCGAGGCAAGCTCGCCAAGGCCACCGTCGAAGCCGCCGTGAAGGCCGCATCATGACCGGCCACCAGTGCCCGCACTGCGCCGCCCCTATCGCCATCGCCACCACCCCCGAAGGTGTCACCGTCCTCGCCGACAGCACACAGACACACGACACCAGCGGAGGCAATCAGATGGCACTCAACGGTGACGGCATCGAACAGTCGTTGCGCTCGGCGCTCGGCATGAACCACACCGACCAGCAACCCGCACCCAACCCGACGGAAGGCCCATGGCTATGACCGACAACCGGCCCCGACAGGCCATCAACCACACACGCACAAAGAGCGCTCACGCGTCGCCGCTCGACCAACACACTGCGACCGCAGACCGAGCACACCGAGGCAGGAGCAGGGCCGTCAGGAGCACCCCCACCCCCCTGGCCACCCCGGCTCCCCCGGCCTCCGCAAGAACACCGTTAGGTGCTGATGAGCGCCATGTCCGACCCCTGAAACGAACGAGCAGTTGGGGGTCATCATGACCACGGAAGCGGTCGATGGGTCACGTCTCCCGTCTCCACCGCGTGGAACAGCCAAGCCCGGCCGCGAGTTGTGGCGATCGGTGCTCGGCCAGTTCGACCTCGAGGAGCACGAGCTCGCCCTGTTGCGTGAGATTGTTCGGACAGTCGACGCGCTCGACCGCCTGGCCGCAATCGTGCTCGAGGAGGGCGACGTCATCACCGACGACAAGGGCAACCGCCGCGCCCACCCGGCCAGTGTCGAGGCCCGACAACTCCGCATCGCCCTGGCACGTCTACAGGCCGCTCTGCGACTGCCCGATGGTGACGCCGGCGACCAGTCGGCGAACCGTCGACCTCAGCGCCGCGTCGGCGCCCGCGGTATCTACCAGATCAAGGGCGGTGCGGCGTGAGACGCCGGGTCCCGGTCACGAACGACACCGGCGCCCGGGCAGAACTTCGCAAGTTCTGGCTGGCGAAGGCCCAACGCTGGGAACAGCTCGGCGAAACGAGTCGGGTCGAGCTTCATCTCGCACGAGTGGCTGACATCGACGCCGGCCGGACCGTGCACGTCCCCGCCTGGCTCCTGCGACCTCGAGGCATGGCGCCGACGTGGGCTGACTCGTTCGACCACCTAGCCGTCGCTGCCGATGGCACCATCACGCGAAGCCCGATCGTGGATGCCCCGGAGAAAACGGTCGACGACACAATCACGGTGCCGATCAAGACCTTCGGTCAGAGTCGGTAGTACATCGAGTTGGCCGAACCACCGCAAACGGACGGATGCGGAGAACGGACGACCATTCGTCGGGCACTGTCCGAGGCCCGCACTGCAGACCGACCCAACACAATCACCAGCTTTCGACCACCGAGCAAGGATGACGACCGATGACCAAATGGCAAGACTACGAACGGATGTCCCGCACGTTCGCCCCGACGTTCAACGCGTTGTTCGGCGACCTGGCACCCGGCGACGACATCGACCAGTTCCGTGCGGAGGTCGGCGACGATCCCGACGAGCTCACGTTCGCATTCATCAACATGCAGACCATGGCCGTGCACATGGCGGTCGCTCTGGCGAAGGCCAACGCGCTGTTGGCTGACTCGGAATACCGCAACCGGGTCGAGAACGGGCACGAGGTCGACAACGATGACCCCGAGGTGTTCGAGCAGTACGTCAGGGTTGCCGACATCTGGCGATCCCACGCCGATGACCTTGTGGTGCAAGACGCGATCCAGGGCATCGAGGAATGAGCGAGCATCTGCGCCCGTCGGATGACTTCCGCTCGATCGTCGGCATCCGCTCGTTGCACTATGCGATCCGTCGACCGGACTGGCACCTCGAGGCCGAGTGTCGAGGTGCTGGCGCCGAGCTGTTCTTCGTCGCCCCGAGCGGGTCCACCGCGCCGGCCATCGCCATGTGTCAACGCTGCACGGTGGCCCAACAGTGCTACGACGCTGCGATGCACGGGCCCGAAGGCAAACCCGAGCCCGATGGGATCTGGTCGGCAACGTCACCCCGTGAACGACGCCAGGCAGGCAAACAGGCTGCATGACGGTCACCGTCGCGAGGTGCGCCTACTCTGCGCACCGTGAACGACGACACCACACAACCCAAGTGGTGGCAGATCGTCATGGGCTTCGCCATCCTCGCCGGACCGTTCTACCTCGGTGGTTCCTGGTTCCTCTTGCGGGATATCGCGAGTGACGATTGGTACCGCGCTGCTGAGTTTCTTGTGCTGGCGGTGGCGGCCGTCGCACAGACCGGCGTCGTCGTCTTTGCCGTGGTGTCACAGCGCAACGAGCAGCGGACAAGGCGAGCTGCACGGTTGTTCCCCCTGGTTGTGGAGGCGGCAGAATCGATAGGCGAACTTGAACAGATCGTGACCAACTACGGACAACAAACCCTCATTCTCTTGTATCGGATCGCGAAGGCCGGAGGTCTCCGCAATGCGTCGCAGGTCGTAAGGGACTTCACTGACAACTACGGCCCGGTCTATGCTCGTGCGCAGCTAGCAGTTCGCTCCCTTGAGGTGTATGGCGACCGATCCGGGAAGGTGGCGAACGACGCGTTTCACGCAGTTCGGATCCATCCGTCGATCCATCGAATAATGATCGCTCTGGCCGCCCGGCAACCGATCGATGTTTCCAAGGAGCTGTCGGCCTTGAAATCCTTACCTGCGCCCCCAAAGGCGCTGGACTCGAGCGCATCACGCGAAGGCGTTGCCGTTCTCCGGGAGCGGGCTTCGGAGATCGCCAGGGACCTGTAGAGAACAAGGGGCCCTCGACCGAAAGCCGAGGACCCCTTCATCCGAGCCGACGCTCAGCTCTGGCGCTTGCTCTCCACGAGGGCCCGCACCCTCTCGAGAACCTCCGTCGTGAGTGCCTCGAGGCGGTCGAGATGTGCGTGCATCTCTGGTTCTTCCTCGCGTGTCGCCTTGGGGTTCATGCGTTGGCCCTCGCTGCTGATCGCGCTGCGAGGTGTGCCTCGATCACGTCGAGCTGCTTGGTCAATCTGACCGCCCGTTCGCTCATCGACTGGAGCCGCTGCACGATCTCGTCGTGCAACTCCTCTCTCGGCATGTTGGCGATGTCTTCCGGCGTGAGGTCTCGAAACTCGGCGCTCATCGGACGTCCTCGTTTGCGATCTGGCCGGCGACGTTGAGCGCCTTCGTGGTCACGGTGTCGACGAAGCGCCGATGGACCTCGGACCACACTGCGTCGGGCTTGTCGTCGGTTGCCTGCTCGATCTCGGCGACGATCTGATGCCAGAGCGCCGCCGCAGCTTGCGCACCCGGCAGGATCGAGGCGAGCAACGCGTCGAGCTGGTCGGCCAGTGCGGAGAGCCGCACGAGTCGGCCGTCGGCGTCGAGCTGGTCGACGATCCCGGCCGCTTCGTTCCGCTCGTGCTCGGCTTCACCGTCGAGCGCGGTGCGGATGTCGGCGAACTCGACCTCGGTCTCGCCCGCGAATTGCGGGAACCGGTCGAGCATGTCATCGGTGACCGATATTGGTTCTGTGTTCATTGTGGTGGACTCCTGGTTGTTGGTAACAGCAGGCGATCCATCTGGTTAGGGTGCAGGTGACCGGCTCTCTGACCTCGTGACTAGGAGATTTAGCAAGCCGCATAGGCTGGCACGACTCATAATCGCTTGGTCGTGGGTTCGATCCCCACCGGGCCCACGTCGTTCGTCAGCCCTGGCGGGCTTCTTCTCTCACCGCCTCTCGGCGCTGGGCGCCGAGACGCTTTCCCGGGTCAGGTCTCGTGATGCTCCTCGGTGGCGAACGCGACGGTGCCCGGGCTCTGGGTGAGCCCGGGCACCGCTGGTTTTGTTCGTGGTCCGCTGTGGTCAGCAGACTTGTTCAACCCTGGTTACGGGTTGCAGTTGCCGTCGACACACCACATGCCGATCATCGGGTGCGATCCCGAAACCACCGGGCGCTGGGTGTCGCCGTCGGGGGTCTGGAGGTCGGTGACGCCCTGGACATTGGTGTTGGAGGCGATGCCCCACAGGGTCCAGGTGCTCCACAGGTTCCACACGTTCTCGCCGAACGAGCGGTTGATGTCTTCAGCGGCTGCTCGACGGACCTCGACGTCATCGGTGCTGCGCTGAGTGATCAGAGCAGCATCGATGGCCGGGTCCTGGAAGCGTCCGAAGTTGAGCGCCAGGCTCCCGATCGGCGATGCCGTTCCCGAGAACCACCACAGGAACTGCTGGTCGGGATCGATACCGCCGTGGTTGCGCCAACCGAAGGCCTCGAACGTGCCGGTGAGAGCGAGTCCGATGTAGGAACCCTGCTCGGTGGGGCTGATCGTGGCATCGATCTCGTCGCCGAAGGCGTCCTTCCACATCGAGATCACGAGTTCGTTGGTCTCGACGTTGAACGGATCGTTGGTGGTGTCGAACTGGAACGAGATGACGTCGGTGCCGGCGTCGATCTTGCACTGTTCGAATTCTGTCTGAGCCTCGGCGACGTCGAATCCGGGGTAACCGGAGTCTTCGAGATAGCCCATCGAACCGGGAGGGAACGGACCGTTGGCAACATCGACGATGCCCGCACCACGCTCATCGGCGAGGCGCTGGTTGTCGGTGGCAAAGGCCAGGGCCCGGCGGCACGACTTGTGTACCAGCGGGTTGGCGGCATTGGCGCCATCGGGATCCATCGGGACCGGTGCGTCCAAGCCTTGCAGGAAGGCCACGGTCGGGTTCTCGCCGGCAGCCACGTTGAGCATGGTGTAGTTGGTCTCGCCGAAGTCGTTGGCCTTGATCACGTTCAGGTCTTCGTTTTCTTCCAAACGCACGATCTCATCGGAGTTCGCGGTATGGATGACGCTGAACTGACCCGAGGCAACACCGTTGGAACGGCTGGCGATGTCGACCGCAACCACCAACTCGACACGGTCGAGGTAGGGAAGCTGCTCACCGGTGATGCCGTTCGGGCCACGCCAGTAGTCCTCGTTGCGGTTGGCGATGAAGGCGTTGCCGTTGCCCGGCTCATAGCTCTCGAAGACAAAGGCGCCGAGGCCGACCGGCTTGGTGGCGTCGCCGCCACCTGGGGTTGCTGCAATCTCGGCATCGAAGAACGGTGCCTCAGCATTGCGCTGGGGCAGATCGTCGAGGCTCGAAAGCCACTTCGGCGAGAACATGTATGAGCACTGGCCACCCGCCATGTTGAACGGGAACGGTGCCCAAGCGCTCGACATGCTGATGGTCAGGGTCTGGCCGTCGGCTGCGGTATCGGAAATCGTTGACAGCGCAGGACCGGTCAGTCCGCTGAAGCGGCACGAGTCGATGTTGAGCTTGGCTGCCGCGGCATCGAAGGGCTCGCCGTCGTGGAAGGTGATGCCCTCACGCATGACGAAGGTCCACTCGGTGAAGTCCGCATTCGATTCGAAGGACTCGACCAGGTTGGGAGACACGCCGCCGTCGGTATTCGCAACGAACAACGGATCCGAGATCACGCCCATGATTCGATAGCACGAGATGGCGCAGCTGACACGGAACGGAGCCCAGCCGTTGGCCGAGTCGGCTTCCATGCCATACACCAGCGTGCCACCCTGACTGGGGCCGTCGGCTGATGGTGCGGTGGTCGTGACGGCGAGGGTGGTCGGGGTAGCCGACTCGCCTTCGGAGCCTCCTTCTGAATCGCCACCTTCAGTGCCGCCACTGTCGCTCGACCCGCCGCACGCAGCGGCGATCATGGCAAAGCTGAACAATAGGGCCAGAACGGTGGTCAATTTCGACCGATGTTCATTGGTTCCTTCTTGGAACGGTCTCACGTGCAAGGTCTCCCCTTGATATCCGGTCACGGGTTGTGACTGTCGACACAGTAGGGATTTTGTGACGCAAGTCAATTCCACGGTCGACATTGTCATGAAGCCGTCGGGAGCGCGTTTGCGGCACTTCGAGGGTCGAGTCGTCGTGCGACTTGAGAACGCGCACGTTTCGCTCTACCTTTCCGCTCTTGTGACGATCGACACAGGTGTCACAAGACGAGCCGACAACCCGACGGAAGAAGTGAAGCCACGTGCCCGATGCAATGAAAAGTCCGGGATTGATCACCATGGGCAGCTCGCTGGCGGTTCTCGTCATCGGGCGCCTGGCTGGCATTTCCTTCCTCTGGCTCTCGATGATCGTCTTCGTGATCCTCGTCACCGGCGCCACGTACGTGAACGGCAGCTACGTGATCCGGCGTCTCGTCGCACTGGTGCCGACGCTGTTCCTCGTCACGCTGTTCACCTTCTACCTCCAGAACGGTCGGGGAAACCCTGAAGACATCGCGTTCAACATTCTTGGGCCATCAGCAACCGAGGAATCCGTTGCCGCAATCGTCGAAGACCTCCACCTCGACGAGCCGCTCCATCAGCGCTATCTCCTCTGGTTGTCCGACGCCGTCCAGGGCGACCTCGGGGTCTCGCCGTTCCTGAGCCGTCCGGTCAGTGAGGGCATCACCAATGCTCTGCCCATCTCTCTGCTGCTGATGCTCTACGCGCAGCTGACCGCGTTACTCATTGCGGTGCCCGTTGGTGTCTACGCTGCGTACCGGGCGGGGGGAGTGGCGGATCGAACCTCGAGTACGGTCGCTCTGGGTTTCTTGTCGATCCCGAACTTCGTGTTGGCGGTGGTGATGATCCTCACCTTTGCCCTGGGCGGTCTCGAGATCGGTGGCGTCGGGCTCGGCGTCGAGTGGTTCCCGGCAACGGTGTCCTCATCGAGCTACGAAACGTTCTTCGAGAGCCCCTGGGGTCACTTCAAGCAGATGCTCCTGCCAACCCTTGCTCTTGCCCTCGGCCAAGCCGCCACCTACATGCGGTTGCTGCGGTCCGACATGATCTCCACCCTCCAAGAGAACTTCGTCACCACGGCCAAGGCCAAGGGGGTCTCCACCGGCCGAGTGCTCTGGGCCCACGCCTTGCGCCCCTCGAGCTTCACCCTGCTGACGGTGCTCGGCATCAACACGGCGGCACTGATCGGCGGCACGCTCATCGTCGAAACGCTCTTCTCATTGCCGGGCCTCGGCACGTACCTGGCCACCGCCATCTTCTCGAAAGACTTCCTGGTGGTGCAGGGAGTCGTCGTGGTGATCGCCGTCGGTTTCGTCCTCATCAACTTCCTCGTCGACCTGCTCTACGCCGTCCTCGATCCAAGGATCCGCAATGCTCGAGTCTGATCTGTCCACAGAGCCCGTCGTGGTGCAGCAACCATCGCCGACCAGCGACCACATGGGCGTCACCGCCGATGTGGAGCAGGAAGAGGGCGGCGCCTACCAATCGAAGGAGCTCGGTCTGGTCTTTTGGTTGTCGGCCATCTGGCTTGCGCTCCTCGTCGTTGCCACCATCGCTGCCCAGCTCGGGTTGCTGCCGTTCCTCAAGGACCCGAACACGACCTTCCGCGGCGTGTCTCGAAGCGGGCCATCGGCCGCTCACTGGTTCGGTGCGGACAACATCGGCAAGGACGTCTTCAGCCGAACCATCTACGGCGCTTTCCGGTCGCTCGGTGTCGCCTTTGCCGCAACCTCAGCGGGGCTCTTGTTCGGCGGCACCGTTGGACTGGTCTCAGGCTTCTACAAGGGCGGTGTCGACCAGTCGCTCAGTGCGGTGATCAACATCATCTTGTCGGTGCCTGCGCTCGTCCTCGCCCTGGCGTTGGTCACGTTCCTCGCCCCACCGGATTCGTCGAGCTTGTCGAAGACCATCTGGGCCGCCGTTGCGTTGTCGATCCTTTCCGTGCCCTCGATCGCACGAGTCGTTCGAGCCCAGACCATGGTGTGGGCCGATCGCGAGTTCGTGCTGGCGTCCAAGACACTCGGTGCGCGAAACATGCGGATCATGATCCGCGAGATCCTGCCGAACGTTCTTCCGGCCATGTTCGCCTTCGCTTTCATCGGAGTGGCGGTGCTCATCGTGGTCGAGGCCTCTCTGGCCTTCCTCGGCGTCGGCGACGTACAGGGCATCTCCTGGGGCATCTTGATCCTGAACGGTCGAGACCGTCTCACCGATGCTCCGCACATGGTGCTGTTCCCTTCACTGTTCATGTTCATCACGATCCTCGCCCTCAACTATCTGGGTGACAAGGTGCGAGAGATCACCGACATTCGAGAGAGCGGTCTTTGATGGCTGGTTCAGGAACAGCACACCTTCGTCAGATCAGCGACGAGCCGGTCCTTCGGGTCGAGCACATGGTCGTCGAGTTTCCGATCGGCAACACCGGCGCCAAGGTGCATGCGGTCTCCGACGTCAGCGTCGACCTCCTTCCCGGCGAAACCCTCGGCATCGTGGGTGAGTCAGGCTGCGGCAAATCCACCACCGGCAAGGCCATCATGCGGGTACCGGCCCCGACCTCGGGTCGAGTCATGCTCAACGGCATCGACATGGCGAGCCTCGACGCCGAGGAACTGCGCGACGCTCGTGGCCGGCTCCAGATGATCTTCCAAGATCCCATCTCGTCGCTCAATCCCCGTCGCACCATCGCCGAGATCGTGTCGGAGCCGCTCACCATCCGCTGGCTCGAAGGGTTCGGGCGTACGCTTCCCGCCCGGCTTTGGGAAGAGTTCGTGCCAACGATGATGGGGTGGTGGAAACAACGCCTCGTCGGTCTCACGGTGCGGGTTGGTCTTGTTGCCTTCTTCGTCGGCATGGCCGCCTACGTGTTCGGAACCGTCACCTCTGACGGCGACGGCAATGCCCTCAGCTCGCTCGGCACGATCTCGATGATCGGCGGTCTTGTCGTCATCGCCCCCGCGGCGGTCATGGTCTTGGTCACCTCGGCCATTTGGTTGCTGCTCGTACTGTTGATGCCGTTCTTCGCCCTTCCTCGGATGCTGAAGATTCGCGGTCAGCGGGCGGCGTTCGAAGCCGATGCCAACGAGCGGGTGCGCAAGGTGCTCAACGACGTCGGCGTCGATGCCGACACCGCGATGCCAAAGCATCCTCATGAGTTCTCCGGCGGTCAGGCGCAGCGCATCTCGATTGCCCGGGCGCTGATCCTCGAACCCAAGGTGATCATCTGCGATGAGCCGGTGTCGGCACTCGACGTGTCGGTGCAGGCGCAGGTGCTCAACCTGCTCGAAGACCTGAAGGATCGGTACGGCATTTCGCTGGTGTTCATCGCTCACGATCTCGCCGTCGTGAAGAACGTATCTGACCGAGTTGCGGTGATGTATTTGGGCAAGGTGTGCGAGGTCGGCCACCCAGACGAGCTCTACGCCCGACCCCGTCACCCCTACACCCAGGTCTTGCTGTCGGCGATCCCGGTGCCCGACCCACTGGTCGACCCTCGAAGTGCGGCGGCCATCTCGGGCGAGCTGCCATCACCGATCGCCCCGCCCTCCGGCTGTCGTTTCCGGACCCGCTGCCCGCGAGCACAAGAGCTCTG